>NZ_CP076458.1:2798444-3109382 GCF_018866245.1 Novisyntrophococcus fermenticellae
ATTACTTATGAATCAGTTTACTTACCACTGAACCATTTCATAAAAGAAGAATCCATGTCCACAGATGAATACCTTTCCTATTTCTTTCCATTTGAACCTATTTCCTTTGCGAAAAGAAATCGAGAATCTATGTGGAACATAACAGATATTGACATGATGGCAATTACAATGGCTCTGCAAAATAAACCGCAGGCAGTGACCATGAGTTTTCAAAAAGAATATGCAGAGCGATACGACTGGCTGGTGGAAGAATTTAAAGACTGGGCTTTTACCTTTGTAACAAGTTTCCTGTACTATCAGGACTTAGATATATTGGATGAAGACCAGAAACGACTTTACCGTCAGGGCATGGCTGCCTTTGGTGGAATTGCACCAACCTATCATGTGGAACTATTAGATCGACCAACGATTGTGTGGGATTTTCATTCCCTGCTCTTACAGATCCAGATGATGTTCAGCTTCATGCTGACCGATGAGAAATCTTCCATCAAGGTATGCAAGCATTGTGGTAAAGCATTTATCGCCAGCCGACCTAACGCAGAATTCTGTAGTCCGCAGTGTAAGAATCAGTACAATGTGTATAAGAGTAGAAGTAAAAAGATGGATGCGATGGATGAGGATGATGATTAGAATTCAGTTGTTCGGTAATTCCAAACAACTACAACACAATTTCTAAAGGAGTCAAATTCGACACCTTTAAAAATACAATAGTTTAAATCAAATTGTTCCTCAAGTTGGGGAATAATTCATTTACAAACATTTTCAACTTGTCGGAATTACCGACAGGTTCCGCATTTCAAGCAAAAGGGGACTACCTATGAATGATGATATTTTGAAAAAAGATGGATTATCCATGGAAAAATTGGAAAAACTATCTTATCAATCCAAACTTGGTATTCGTTTAAAGAAGAATCTGCATTACTTTGATAAGGATGCACTCTTCACTGAATTAGAAGAAATTAACGAATGGTACGACCGTTGTGATTTTCTTCACGATATAGCAACCGATTATCGTGTAAAGAGTATTCAATCCGCATTTCTAAAATATGAACGGTATTATCCAGATCATCAGGCCGGAAAAGTATTTAACGATATGCTCGGTTTTCGTGCATTATGTGATAATTATGAAGATGTTTTGTATCTTGGGGAAAATGATAAGATACGAGTGGCGGATATGTCTCAGGGCAAGGCTCATGATGATGGGTATCGTGGTATCCATGTTTACTTTCAATTAAGCAGTATTCACTATCCCATCGAAATTCAATATAATACTTATTATGACAGACAGCTAAACAACTGGCTTCACAAATACGTTTATAAACGAAATTACCATAATAATATTGGATGTGTATTGCGAAAAGCCTTTGAATCTGGTAAAATCAGAACAGAACAAGAATTTAAGGAGGTGTTGCATCATGTGTTATCTGATTGCAAAGAAATTTAATGATGTTGGATGTCTGGCATTACAAACCACTCATGGTCAGCATCTGGCAGATTTCAAAAAGAAACTGATTGCTGAAATAGGAACAGATAAAATCCAGTTAGTTACCATCAGCCGTCCCTCTGCTTTTGGCGAATATGAACCATATTCTTTTGTAGATACAGAGCAGGAATTTGAACAGGAAGTATATAAATTAGCATAGAACAACCGCATTTTAATTCCCCCGAATTCGGGGGAATTATTTTTTCAAAACAGTTCCGATTTATCTACTAGATTTCTCCTATTAGTGAAGGACAAGAAATCCCCACAAGGCAGAGCCACCAGCTCTGTCTTTCTTTTTGTCCCAAAACCAATATTTTTATACACATGCCGGCTCTCTCGTGGTACAATAAATCCACAGATGAGCCGGTTGTTTGAAAGGAGAACAACATGAAAAAACAACCGAAACAGCAGAAAATTACTGCACTCTATGAAAGATTGTCCCGAGATGATGAATTATCGGGAGACAGCAACAGCATTATTAACCAGAAGAAGCTTTTGGAGAAATATGCCACAGAACAGGGATTTACGAATCTCATTCACTACACCGATGATGGATGGTCAGGCACTAATTTTGAGCGTCCTGACTGGAAGCGATTACTGAACGATATTGAAGATGGTCTTGTAGGCTGTGTCATTGTAAAAGATATGAGCCGTATTGGACACAATTACCTACAGGTAGGTTTTTATACAGATGTACTATTTCGTGAGAAACAAGTCCGCTTCATTGCCATTACCAATGGTGTAGACAGTATCAACGGAGAAAGCAACGAATTTGCTCCATTTCTTAATATCATGAATGAGTGGTATGTAAGAGACACCAGCCGCAAAATCAAGTCTGTCCTCCATGCAAAAGGTATGGAAGGCAAGCATCTCACTGGAAATGTTATTTACGGATACAAGAAAGATCCAGAGGATGCAAACCACTGGCTGATTGATGAAGAAGCCGCTGCAAATGTACGATGTATTTTTCAGCTAATCATTGACGGACTGGGACCATCACAGATTGCCAGACTGCTTACCTCTGAAAAAGTGGAACGTCCCTTTTACTATCTTGCAATACAGGGACTTGGCAGTTGCAAAGGCTCTTGTGATATGTCAAAGCCATACACTTGGACAGCCAGCACCATTACTGATATGCTGAAAAAGCAAGAGTACATGGGTCATACCGTTAATTTCCGTAATTACAAAGAATCCTACAAAGACAAGCTCTCCAAAAAAGTGGATCCAGAAGACTGGGTTATCTTTGAAAATACACAGGAAGCGATTGTGGATGAAGATACTTGGAATATGGTTCAGAAGATTTGAAAGACAAAGAGACAGCCCTGCAAACGTGGTTATGTAAATCCATTAACAGGTCTGATGTTTTGTGCTGACTGTGGTGCGAAGATGTATAATCATCGTACTGGCGGCTATGAGAAGAAAGATGCAGATGGAAATCCGACTGGCAAGTACACCAATGCACAGGATAACTACCATTGTTCCACCTACAGCCTTAATAAGACCAATTTCGTGGATAAATGCACACAGCACCATATTCGTACTGATGTGGTCAGAGAATTGATTTTAGAGACGATTAAAGCCACCTGCGGATTTGTTCGTGAGCATGAAGAAGAGTTTATTGCAAAGGTAAGAAATGCTTCTGAAATTCAAAGAGCTGATGCTGCCAAGTCTTTACAAAAACGTCTTTCAAAAGAAGAGAAAAGAATTATCGAATTGAATCAACTAATCAAAAAGATTTATGAAGATAATGTCAAAGGGAAATTATCAGACAAGCGTTTTGAAATTCTCCTCGAAGAATACGAAAACGAGCAATCCAATTTAGAAGAATCTGTTGCCAATCTGCAATCAAAATTATCATCCTATACAGAAGATTCTAACCGAGTAGATAAGTTTGTTGAATTAGTTCACAAATATACTGACTTCACCGAACTTACTACTCCCATGATTCACGAATTTGTAGATAAAATTGTGGTTCATGAGGCAGACAAATCTTCTGGTGTGCGTATGCAGCAGATTGATATTTATCTAAAATATGTTGGAAAACTCGATGCTCCAATGAAGGAATTGACTCCCGAAGAATTCAAAGTGGAAGAAAAGAAACGTAAGAAGCGTGCTTGGAATCGCAATTATATGCGCCGCAAGTACGAGAAAGAAAAGGCTGAACGTGAAGCCTTAGAACTGCAAAAGGCAGCCGAATAATCGGCTGTCCTAGAAATACCCTAATGAACGGCATTCATGTGAATGCCGAAGGAAATCCAAACGTTTGGATAACGCAGGTCGTGAATACGAATTCTTTTTACACCAGCCGCTTTCGAACCTCGATCCATTTCATGATGCAGATAACTTTTTGTAATGTTAAACAATCTCGTATGTTCATCGATTTTGTATATCATTCCAAAATAATCCTCCAATTCATTATAAAGAAATTCTGGTAGTTCAATCACACGATTTCCCTTGTCGGTCTTTGGTGTGGTGGTGTATTCAATCCCATCAATTCTTTGTACCTGCTTATCAATCTTTAATGTTCTCTTTTCTAAATTGATATCTCCACGCTCTAGTGCAAGCATTTCGCTCATTCGTACTCCTGTCCAATACAAAATCTCAAAGGCATAATATGAGATTGGTTTATCTTTGATTGCATCCGCAAATTTGGTATATTCTTCTTTCGTCCAGAACAACATTTCCTTTGCCTTTGCTTTCCCCATCTTTTTACCCTTGCTACAAGGATTCTTTGCCAAGTCATAGTAGCGGACTGCATGATTAAATATTGCCGTCAGCTGATTTTGAAGTGTTCGCAGATACGTCTAGGCATAGCCTTTATCATTTTCATCTCGCTTACTTAACAGTTCGTTCTGCCACTGTAAAATATCTGTAGGAGAGATTTCTGATAAACTCTTTTCTTCAAAATACGGTCTAATATGGGTATTGATGATATGAACCTTTGTCCTGTAGGTGTTCAGCTTAATCTGCGGTTTAATGTCGGAAAGATAAACATCAATAAAGACTCCAAATCCCATATTGATATCCTTACTTTTCTTTGCCAAAAAATCCCGCTCATATGCTAATGCATCCTTTTTGGTCTCAAAACCTCGTTTATCATGTTGTTTCTTTTTCCCCTGCCAATCGGTATAGCGCAGAGATACTCTCCAACGCTTCCCATCATAGCCATTCCAATTATCTTTAAAAACTGACACTATTCATTCCCCCTTTCGTGCCAATGTGCCATATCATAATTCACATCACTCTTAATACTGGTTTCTAGATCACTTTTTGCTGTGAGCAACATTCGGATCAAATAATTCTTCTTATTCACAATCCTTGTATCCTGAGAAACATCATCAAATTTTTCAAGAACATATCGGATGGCTCCACTGTCGAGACGATAAAATTGATTTCCCATTGACCTTGCATCGTAGATTTCACCATTATTAAAAGTAATTGTTCTATCTGTGGCGATAATCTCACTCATATAGTCAAGCAAGGCATCTACCATTGCACCATCTCCATCAAAAACTAGAGTTTCATAACTGATTAGATATTTCAGCTCCTCTATGACACGTGCTTTGATTTCATATTGTGATAACTGGCACTCCCTACATTCTTGTAATAGATGGTGATAGGATAAGATTTGACACAACTCACGATATTCAAACCGTTCTATCAACTCCTGCATGGGAACCAGACTTTTTGATATCGTAGGTATTACTTCTGTCTCTCCATCCTTCCTCTGAAAGATTGATTGATGATTATTTACTCTTTTGTTATTTACTTTGTTATTAATTACTTGTGTTGGATGTTCCGTATGCGGTATGCCCGTAATCGAAGGAATCGTTTTCGATTTCTCCGTGAACGGATTTACCGTAATCGGATTTTCCAATTGCGGTGGGACTGGTACCTGATGCACTTCAATCACATTTTTACCAAAGCGCCCTCTCCCAGTTCTCTCTTGTCCACCAGTCAGATATCCTCTTTTCATTAATTCATTCACACTAGATCGGATGCAATCCACACCGTCTGGTAGAATTTTTGAAAAGCCTTTCAAATTAAAATCCCAATTGTCTGATAGGGACAATATTGTTACCAGCATTCCTCGATCTCTCAAACTAAGCTTTTGATCAAGTAAAATATCTTTGCTTACGTTCACATATAGTCCTTGGGTTTTGTTCTTTAAAACTGCCAAAAAATCACTCCTTTCAATTGAAAAGGGGCGGCGACTATGCTAGAATACATTTATATGTAACGTACATGCATAGTCATGTGCCCAAGCTCCTGCTCCAACAGGGGCTTTTTCTTTTCTCTAAAATTCATCACCAGTTACCTCTTCATGCATGCTTCTTCGTAATAGATACGATTGATTTTTCCACTCATTACAAGTAACTTCGGATTTTCTTTTTTCATTCGTTCCGATAATTCCTTAATAATGGCGTATCCTTTGCTTCGACAAACTCCCCAATCAGCACATACCTCGTTTACATCTACATAAACTGTTTTTTCCATCACTTCCATACATTTCTCTCCTCTCGGGTAATATGTGGAATAGAAATAAATTTATTACTATCTTGATTTTATTATACAGAAACATATTTATTTCTGTTCTTTCTATTTTTTCTATTCTATGATAAAATGGGTTCATCATTAAGAAAATGAGGTGATTTTTGAGATGTCAGTTGGATACAAAATAAGAGCCATACGTGATCTAAGAGGTATGACTCAAAAAGAACTTGGTATCAAAGCTGGATTTTCAGCTGCTACTGCCGATGTTCGAATACGACAGTATGAAAGTCATAAAATGATTCCAAAAGAAGATAAGTTAAAAGAGATTGCAACCGCTCTTGATGTAGATGTAAGTGCATTAAAAGATCATGATATCTATTCTGATCTAGATCTGATGCAGATCTTATTTGAATTAGAGAAAAATCACGGACTGGTAATAGAAAAGGAAGCCGATCGGTATGTATTGTCATTTGACGAGTCACACCCATTGTTTCGATACACTAACTATAAGCTCGACAGCTGGTACCGAGCCAAATCACAACTTCTATCCTATTCAGAAGATTCAGGATATGATGATAAAGAATATTTACTTTGGAAATACAGATTCCCACTTGATACTATGGAAATAGAGAAAACAAATGCGGCTAAAGTACAGGAAAAATACAAGCCGTTTGTGAATAACTCTTATAGTATAAAAAAAGTTAATGAATTTATTCTTTTATTTGAAAAATTAATTAGAAGTGGATTTGATATACAGATTGCTTCAGCTCCTGAAAGATCTGGAATCGGAACCTTTGTTTGCTGTGCAATATTTAAACATTCAGAATTGTTAGAAGCTACTGGTGATGCAGCCAATGCTTATGCGGAGTATCTTTCTATGATAACCTATCTGGAGAAGTCAGGAATAGAGATTGAGAGGGAGACGAACTCTTTTGATGGTGAAACACTGTTAGGGGTTTACTTTTATAGCTCTGTGTTGTCCACTGCGCTGAACCATACAGTGTGGGAAATAATTGCGGCATATAAAGCTGGGACGTTAGATGACAAGATAATGCAGATGCAGTATAAGGATTCCTTGCAAACATTTGACGTTGCTCTAAATTAAACTTAATATTACTTTAATCACTTCTTATTTTTCAAAAAATAAGAAGTGATTTTTACTAAAAGCACTGTTAAAGGCTGGTTTTCAGAAAAAAGACGTCCCTCTCTTGTATCTAACTTCTGTGTTTGATATATATTTAGAAGAAATTAACGCATTATTAACTGCATGCGGTTACGAAGAATTATTTCCAGGGAATCCCTATGATTGGCTTATTCTCTGTACATCTACTACAGACAATCCTATCGCTTCATTGAGAGATGCAATCGCACCAATTGAATACTCTTAAAATACTCTTTGTTCTGATGGCAGTTGTCATCAGCATAGCTGCCATCAGAACTAAATATATAATTTTGTCGAATAGACTCCCCCTTTACAAGCACTCAAAGAAATTGCAGCTTCATTAAAAACATGTACGTACGATGTAATCATTGGGGAATTGCACGTATTAATAATTAAAATATTGAATCCCAAATCCCCTTAATTGCTGAACCCACTACAACTGCTGCACCAATTCCAACAGCTGCTGGAATCCATACTGGCGCTGTAGTAGTTGCTAGAGCTGTCGCAACTCCTGCGGAAACCACCGTTGCTGCTGCGCTTCCACCAGCTGCTGATATTCCACCGCCAACCGTTTCTTTTGCAACTCTACCAACAAATTCTTCACCATCAATTGTGCCTTCCAACAAATCTTTTCCTGCACTAATCGTTTCAATTCCACCTGAAATAACTCCTCCTGCAATACCCGAACTCCCAGCCATTTTTGCTAATGATTGTGCCGAAAGTTTTCCTCCAATTGTTTCCACCGCGATTCTGCTTGTATCAGCTGATGAAATACCGGTAGAAGTCATTTTCTGTGTCACATTAGTCCCTTTGCTCGCAAGATTCTCAACCGCTTTTTCATAAGCTTGTACTGTTTCATTTGTCCCCATTAACTTAGTGCCTGCATATTTTCCATTTGAAGCCTGCTTAATAGTCTTAGAAATTGACTGTGCTGTATCTTTCAATTGACTTCTACCAACCACGGTTCCGTTATTCATCAAAAGAACATCATCTCTAACAGCAGTTGTTGATTTCGATAAAATACCTTTTGTCCCATTTACTAAATTTCTTGGGTTCATTGTTTGAGCATCTTTATACAATACTTCATGTACAATACCTTTCAATTGAGGGTTATTACCTGCTCTCTCAAACGCTTCCATCCCAACTTTTGTTTCATATGTCTTTCTTGCTATTGCGGTTGCAGTTCCATAATTACTTTCCATTTTTGTTACCTCCATCTTAAATTGATTTTTATTGTTCTTAACGATCGGGCTTAATAGCCCGCATCATTCATTTCCTGTTCCCAGTTATCTGGTGTCTCTGTTCGACAGTCTAAATTTCCATCACTGTCATACCAGTCTGTATATCCGTCCTCGTCATCGTATCCTGCGAATCTTTCTCCGTCAGAATCATTATTGCTCCAGTATCTGTCAGGTTCATCAAATAAATCAAACATGCTTCTCCTCCTTTCAATTAGATAATTAATCTGTTTCTAACGATGGGCTAAATAGCCAATATTGTTCATATCCTGTTACACCTCCTTTTTCACCATACTTTGTTATATAAAGACAACGCTGTTATCCTATCCTGCAAGTTATCATCATAAGGTAAGATTGTCTTAATTTCATAGAAGTCACCTGTCCTTCTTATCGCCATTACAAGTTCTGGGCTCTCACATAATGGGCTTTCAATATGTAATGGCATAAACCATGAAACCTTTCCACTCTTTCCTGAATAAGAAGCTTTTGCATATGAATGATCCCTATGTTGCATCCTGATTCCTCTTTCGAGTGCACTTATAAGCTGGCCAGCGATCCTTGCATCACTCTGCCCCTGTATACAATCAGGGAATCTTTCCTTTCGTTGCTGAATAATATGCATCAAACAGTTCTGATTAATATCAAAATCATCAATTATTGGATTAAAGATTTCTGTTCCCGCATCAAAGAAATTGATTGGTTCTAGTTCCTTCGCTGACTGTTCTTTAGTAAATCCATTATTCAGATAATCCTGCTTGCTCTGAATAACTGATTCTGCAATATACGTTTGATACTTTTCATAAAATCTGTATAATATTAGAAAGTCCTTCCCAAACAGATTCATCATTCCTGTATTTACGATTACAGATTTAATATTATTAACAACATAGAATTCATCTCTATTCTGTGCTACTAACTGGCTCACTCTTGTTCCAATGATTTTGATATATCTGTCTAATCCCCAAATAGACTTCCAATTCGGAAAAAGGAGATTATCATAAACGTCTTTTGTCAACTCTTGAATATGTTCATCATTTCTTGCATATACTGCTTCAAAATCATACTTGTTTTCGTTTTTCACAGTATCAACTTCCTCTTCTAGTCTTCCAGCATTTTGCAATCTATACTGTTCTTTAAATTTACTTAGATGACCACGTAACTTTCTTTCTTGACAAGAATTTTTTCGGCACATTCCATTTACAAGATAGTCTGGAGTTCCTACAAAATATCCGCTATAATAATCACTTCTTTTTATCAGTGATATCATAACTGGTTTCTCAAAATCTGCTTTCATTCCTGTATCCAACCAAACCATATTGATCGTGGTATCATTCATATTCTTGATATTAAGATCATTATCTAGGTAATACTTTGTGCTGTCTAATTTTGAAATATGAGCTTCAACTCTATTCATATCCGGAATATGTCCGGTAATTCGATAAATTTCATCAGAGACCGCTTCTTCATCTGTTATTACAAATATTTCATTAATTACTCTTTCCATAAGAGCACCTCCTTATTTTTTGTGGTATAATGGTACTGAATTATTTATTCTCTATATCCTCTTTACAAGATTATAATACTACTGATTTGTAACAACCTGAATGATATAGAATTGAACTTGTGTTGATGTCAATTCCCATCAAGTTCTTGACCAAAAATTGACGTCAATTAATAAAATAATTGAATATGTGGAGGGAGATTTTTATGATCTTGAACTATGCAATACTACTTGAATTTTTGAATGACCAGAATGTACAAGGACAAGAAGTTGCCGAATGGCTTGGTACCGTGCCGGAAACAATAAGCAGAATCAAGAATAACAATAAAAATATGATAAAAGGAATTGCTCCAGAAAATTTTTATATAAATGTATTCTGCAAAAAAGACTCTCTTAAAGATTATCAAGGCATAAAGTGTCTTTATTCTTTTCTTGAATCCAAAGACTGTATTACCGATTATATTCACAATGAATATTTAAATTATGAGAAAAAATATAAGATTGACAGTTCATCAGCTGCCAAAGACTTTTTAATGACTATATTAAGAGAGACATCATATAATAAAAATAAAGATGCTTCAGAATCTAAAAAAGCTAACCAACTAATTTCTGCAGTGCAAGAATCTACTGCTACATCAATACGCTTCAACAAATTTAAAAATCCGATTCAAAACAATACCTTCTTTGGGCGAAAAAAAATGTTTGATGATATCCGTAGAATACTAGAAGAAGAAGGAACCTGTATTGTTTATGGAATTGGTGGATTAGGAAAATCCTACTGTTCTTTAAAATATGCTTTGGAATATGCAAATGACTACAGTCAGATCCAACAGGTTATATTTTCAACAGACATCAAAAGCACACTATTAAAAATTCCTTTCAATGGACTTGATGAATCTCATCTGACCGAGGATGAAATATTAGAAAAGCGTTTTTCAATCTTAGCAACGTTTTCTGAAGATACTCTCCTAATCATAGACAATATGGATATCATGCCTGCGGATAAAGATAATTATGAGCGATTAAAACAACTTTCAATGCATGTGATATTCACTACTCGTGAAACTCAAATTGATGCATCTAAATTTCAGCTTCCGATCGAGCCCCTTTCTAAGGAAGAGCAGTTAGAACTATTTACACATTATGGGCAATTCAACATAACACCAGAAGATTTGCCTGCGTATTATAATCTTTTTGAAATGGTCCAAGGGCATACCTTGCTTTTAGAATTGATTGCAAAAACAATGGCCGCAGAAACCTTAACCCCAGAAGAGATGACAGCAATACTGTATAGCCCTGAAGATGATGACATCAGTAAAATTCCTATTGAAAAGGACAATCAATACCAGCAGGAAAAAATGAATAAGTTTGTATCAAAACTATTTGATACAAGCAAGCTTTCTGATCCACAAAAAGAAATCTTGATGAAATTATCATTAACTTCTATCAGTGGAATACGGCAACGCCTATTTAAGCAACTGCTATCATGTGATAATTCAAATATAAACGCCTTAATAAGCCAAAGTTGGATAATACAAAATCGCCCTGGAAGTGCAGACTCATTTAAAATACATTTACATCCTGTAATCCGATCTGCAGTAGTTAACAATACGGAACCAGCAATTGAAAACTGCCATTCCTTTACATATAAGATAGTATCTTTATTAAAAGAAGCCCAAAATTCTATTTCCATCTGTGACAAAACAGACCTATGCGATATTATTGCTAATTCTAGCGATATGTTTTCTTTTGGCATAAAGGACATAGATCTTTTATTTGACATGGCACAGATTTTATGGGGCAATTTTTTCTATACTTATGCATACAAAGTTTACCTCATAGGAATATCAATCTTAAAGGAATTATAGTGGCTCAGTTGTCAAGACAAAAATCTAAGATTTTTATAATGAACTGATATGGTGGATAAGTGACAAGGAGTATGGGGAAGGCAGTGGAACACCCCCCAGATCCATATATGCATCAAGCTACATAGGGCAGTAGCATTGCCGGGTAGTAGCATTCAGCCGGTTTTTGATAGTCAAGGGCAGAATGACATCTTTCAAAATTATAAGTGAAAATATATCGTCCGATAGCGGCTCTGGCTTCTTTGATATTGTTATATTGTGTAAGGTACGCTTCTTCATATTTGAAGCTACGAAACCAGCGTTCAATCATGATGTTGTCAGCCCAACGGCTTTTCCCATCCATGCTTTGGCGAATTCCATTTTTCTTTAAGAATTCAATATATTGTTGACTTGTAAACTGACATCCTTGATCGGAATTTAAAATTTGTGGCTTTGCAACCTTAAAAGCCTTTTTCAAGGCATTGACAACCATTCGGGTATCAAGTGTATCATCGACTTCCCAGCCGACAATACAGCGGCTGTACCAGTCGATTACAGCAGTCAGGTACAAAAATCCATGCCGGATGGGAATATATGTAATGTCAATCGACCAAGCCTGATTAGGCTTGTCTATGACAGCATTGCGGAGAAGATAAGGGAATACCTTAGCTTGCTGCATCCGCTTCGAAAGGTTCATCTTTGGGTAGATTGGATGAATGTCCATTTCGCTCATGTAGCGGCGTGCTTTCCGGCGACCAACATGATAACCACGAAGCTTCAACTGTGCTGACATCTGCCTGGCACCCCAGGTCGGATTATCTGTGTGAAGGTGATCAATGATCTCTTTACAAGCCAGTTCTTCCTCTGATACAGGCGTTCCTTTGTAATAAATGCTGGTGCGGTTGATATCCAGGAGCTTTGCCCCGACAGAAGCAGGTAATTCTTTAGTCGTCAAAAGGTTTTGGACTAAACTTACTCTCGTAGTCAGGTCCACAAATTTCTTCAGATTTTTTTTTGAGCCAGTCAACCTGCATGGTTAACTGACCAACCTTTTTGGCATACTCCGACTTCTCTTTGCGTTCTTCTGCAAGCTTATCTTTGAGGTTTTCCTCTCGCTTGTCGTCAAATGCTGCAGAAGCGTTGTTTAGGAATTCTTTCTTCCAGTTACGGAGTAAGTTGGGTTGAATATTATTTTCAGTTGCAAGGGTATTGAGATCTTTCTCTCCCTTAAGTAACTCAATCACAAGGTCTGATTTAAATTTGGCACTAAAGTTTCTTCTTTGTCTGGACATAGCAATGAATCCTTTCTTTCATACTGATTTTAGTATATCAGATTCATTAAAATCTGTCTGGGAAAGTGTCTTAATTTATGAGACCATTATATCACAAAGTTCGAGCTAAAGAAAAGACAGAAATACTATTATCAAAAATGCGATAAATGTAATAAGCCCTCTCTGTTTTGAGGGGGCTTGAAGCAATTCTTAAATTCTCTTTATTTTTTTCATTCTGCTGACATTTTGCTGACGCAAAAACTGGGAAGTCGCTTATTTAGCGGCTTCCCAGCGTTTCTAGGTCACTCAAACTCAATCGTAGCCGGTGGCTTCCCCGTGCAGTCATACAGCACCCGGTTCACTCCCTTGACTTCATTTACAATCCTGTTCGTTGCCTTATTCAAGACAGCCCATGGCAGCTCTGCCGCTTCTGCGGTCATGAAATCGCTGGTCAGCACCGCCCGAAGTGCAATTGCATAGTCATAGGTTCTCTCATCCCCCATAACTCCTACGGAGCGCATATTCGTAAGTGCTGCAAAGTACTGTCCCAAATCCTTATCGCATCCGGCCTTCGCTACTTCTTCCCGGTATATGGCATCAGCCTCCTGTACAATCCGTACCTTTTCAGCCGTAACTTCTCCGATGATTCGTACACCAAGTCCTGGACCCGGGAATGGCTGGCGGCTTACCAGATACTCCGGAATACCGAGCTCACGGCCAGCTTTCCGGACCTCGTCTTTAAAGAGCATTCGTAAAGGTTCAACGATTTCCTTGAAATCCACATAATCAGGCAGCCCGCCCACATTGTGATGAGACTTAATCGTAGCAGATTTTCCAAGACCTGATTCAATTACGTCGGGATAAATCGTTCCCTGAACCAGAAAATCCACCGTTCCGATTTTCTTAGCCTCTTCCTCGAAGACACGGATAAATTCCTCACCGATGATTTTACGCTTCTCCTCCGGCTCAGTCACTCCTTTTAGTTTCGCATAAAAACGGTCCTGTGCGTTAACACGGATGAAGTTCAGATCATAGGTGCCTTCAGGTCCGAATACGGATTCTACCTCGTCCCCTTCGTTCTTTCTCAGAAGACCGTGATCCACGAATACACAGGTCAGCTGTTTTCCGACTGCTTTAGCCAGCATAACCGCTGCAACAGAGGAATCCACCCCTCCTGAAAGCGCACAGAGCACTTTTCCGTCTCCGATTTTTCCGCGGATTTCCTGAATGGTGCTTTCTACAAAAGAATCCATCTTCCAGCTTCCCTGACATGCGCAGACTTTATATACAAAATTAGAAAGCATCTTCATACCTTCCTGTGTGTGCATAACCTCCGGATGGAACTGGACGGAATACAGCTTCTTTTCAGGTAATTCCATGGCTGCAACCGGGCATACCGGAGTGGTTGCTGTGATTTTAAATCCTTCCGGTGCCTTTGAGATATAGTCGGTATGGCTCATCCAGCAGATTGTTTTCTCAGAAACGCCTTCAAAGATGACGGATGTGTTATCTATATCCACTTCTGTCTTGCCGTATTCGCTGACCGGTGCAGTCTCTACCGTGCCGCCCAGCAGGTATGACATCAGCTGGGAGCCGTAGCAGATACCCAGAATCGGAATACCTAATTCAAAAATTTCCGCACCGCATCTTGGAGAATCTTCACCATAGACACTGTTCGGTCCGCCGGTAAATATGATCCCTTTCGGGTTCATTTCCTTTATCTTCTCCAGAGACATTGTATAAGGATGTACTTCGGCATATACATCGCACTCCCTTACACGACGTGCAATCAACTGATTATACTGACCGCCAAAATCCAGAACGATAATCATTTCTCTTTTCACAAGCTTGCCTCCTGTTTGTTATCTTAATGTATAGGCAAAAAATTTTGCCCATATGATACTACGGATTGCTCCGCACTTTGTGGTATCATTATATCTTATATAGTATAGTGGATTCTTGTTTTCTTGACAAGCCTTTTATATTTTCCAGTTCATTAAGTAAAAAATGCCGCCACTGCCACGTCATATTCCGGCAGTCCTTTTGTGCTCCACAGCAGAGTTATTCCGAATAAATCCTTAAGAATACCGGTGAAATCAAATCCAAATCCTGTGATGGAATAGCGCCGCCTTTGAGGGTATCTGCAAGGCTTTCCTTCTTCTCTGGTACAGTGTTCACAGAGAATACATCTGCCTGCGCCAAGTGATTTTCCGGTCGGAATCATTTTTTCCAGTTCCAGCAATGCCAATAGCAGTTTTCTTTTTACCACCTCATAGGATTCCTGTCTGACGTATTCTGCTTCCTCTGCGGACGTCACCTTATTTCTGATTTCATCAGAATAAGCCACTTTCACAGCTATCAGATATGCGCTGGAAAAATGTTCCAGGTAGCAAAGCGCATCGGGCAGTCCTGGCGGACAGGACCAGCGTCTGTCATAATAGGGACAAAGTCTGCAGGACTCCATAAACTGTTCCTGAAAACAGTATTTCTCCATCAGTTCTTCCTTCGAAATGTTCCGTACCTGCACATCGGTTTTATAATCCATAGTATAACCTTCTTTTTCTTAAAAGAGCAAAGCGCCAAAAGCCTGGAGACCTTTGACACTCTTATCTGCAATATATTACTGCCAGTCAGCAGGATAGGTAAAGTACGCATACCTTGTTTTGGATGGTGTTTGAAAATGGATGTGGCTGTTCTTGGGGATATAGATGATTTCTCCCGGTTTTGCACTTAGTACTCTGCCGTCTATTTCAATCTCCAATACTCCTTCAATGACCATATCATACTCATCATACGTCAGCGTCCATTCAAAACTGGTATTATCCAGTTCCATGATTCCGC
The DNA here is from genome assembly GCF_018866245.1 of Novisyntrophococcus fermenticellae. Taxonomy (GTDB): domain Bacteria; phylum Bacillota; class Clostridia; order Lachnospirales; family Lachnospiraceae; genus Novisyntrophococcus; species Novisyntrophococcus fermenticellae. Next base: position 2,814,279 of record NZ_CP076458.1, read on the forward strand.
ATCCCATGTGAGGCGCTTCTTCCAAAGTGACCACATCTTTCAGCGCCACTCCTTCTTGTTCGAATGGTTCACACTTTACCGTATCTGTCTGAATCTTCAGGATACCGCTGGGGTCTTTTATCTTTACAAAATCTGCTTTTGGTGAAGAACCCGCAGACTCTGAAAGAACCTGTTTTACGATTTCACGTATTACTTCTTCACTTACGTTCATGGACAGTACTTCCTTTCTTAAATCATTTCTATTCTGATTACTTAATAGCTGACTCTATTTTGGACAACAGCTTCGGAGCCAGTACATTCGCTAAAATCAGAGCGGTGATACCTGCAACCAGCTTACCAACGATAACAGGGAAAATCATTTCTGAATTCACACCGGCGGTAAACCCTAAGTGATCTCCGAAGACAAATGCAGCACTGACTGCAAATGCAACGTTTAACAGCTTTCCTTTTGGATTCATCTTGTCCATGATATTGAACATGGCAATATTATTTGCAAGGGTTGCCACCAGACCGGTAGAACCATTTTCATCCATACCGAGTTTTTTACCGACAGCGTTCAAGGCCTTACCGAATGTCTTTGTAATCCACTTAACCATCGGGAAAGCTCCAATCAACACGATGGCAATCTGCCCGCAGACCAGAAGTCCGGATTCCAGCGGAATCGCACCTTCCGCATCCGGCTCTACCATGATGTTCATCAGCGGGAACTTGATTCCGGTCTGATATTCAAATACTGCGATAGCTGTAAATACAGTGATGACAACCGTAACACCCGTACCAAACTTATTAAAGCCTCTGATCATTTTATCCGGAGCAAACCACAGACCTGCAACGATAAGTGCCGCAATGATAATAACCGGAATCAGGTTCATGAGGATTTCACCTATACCGATCTTGTATGGTGTCATATTCATGACGAGTCCACCCACGATACAGCCGAGAGGAATCGTAATCATACCGGCCAGGATACCTGCCCCAAGGAAGGGACGGTCCTCTTTTTTGATAATGGATAGTGCAACCGGAATTGTAAATACCAGTGTGGGACCCATCATGGTTCCCAGAATCAGTCCCGAGAAATTTCCTATGGTTTCATTACCTGCCAGCTGCATGGCCAGTGGATAACCACCCATATCGCATGCCAGCAAAGTTGTGGCAAACATGGAAGGATCGGCACCTAAAAGTGTATAGATTGGTACGATAATTGGTTTCAAAATAATGGCCAGCACAGGTGCTGCTGCTACTACACCAGCCATGGCTATAGCCAGCGGGCCCATTGCATTAAAGCCCTCTTCGAACTGCTCACCGTATCCCAGCTTGTTGCCTCTGATTTTGTCTATTGCTCCTACAATCATGAAGATCATCATGATAAAGATGATCACTGAGTTAATCGATAGATTTTGAATCCATTCCTGAATGCTGTCTGTAAAAACACTTGCATTGGTTATATTATCAATTAATTCCTGAAACATATGCTCCTCCTTTAGGGTCGATTATAAAAGAGATTGGTATACCTGAGGGGATGGCCTCGGAATCACCGTACTCGCCACAAAAAGCTCTTTATTCTCACTGGCTGCCTGGATTGCAGCTCTGACCGCACCCACATCACCTGTGAGGGTCACAAAACCTTTACCGCCAATTGCAAATCCGATACGTACTTCTATCAGGGTAATCTGAGCGGCTTTTGCGGCTTCATCCGCTGCCAGTATCGCGGATGCCACCGAATAAAATTCAAGCACACCTACTGCCCCGGGTTCTTCCACAATCACCGTTCCGCTCAAAGCCGGAATTAATTGCTCATGTATATTGGAGATTTCCAGTGAATCCACCAAAAATTCGCCGGCCCGGTCCAGACCCTCCTTTAAGGCTGCCTTTACATCACCAGTATCCCCAGAAACGATGACAATATACTTTCCGGGGCAGACTGTGGAAGAACGAAGCAGGTCTACCTGGGCGGCTTTTACCATATAGTCGCTTGTTTCAATCCCTCTTGCTATGCTGGACAGCTCCACCATGCCAATTGCCTTTCCCATTCCCTATTCCTCCTTCCTGCAGATTCTGATTTCCCGGTCTGTTACCTCTGTCACCACGCCATCCATACCGGAATGAATATTCGCTGAGAGCCCTTCTGCCGCGGCAGCGACCAGGTCTCCCTTACTGACTTTACTTCCCGGTTCTACCACCGGGGATGCCGGCTTTCCGATATGCTGAGATAATGGCAGGATGCACATATCAGGAACAAACTCTTTTACCTCCGGCAACGTATGTGTTACATATTTGGTCAAATCCAGGCGGGCAATTAACCGATCTGTAGGTATTTTCGTATGTTTCCATCCATACCTGGCTTCCGGATCCGGATTACGTTCCACCTGAATTCCTTTTTCCTTCAACCGCTGCTTTTCAAAGTCGTTCATCTTTCGCGGAGAGAGTCCCATTGGACAGGAGAACATCTCACAGATGCCGCAGCTGCAGCAATTGACTGCACTGCCAAAGCAGCGCTTATACTCCTCCGGACTCATATCTGCATGCTCTTTATAAAGATTGCGCATGACCATATGCGGCAGCACCTCATGCCCGATCAGATAGCGCGGACATAGATCCGTACACATCCGGCACTGGATGCAGGCTGATCTTGTCTGATGAACCATGCGTTCCACGCTTAAGGACGCTCTTCTCATAAGATAATGATTCTTTGGAAGAACCAGAAGATTGCCGGTGGTTTTAGTCACTACTGCCGCATCAATGTCAGCGTCCTCCTGCAAAACTTTCCCCATCATAGGCCCGCCCAGTATTACACCATAAGCGGGAGTTTCCGGCTCTGCGCGCTCCAGAAGCCGGCGAATGGGAGTCCCTACAGGGACGTGAAACATCAATGGCTTTTTCACAGCTCCGGTCACCGACAGAAGTTTTTCAGTCACCGGTCTGCCTTCCATCGCATCGGCTATGGATAATATTGTACCCACGTTATCAACCACACAGCCTACGTCCAGTGGAAGTCCCCGCTCCGGCACAACTCTGCCTGTAACCTCATGAACGATAATCTGCTCATCTCCTGCAGGGTAGAACGTGTCCATCGTAAAGAGCTCCACATCCGCCTGTTGGTTCTGAACCGCTTTTTTTAATGCTTCTATTTCTGTTCTGTATTTTTTCTTTAAAGCAATAACCGCATGCTTTGCCCCCAGATGCTCCGCAATTTTCACTACTGTGCTGACAATGCGGTCCGGATACGTACGGCACAGATATTTGTCCGTCTCAATTAACGGCTCACATTCTGCTGCATTTACGAGGAAATACTCGGCCTTTGCTTTTAACTTCACATGGGTGGGGAAACCGGCACCTCCGGCTCCCACAACTCCTGCGCGTTCTACCGCTTCTACCAACTCCATAAAATCACCGCTTTCCATGTATCAGGGTTTCATCGATTTCCTGGTCGTCTACAATACCGACCACAGTTGCATCTACAGGAACGTCCCTGCTTCCGGCCGCACTTCTTGCAGAACTCCCTCCTACATAGATGACTTTTTCTCCCACACCTGCTCCGATAATATCTGCAGCTACGATCGGATAATCCACCGGCTGGTCATTCAGTAAATTGATGGGCTGGATAACCAGAAGCTTCAAGCCTGCCAGCTGCTCCTCTTTTCTGGTGGCCCAGATATTGCCTATGACTCTTCCTGTCTTCATAGGCCCTTCCCCCTCTCAGCTGAGGAAAAATCCCTGCGCTGAACTACAATCTTATGCTTTTCTGCGTATTCCTTTGCGAGATCGGTGAGAATTGCCCTGGTGCCTGCCACGATGGTACCTGCCTTGTCCTCATAAGCGCTTCTGATATCTTTTTCCGTAATGACATGTTTTCTAAGAACGCGTTCCTGCCTGTCCAAAGGCGCTGTGTCGGTGACTGCCTCCGGGCTGTCCTTCGTAAAGGCGGGTGACGGTCCGGTCAGAATTAAGGTCTGGAGCCGGCGGCAGGGAATGACTTCCACACCGCTGTCCTGCAGTAATTTCAGATTTTCGGATAATTTCCGGTAGTAAAGGGCCGGTGCCGTCTCCCTGTAGCCGTACAGCTCCACCTCTTCTTCCGGCAGAAAAATCTTCCTGCCGGATAAAAGCGCTTCTCCAAACAGACGGGTATAGCCGCTGTCAAAGATTCCATGCGCAATTTTCCCAAGCAGTTCATTACTCATATCAAATGCAATTACCGCCTCATAGGAAGATAAATCACAAGCATAGTCCTGTGAAAGGGCATATTTTATTTCATAGCATTCAGATAATGGAGGCGACTCCACAACCGCGCGGCAGTTGCTGTCCCGGACAGTATTCAAGACCAGCAGACAGGGCTTTTCTTTATTGCTTTTCCCTTGATTGATTGTCTCTGCTTCCGCTATCTTTTCCTGCACACGCTTACATATTTCACTTACAAGAGCATCAATATCCACAAATTCTCCTCCTTTCCTTCTGTTTTTATTGCCTTACCTGCAATTTATAGCAATCCCCGCCGGAGTTACCAAAAATGGATTTAAAGGCTTTACGGTTCTGATACCTGTTTCCTTCTCAATGATTTTTTCGATTCCTGTCAGACAACAGGTTCCGCCGCAAAGATAAATCGTATCTGTTTCCGATGGGTTTACATAACGGTTAATAATAGATGCTATCTTCTCCACCACGGCCTTTACCACCGGCAGGATTTCCTTATGCCGTGCATAATCCTGCTTGATGGCCTCCGCTTCTGCGAATGGTATATGATAATTGCCTGCAAGAACCAGTGTCAGATGGGTTCCTCCTGTAGGCTCATCTTCAATTTCGCAGACCTTTCCGTCTCTGAAAATGGCTAGTCCCGTGGTTCCGCCTCCGATATCCACGATTACTCCGTCCTGTATCTGATAAACTGCATTTGCAGATGAGGGTTCATCCAATATATTCGTAACCTCAAAGCCCGCCCCTTCTGCCACATACTGATGGGTTTTTACACTTCCCTCCGTACCGGCGGGCATGGCAATCGCACAGTTCAAAAGCTCTGTCCCCAACCGCTCTTCCAGTTTTCTTTTCAGCATAGCTACCGTCTTAAGCGCACCCGAATAGTCCACAACCACACCATCCCTAAGCACATCTGCAGCCTGTTTTTCGCATGCTATAGGATTATTTTCCTCATCCAGTACGACCAGTACGATATATGCGGTACCAAGATCTACTCCAACCTTAAGCTTTGAACTTACCGGCGTGAACGTCTTTGTCTCTGACGCTTCAACACGCTTTATGAATGCATCTATACGCTTAAAATCCATCTGCCTCCGCTCCTTATACTAGTTTTTATCCTGGCGAATAATTTTACCGAGGGTAAATCCGCGGACCAGGGCAGCATTGGCCTCATCAAAGTCTATATGCATCTTGAACCGGAACTGTTCATTGATCCGGATCACCACATCCTGAAAGGTCAGCGGACGTGCACTTAAAACTTGTACACTTACATGGGCTCCATCTGTAAGATCCAGTTCCCGGGCCACATCCGGCGGGACGTGGATATGATTATGTGCAACGATTGCTCCATGTTCCACATTCCGTGCCCCCTTTGGCCCTTCGATCTGGATTGCTCCTGCTCCATCCAGATTTCCTGACATGTTTAAGGGTGCTTTGATCCCTAAATCCACGCAGTCGCTCATGGACAGCTCTGTCTGGGTTTCCTTTCTTACAGGCCCCAGAATTGCCACATGTTCCTTCCTGCCTTTGGGGCCGATCAGATTCACCCGCTCTTCACTTAAAAATTGTCCCGGCTGGGAAAGGGGGCGCTTTGGATGAAGCTTTGCCCCTTTTCCAAACAGGAATTCCAGATCTTTTTCACTCAGATGGACATGTCTGGCCGAAACCTCCACTTCCACCAGTCCGGCTTTTGTGATCGCATCTACAACTTTTTCTACCAGCTGTTCCATCTTGCCTCCTTACTTTTCGTAATCTCCTGCCAGATACTTACACATGATGATGTGCATGGCACTTGACATACGATTCAGTTCTTCAATAAAGTCTTTATGCTCATACGTTTTACCGTTCCGTAATGCCCCTGCGGCGGCTGCCTCCGTTTCTCTGACTGCCGTACGCAGCTGGTTCAGCATCGCATAGATCCTGCCCAATGTATAATCTGGGAGCACCATCTGTTTAATCTTATAATATTTCAATGGATAATGAGAATGCTCGCGCAGCTCCTCATGCGTTAACCCAATCATATAATCTCTTCGGAACGGCTCATTCATAGCATCACAGCGCATCATCTCCCGAAGACTTGAAAGTACATCCTGAAGGTCTTCGATCAGCTTTTTATAGCCTTCTTCTGCCAACGTAGCCTGGTGTAATACAAATAATGCCTCCAGACTATCCAGTTTTCCCCGGAAAACAATCCGCTTATGATCCTTTGGCACGAGTACATTGCCATATAAGTGGGTCATGTGTTCGGGCTTTGTAAAATAGTAGGCACCGGTTTCGTAATCCACAAATTTAGGCTTTGCACCTTCCTCTTCTTCAGAGAGTTTTACCTTGGGCATAGGCAGTACCGGAGTAGCCACATAATCCTTGACTGGCTTCCATGACTCTTCCTGCGTACCTGACCCATCCGCCTGATTTTCCTTTTCAGCTTCGGCGGCTTTATCAGCTTCCCGGATAATCTTGATCTTGCACTGCTGCAGATATTCCCTGGCCGCCGGTGACAGGATTTTCCCCTCCGGAATGGTGTAGGATGCTGGCTTAGATGCTCTTAGTTCATCGCGTAATACCGCTTCTGTTATCACTTTCATAACTGTTTAAGCCACCTCCTTCTCTGGTCTTATCCCTACCTTTCCAGAGAAGGCAGAATAGCCTCTACCTCTTCATGAGGCCTGGGGATTACATGAATGGATACCAGTTCTCCTACACGTTCTGCTGCCGCTGCACCTGCGTCTGTGGCCGCCTTAACGGCTCCCACATCTCCGCGTACCATCACGGTTACAAGACCTCCGCCTACATGCTCTTTCCCAATCAGTGTTACATTTGCTGCCTTTACCATCGCGTCCGCTGCTTCAATCGAAGCTACCAGACCACGTGTTTCTATCATTCCTAATGCTTGCATTGCTGCCATATCTCATTCCTCCTTTTTGCTTTACTCAATACTTCTGCTCTGTTTTGGAAGAATTGCTTCCACTTCATCATGAGGTCTTGGGATTACATGGATGGATACCAGTTCTCCCACACGTTCTGCTGCCGCTGCACCTGCATCTGTGGCTGCCTTAACGGCGCCCACGTCCCCACGTACCATGACGGTTACAAGGCCGCCGCCTACGTGCTCTTTCCCAATCAGTGTTACATTTGCTGCCTTTACCATAGCATCCGCTGCTTCAATGGATGCTACCAGTCCTCTTGTTTCAATCATTCCTAATGCCTGCTGTGCTGCCATGTCTCATTCCTCCTTTTTGTTTAAGCATTTTGAAGACGCTTTATGATTTCACTTACAATGACATCCATATTGATATCACTGAAATGTTGCGGTTTACATACCCCTTCGGAACAGTCCGGAAGGTCTGCCTTAATATCATCCAGTTCTTTTATTCCTTCTGCCACATGTTTTATGTTCAGCAGATTCAAAGGTCCTACATTGTCCGAGGTCGAGCTGCCGCCAATTGCTCCGCAGCCAAGTGTCAGCGCAGGTGCCAGATTGGTAGATGCACCGATTCCACCCAATGTGCTTGATGTATTCACAACAATTCTGGATGCAGGAATTCTTTTTGCAAAATAGTCTACCATGTTTTGGTCTTTTGTATGCATGGAAAATGTATGACCTGCTCCCTCATAGTGCAAAATATCGCAGCAAAGCTCACATACTTCTTTGTATGACCCGGCGGTATAAAATGCCAAAATCGGAGCCAGTTTTTCATTTGAGTACGGGTGCCCGCGTCCGATTCCGTCCTCCTTTGCAACCAGTACTTTGGTGCCCGCTGGAATGTCTATACCAGCAAGGTCTGCAATTGTCTGTGCAGATTTACCTACAATGGCCGGGTTCATGGTACCATTTGCCCTTAAGATGAAACTGCCCAGCTTCTTGCGCTGTTCATCCGACAAAAAGCATGCTCCCTGGCGCTCCATCTCTGTCTGCACTGCCTGCGCCATATCCTCATTGCAGATCACCGACTGTTCGGATGCGCAGATTGTACCATTATCAAAGGTCTTAGATTCCATAATTCTCTTCACTGCCAAAGGAAGATCCGCCGTTTTCTCGATGTATGCCGGACCATTTCCCGGCCCGACTCCGATAGCCGGGGTTCCTGAAGAGTACGCTGCCCGAACCATGGCAGATCCTCCTGTGGCCAGGATCAGTGAGATGTCCGGATGATGCATCAGGTGGTCTGTCGCCTGCATCGTAGGCAAAGTGATGCAGCCTACCAGATCCTCGTTCCCTCCTGCTTCCGCAATGGACTGACGAATCATCTTAACAGCCTCCAGAATACAGTTCCGCGCATTCGGATGTGGAGAAAACACGATGGCATCTCCCGCTTTGACTGCTATTAAGGCTTTATAAAGAACCGTAGACGTAGGATTGGTTGACGGTACCAGTCCGGCGACAACGCCAACCGGGACTGCGATATGACACACCTTTTTTTCCTCATCTCTTCCAAGTTCTCCTATGGTTTTCATGTCTTTAATATGTTCGTATACGCCGTTGCTTGCGAATACATTCTTAATTACTTTGTCAGCTTCGATGCCAAATCCGGTCTCATCGTGAGCCATCTTTGCAAGGCGCTGTGCATTACGTACACCGGCAGATGCCATTGATTTCACAATCGCATCCACCTCCTTCTGGCTTTTTTCGCTCAGTTCCTGCTGGGCAGTTTTTGCTTTTTCAACCAATTCACGTACTTCCTGCACTGACAAAAGATCTTTATCGTATAATTGCATATTTACCTCTCCTGTCCTTTATTGATATTAAAGTCTAATATCGCATGAATCAGTTCCTGTTTTCTGGCAAATCGGATCTCCTGGCGGGTCATATTGGTAATTTCTATATCTCTCGCCAATTTTCTGAGTTCAACTACAGTCATTGCTTCCAGCTGTTCCTCTGAAAAATCGGAGTTCTTTGTTTCCTCTGTTGTCTCAGTCTGTTCTGCTGTTTCGGTTTCATCTTCTGTTTCGGTTTCATCCGCTGCTTCCGGCCCGTACTTAAGCCCGGCCTTGTCGAGCATTCGGATGACCTCCTCTGCCGGCCGTGGAATCACGTGAACGCTTATAACCTGCCCCACGCGTTCTGCTGCCGCATGCGCAGCATCTATTGCTGCTTTTACAGCTCCCACATCTCCATCCACCAGCACGGTCACAATACCGCCTTTCACCTTTACAACATCACATAAAGAAACATTTGCCGCTTTTAACGCACAATCCAAAGCTTCCACTGCAGTAAGGTAACCATATACTTCTATCATACCCAATGCTTTCATATCATACCTCCGTCTGCAGCTCCTCGTAGAGCTTTTGTGCTATGCTTCTTATAATTCCTTGGGATTATCCGCCACATATTCTACCGCCTGGGCAAATGCTTCGCAGGCAGCCTTGCAGGCAGACTGGCTTCCGGTGAGTAAAGCACCACCGAAGTTGGTCTCTGATGGCGGGGCATATAACACGCACATCTGCACATCTGCAGCCTTCAGTGCGGCATCCACAGCATACATTGCTTCCAGTGGAGGTGCAATCAGGTAAGCAAGTGCCTCTCCTTCCGGAATTCCTGCTCCCTCAGACAGATAAGAACCGGTTCGGGAAATACAATGCGCATAGTACACAATGGTATTATCTTCATTTGCCGAAATAAAATGCGCTACATTTTCAATTATATCAACGCAGGCATCCAGGCCGCTTCGTACTTCTGCAGGATTCGGTCCTGCAAGGATCCCGATGATTTCCCCTGCCAGTTTTGTATTGGCATTATCAGCTCCACCGTAAAAGCTCTTTGCATAAACGACCTTGACATCGGCTTTCTTGGTTGCCTCATCAAGCGCTGTATACGTAACATCATCGCAGTTGGACGTGATCAGGGCAATAGACTTCTGATCCGGCGCCAGATTCAGTTCCTTTGCCATGTCCGGGCTGACATGGGGGATAATTTTTGTTGCAAGGACATCCGCCTTGATTGGATCTCGTTTCATTACATTCCCTCCTTGTATCTCTAGAGTTTTAAATCAGTTCCACTGGCTTTATGATCCAGAATTTTTTTAATGATTTCTGCAATATGAGCGCCTGCTTCTGCCGGAATTGTACCGGATTTATGGATATTGGAAACTACGGTTCTTCTGGCCTCCGGCATTCCCACTGTCGCCTTATAAGCAATATATGCAGACATGGATTCTGCAGTAATCAGTCCCGGCCGTTCCCCGATCAGAACACAGGTAACTTCGGCGCCGGTGATTTCTGAGATCTGATCCATGGCGCCTACACGGCCATATTTTACAAAGAAAGGAGTTCCTGTATCAATGCCATAGCTTTTCAGACCCTGTAAAATTGCGGGAAGAACATCCCCTACATTTGCTGCAACTGCAGCCGAACTCAATCCGTCGGATACATAAATCTGCACCTTGGGATTGCTCTTGCACTTTTCTTTTATCGTCTTTACGCCTTCATCGTCCAGCTTTCTGCCAAGATCCGGCCTTGTAAGATAAACATCCTTGGAGGCACACTGTGTCTGTACGCTGAACAGACCCATATGATCTACAAATTCCTGATCAACATCGGAGAACACCGCATCCTGCGCTGCGGAATGAGCTGCCCGAAACTGCATAACCGGATCTGTCTTTACCCGGGCACCGGCCTTTCCGATGCCTAAACGGCAGGGTGCATAAGCTTTCAAATCAGCGTATGCTTCCTTGTTTACGGGATTTTCTACCAGATACTGCGTACGAATATCAACGGCAGTCACATCCGGGATATAACCCTCTTCAATTACTGTCGCTGCGATATGATTTGGAGAAGCATGGCTTTCCCCGGCGGCAGGAGTTTCCTTAGGCTCCAACTGCATCTCTGTTAATACCTGTTCAATAATACTTCTTAATTCATTCTCGTTAACCAAAGTACTTCACCTCCTATTTATTTAAAAATACAGATGCATCACCTGCCAGTGGTGTCAGCTTTCCATCTTTTGAGAATCCCATCTTCTCCAGCCACTGGTCAAATTCACGAATTGGACGAAGACCATATATTTCACGAAGACTGGCTGCGTCATGATAACCGGTACACTGATACATCAGCATACAGTCGTCTCCCTGTGGTACGCCCATAATATAATTACAACCGGCAGAAACAAGCAACGCTGCCAGATTTTCGATATCATTCTGATCCGCTTTCATATGGTTTGTATAGCAAGCATCACAGCCCATGGGGATTCCTGTCAGTTTGCCCATGAAATGATCCTCCAGCCCGGCGCGGATGACCTGTTTTGAATCATACAGATATTCCGGTCCGATGAACCCTACGACTGTGTTAACAAGAAATGGATTATATTTCTTTGCAAAGCCATAGCACCTGGCCTCCATCGTTACCTGATCCCATCCGTTATGCGCATCTGAGGAAAGCTCGGAGCCTTGTCCTGTCTCAAAGTACATCAGGTTGGGTCCGGTACTTGTGGCCTGATGCAGCATCATATCATGTCCCTCTTCAAGCATTGCGGCCGTAAGACCAAATGCGCGATTTCCTTTTTCCGAACCTGCAACAGACTGAAACATCAGATCAATCGGCGTATGGAATTTCTCTATCGCCTCCATCTGTGTTGTTACATGTGCCAAAACACAGATCTGCGTAGGTACCTCCCACTTGTTCTTGAACTCGTCAAAGCTTTTTAAGATTCTGGTTACACTCTCCACAGAATCGTCTACCGGATTCAATCCGATTACCGCATCCCCGCACCCAAGACTTAAGCCTTCCATAACGGATGCCATAATTCCCTTAGGATCATCGGTCGTATGATTCGGCTGCAATCTGGATGAGAAGGTTCCGGGCAATCCAATTGTGGTGTTGCAGTGTGCGGAAACCCGTATTTTCTTAGCTGCATAAATCAAATCCAGATTGGTCATCAGCTTGCAGACTGCCGCCACCATTTCGCTGGTAAGACCACGGGATGCACGTGTAATCATCGCCCCTGTCGTCTGGGTGTCCAAAAGCCACTCCCGGAACTCCGCAACCGTCTTTCCTTTCAGTTCACCATAGATTTTCTCATTAACACCGTCCTGGATGATTCTCGTAACTTCATCTTCCTCATAGGGAACCGCTGGATTATTACGGAGTTCTTCCAGTGTAATGTGAGAAAGAACGACTTTTGCCGCAACTCTTTCTTCGGCAGATTCTGCGGCAATACCCGCTAACTTATCGCCGGATTTCTCTTCATTGGCCTTGGCCATCACTTCACGAAGAGATTTAAACTCATACATTTTGCCAAATAACTTTGTCTTTAAAATCAATTCTTTCACCTCTCCTTTTTCTATACTAGGCTGCTTTTCCTGAATGATTTCAGGAGTTGAAAATCAGTGTTTTTATCACAACAGGAACCACCCGGCCAGCAGCGACTGGTTCACCGATGTCAATATAATCGCCATCTTTCGCATAAATTCCATCGATGCAGATAACATCCTTCTTATGTTCAAGGAAAATATTGACCGCATTTCCCAACACCTTGGCTATGTCATTTTCAATAACCAGAATAAGCGGATATGGACCTTTTATAATTTCCTCTGCGCTTTCGGTAATCATGCCTGCAAGTTCCTGGATTTTCAGAAAGCTTGTATGATACTTGCCGGAAAATGCAATAGCGATCTGCTCCAATGCGCCGTCCGTCTCATATAGAGGCAGCCTGCTTCGGACTGCATTTTGGAAATTGGCCGGTTCGCATTCCTCCTCCGCGGGAATCTTCAGAACCGGAATGTTTTTTATGGGCAGTTTATGGTCGGCATAGCTGATCGTACTGCCGCTGACATTAGTTGTCTGTGTTCCGGCTCCAACTACCGTTGCACGGATTGTTTCCGCTGCCGGATATATCTTAAGCCGCTGCAGGGACGGATTATTCTTTACCGCCCGCCCCAGCAGGACACCGATATCGCCATATTGGTATATATCTCCCTGCTTTTCCTGATAAACGCAGTCCGCAACACCCCCTGAATATGTGAGGGCCGCAATCTGTGGAGTTTCAGGAAGCGAAGCCCCCTGATTGGTATACATCTTTGTATGGAATTCATCCGGGGCAGCCACATGAAGAGCCATAGCCAGCTGTTCGGCCATACATTCACACACGCGGTATAGTGTGGCCTGATCAGCGGAGTCTCCCACCTGTATCCGGATCTGATGCCTGTCCGCCAGTTCCCGGATTGCGGGATAGATATAGGAAATTCTTCCATTTTCAATTTTAATCAGGCGTCCGCCAATATCCAGGCAGCAGGTACCTTTCAGCACCCCCTTTTGGAAAAATGCAATATTGCTGGTGCCGCCTCCGATATCCACATTGGCTACTACCTCCCTGTGCTCCTCTGACAGCTGGTCTGCACCGGCGCCTTTTGCCGACAAAACGGATTCCAGATCCGGTCCTGCGGTGGCAACCACGAAATCCCCAGCCATGTCGCTTAACGCCGCCAACACGGTATTGGCATTTTGTTTTCTGGCTGTTTCACCTGTGATAATCACGGCTCCGGTTTTCAGATCCTCCGGTTTCATGCCTGCTTTTTGATATTCGTCCTGAATGATTTTCTTAACCCCTTCCGCATCTATCTCTGACTGAGATAAAAGAGGTGTAAAATAAATCTGGCTTCTATAGGTTACTTCTTTTTCTACGATGCCTATCCGCGGTACTGTATAGCTGCTTGCTCTGTTCTCTATGGTGAGTTTGCTGAAAATCAATTGTGTGGTAGATGTGCCTATATCAATTCCCACACTTGTAATCTCTTCCTTCACCGAAACCACCCCCTTGAATTGAAATAATTCATGCTGCCGATATCACTTTGAAAAGCTTATCAAATCCGCCGATTTGTTCATAAAGTCAAAGGAAGCTTTTGTACCGTGTGTGCCAGACCTTATCTTTAGTTTTCCATGAAGTTTATCCTCGACCATGGATTCTACAATTTTCAGTCCCAGGCTTCCCGTTTTGATATTACCGATATTAAATCCGGCTCCGTCATCTTTAACCGTAATTGTGGAATATATCTTGCCCCTTTCAATCCGGATACAGACATTTCCCACCTTTTCTCCCGGAAACGCATATCTTATGGAGTTTTGAACCAACTCATTGACCGCCAGCGCCACCGATGTGGCAATGTCGGAATTCACTGTAAGATCGTCTCCTTCCAGCTTCAGGTTTATCTTCTGTGCAGAGGTCAGATAGGTCTGCGCCAGATTGTTTCTCACCGTATGAAGTACTTCTTTCAGTTCCACCTCATCTTTTCCGCTGTGTGCAAGAAGCTGATGAGTTGCCGAGATGGATAGAATCCGGTTGATGCTCTCATTCAGCAAATGCTTTGTCTCTTCATTCTCGGTTCTTCTGGCCTGCATACGAAGCAAAGATGCAATTGTCTGCAGATTATTCTTTACCCGATGATGAACCTCTTCAATGGCCACTGATTTTAATACCAGATTTTTTTCCTGTTCGCGGTTCCAGGTGATATCCCGTATAATCACCGCCAGTCTGATGTTCTCTTTTTCCAACTTGATCTGACGGATTCTGAGATAATGATTGCTGATTCTGACCTCTGAAAGAACTTCCTCCAGATCCGACTTCCCGTCATAAGGGTTCAGGCAGATATTTTTGTACTGCTGCCCCAGAATGTCCTCCACGTAACCCAGACTCTGAAACAACTCTTTTGCATACATGTTTCGGAAGGTAACAACACCGCTGTCGTCCACCAGAATAAGGCCCTCATCGATGCTTTCTGTCAGCCATTCACTTTCATTAATCATATGATTCAACGGAATTTCCACCGCCGCATACCGGTCTTCCGTCTCTTTTGTCTCTTCTGTAATTCTCTTTTCGCGTATCAGCACACCAATCACCCGCGAATTGTATTTTATTGGTTCCACCGATTGAATGGTATAATTGTCTTCCTGTGTTCTGGCCTTCATATACTTAGTAGCAATGCCCAGGTTGAAGGTTCTTGCAACGGCTGGCTCATTCTCAGCTTTGGCAAGCATCCCCACCACACTGTTTTTATACGAAGACGGTACCTCTTCCGGCTTTGCTTCGGCAACCACAATGGCATCTCCCTCTTTACAGGGACAGTCTATAAAGATGTCTGCCGCCTCCAAATTGGCAAGGGGCTGCAGCGTTCCCGCCATCATCCGGACAACCTGCATCTCATCCTCAGACAGATCCGTATATTCCTCACAAAGCTGTTTTATTACATCCTGCATGTCACTTTCCTCTGCGCATTAATATAATCTCCGCAACCTTCTTCATCGCAATATTCTTATGCCTGCTGATGCTGCGGATATAATCGTAAGCCTCCTGTTCCGAAAATCCACGGCTGCTCATGATCACCCCTTTTGCCTGCTCGACCACAATCCTGCTCTCCAGGCGTCCGGCTATGATACTGCATTCCTTCTGCAGTCCTCTCATCTCTTTACTGCGTTCCACTGCAATCTCAAGTGCAGGAATAAGGGAACGCTCACTTAAGGGTTTTATCAGATATCCGCTTACACCGCTTTCCTTTGCAGCTTCTATAAACTCTC
The DNA here is from genome assembly GCF_018866245.1 of Novisyntrophococcus fermenticellae. Classification (GTDB taxonomy): domain Bacteria; phylum Bacillota; class Clostridia; order Lachnospirales; family Lachnospiraceae; genus Novisyntrophococcus; species Novisyntrophococcus fermenticellae. The sequence continues at coordinate 2,829,972 of NZ_CP076458.1, forward strand.
TGTCGTTATATGCTGTAAGAAGCACAATTGTATCTGCCGTCTTTTCCCTGGATATCAGGGATGAAGCCGACAAGCCGTCTAAAAGAGGCATCTTTACATCCATAATTACCAGATCCGGAGACTCTTTCCTGCATGCTTCCACCGCATCAAATCCGTCAGCTGCCTCACCAACTACGGCATAGCCTTCCTTCTCAAGCATCTCCCTTAAATCCATTCTCGTTATTGGTTCATCATCCGCAATGATTACCCGCATCCTTTGTTCCTCCGCTCGAATGCTTATGATTCTGACTTATCAGTTTCAAAATATCTCAGTACTTCGTCGAATCCACTTCCTTCATAGCTGCTGGTCACAAATACTTCTTGTGCTCCTGCCAGAGTAAGATAGCCCTTCGCCTGTTCTATCTGTTCAGGGGAGGCGATGTCGCTCTTTGTGACAATTCCCACACAGGGCTTTCCGAAGGTACTGGAGTATCCGGGTGGGAACATCGTGCCCGCCTCATCTGCCTGCTGTACCAAAGCTATAATATCTGCGTCCACTGCTGTAACCGTCAAAGCGCCTCTTAAATAATTCCGTTCCAGATATTCCCCCGGCGTGTCAATCAGGTTATCATTCAGCAGCTGAACTGTCTGCGTCTTATGATACTTTAAATCCTGATTGCTGATGAATTGGCACAAAGTCGTCTTTCCTGCCATGGAACGTCCGATTAAAATAATTCTCTTTTTCTTGTCCTTCTTCATGCCTTTCCCTTCTGTTAAAACGGGACTTAAGACCGAGTAATCGGTGCTGGTGCAAATCCCATGGAATCACATAATACACTCATTACATCATGCAATGCCGCCTCTACTCCAGCCACATCTCCCGTGATTACCAATGACCCGTTAAAGCGGTCCACAAAGCCGATCTGAATGTCTGCCGCCTTGCCCGCAACATCCGCCGCAATGATGGCTGCCTCACTTGGTGTGATTGTAAAGATGCCTATGGCTCCCTCTCCATCGATTAAGCCCATCTTTGCATATAAACTGTCAACCGGATGCGGAATTACATGGGCAAGCGTCACCTGCTTGCCGGGAACAAATTCCTGAATAATTCTCTCTTTTTTATCTTCGTACATATATGTTTCCTCCGTTCCTTATGTCACACAATTCTCCCGGAATAAGCTCTGATAAATACAGAACGGATTTCATCCTTTGTGCACACCCTTGGATTTGTTCTTGTGCAGGCATCGTTATACGCCGCTTCCACCATCTCTTCCAGCGCACCGTCAAAATCATTTTTGGATATCCCGGCTGCTTCTATACAAGACGGGAGATGCAGCTGCTGTATATATTGTTTTGTATCTCTCATCACATTGAAGGCGCTCTGGCGCATGGTTGGTCCTTCTATTCCGACAACACCGGCGATTCTGGCATAGCGTTCGGCAGCCGGTGTAAGCCGGTCAAAACACCCCGCATTATATCCCATCACATACGGAAGCAGGATGCCGTTTGCCCGCCCGTGCGGAATATGAAAATGAGCCCCGAGGGTATGTGCCATACCATGATTCAGACCCAGACCCGCATTGCTGAATGCGATTCCTGCCAGGCAGGAGGCATGATGCATCTTCTCGCGTGCTTTCAAATCATCCGGATTACTATAAACCTTCACAAGATTGCTTCTCACAAGCTTGATGGCCTTTTCTGCAGCTGCATCTGTGAAATCATTGGCATTTGTGGAAACAAGGGCTTCAATTGCGTGTGTAAGTACATCAATTCCTGTATCGGCCGTGACCGAAGGGGGAACTGACTTTACCAGACTTGCGTCTAGCAGTGCAGCATCCGGAATCATCTCATCCATTACCAGTGGATATTTGGCAGCTTGCTCTGGATCACTGATCACCGAGAACTTACTTACCTCTGAGCCTGTCCCACTTGTCGTAGGAATCGCTGCAAACCTGCATTTTTCCATACCTTCCTGCTTCGCAGATAAGATGTTCATGGCCTTGGCGGCATCTATCGGTGAACCTCCGCCAAGTGCAAGCAGCACCTGCGGCCGAAATTCCTGCATCAGAGATATTCCTCTGGCAACCACAGCGATATCCGGGTCAGGTTTTACCTCTGAGAATATCTTATATTCTATAGCCTTCTGCTCAAGGGGCTCTGTCAGATATGCAGTCATACCGCTCTTATACATAAAAGAGTCCGTAACAATCAGCGCTCTTTCAACGCCGTCCAAAATTTCATCCAGCCCTTCTTTTCCCATATAAATACGGGTCTTCAGATAAAAATACTCCAAGTAAATTCTCCTTTCTAATGCAGATTAAATGTTGTTTAATAAGAAACCTCAAAAAAAGTTTATATTAAACAAAAAAGTGCCCCGATTTTCTCAAATAAAGAAAACCCAAGGCACTCCAACGTGCTTAGTTCTGTACTTACTACGCCGCAAGCACAATTAAGTTTAGACCAATTATAGCATCATTTATTTTTCTTGTCAACTTTGTTCTTATTTTGTCATGCTCAACATGCTTATTTGTAGAATATTATCATCTTCCTTGTTCATACTGCGCATAATTACCCGGATATTTGCATTTCAATGCATGAAACGAGGCAAGCTGCAGCCTGCCTCTCGTACATGTATGGATTATTTAGAATTGTGATGCAGATATTTTTCCCGTGTAGCCAGGCCTCCTCTGATATGTCTTTCCGATTTGTTTACATTGAGAACTTTTCTTGCATTCCGGGCAAGTACAGGATTTATCTGCAGAAGTCTATCTGTGACATCCTTATGTACTGTGCTTTTTGAAACGCCGAATTCTTTTGCAGTTTGTCTCACTGTGGCATTATGCTCTATAATGTAGGTTGCAATTTCCACTGCACGCTCTTCAATATAATCTTTCAAAAAAATTCCCCTACAAATGTTGTTTTTACAGTTTATGAGCGTGCGGCAAATCTTATTCCTCTAGTTGGGACTTGCAAAAGAAGACATTTTCCGATACTATAGTTTATAGAAGTTTTGTTCCGGCAGCAGAGTCTGCAGGAGTAACATACAAGGGGAGGCCGCCTATGACTCAGACAGAAGATTCGATATATCAACACCTGAAGAAAGGTTATCCTTTCTGGAAACATCTTAATACCAAGGAGCAGGATTATCTCACCTCCTGTTCTGCGATATTGGATTATCATAAAAATGACTTCATCTACAGCCGCAGTGATGATTGCCTTGGAATCTTTTTGGTTCTGAAAGGTCAGCTCCGCATCTATATTCAGTCAGAAGAAAGCAGAGAAATCACTTTGTTCCGTCTGAATGCCGGGGAAGTCTGCACTTTATCAGCCTCCTGCCTGCTTCAGGAGATTACCTTTGATATACAAATCGAGGCTGAACAGGACAGTAGAATCCTGCTGACGAATATTGCCTGCTTCCAGCGGTTAATTGAGCGAAATATTTATGTGGAAAATTATGTTTACAGGCAAACCACAGAGCGGTTCTCCGATGTGATGTGGGCACTCAGTCAGATTTTATTTTCGAGCTTCGACAAACGTCTGGCCGCTTATCTGGAAGATGAAAGGATACGGATAGGTTCCAGTGTTTTAAAAACGACCCATGAGCAAATTGCCCGAAACCTGGGAAGTGCCAGAGAAGTAGTTTCCCGTATGCTGAAATATTTTGAAAAAGAAGGGATTGTATCCCTTTCCAGAGGGGCCGTTACGATTCTCAACCCTAAAAAGCTGCAGGCTTATCTCTAGGGCGTGATTGGAGATGATTTTTCAATCACGCTCTTGTGTACCGTACCATTGGCTTTCGGCCAAAAACGCTGTACTGAAAGCAGGCCACGCATATTAATTCCGTATGATCTGATGTGCCCAGCGGTATCCAAAGCCCTTAATCGTTTCAATATAGGAGATACCATTATAGCTTCCAAGCTTCTTTCTGATTCTGCTGATATGTACGTTCAAAGTACCCTCTTCCACAAAATTTTCTCTGGAATCCCATATCTTTTCCAACATTACTTTTCTGGTCACAATCCTGCCGCCATACTCCAGAAGCAGTTCACACACCGTATATTCCCGTATGCTCAGATCCAACAGTTCTTCAAGCTTATAGATATGATGCTGATTCAGCTCGATTTTCAAATCACCGGAGAATACTGTACCGGGGACTTCAACCTCTTTCCACAAAATCCTTCGAAATTGCGCTTCAATCCTGGCCAGCAATTCTGTAATCTGAAAAGGCTTTGTCACGTAATCGTCTGCTCCTGCCATAAGTCCTTCCACAATTTCTTCCGTACCGGAGCAAGCTGTCAGCATAATAACCGCTCCCTGATAAAAGGCTCTGATCTTCCGGCACAAATCATATCCATTCCCATCCGGCAGCCGTATATCGAGTAAGCATAAATCTATGGGCCTGCTTCTCAACTGAATTAAGGCATCCTTTACTAAATGTGCCATATATACCTCGTAGCCATAACTGCTTACTATATCCTTTATACCAAATGCCAGCTCCCTGTTATCTTCAACAATTAATATCGTTTTCATCTCCATCCCCCACAATCCAAATGTTATCTCTCGGAGCCGCTTGTTTTCCTTCCGATAGGTTACACTTTCGGAACTTACGTTCCTTCGTGTAACAGACTCCTAACCTTCGGTTTTTCGTTAACCTATCGGTTGAAAACAAATGTCTCCTTCGGAGCCGCTTGTTTTCCTTCCGATAGGTTACATTATACCAAATTTTATCAGATGGTGTTTTCTTTTTGAGGCTATTCACAATATATTTTAGGGTTTTTATATGGCCGTATTTACTTGCATTTTCATGAATTTTTTACTATACTTGTACTTATTACAGTTTGCAGTTCAGCTATAATCTTTTTCCCATATATAGTTGAGCAATAAAGGAATATTAAGAGAGGACTTTAGTTATGGAAAAGAAAAAAGTTGTAGTCGCCCTCGGCCACCGTGCGCTTGGAACCACTCTCCCCGAACAGAAGATTGCCGCAAGAAAATCAGCTAAAGTAATTGCTGACCTCATCCAGACCGGTGCTTCAGTTGTTATCACACATAGTAACGCCCCACAGGTGGGTATGATACATACTGCTATGAATGAATTTGCCACTGCACATAAGGAATATACTGCGGCTCCCATGTCTGTATGTTCTGCCATGAGTCAGGGATATATCGGATATGACCTGCAAAACGCAATCCGTGCAGAGCTGCTGCGCCGGGGCATCTATCGTCCGGTGGCTACTGTACTGACTCAGGTGGTTGTGGATCCATACGATGATGCCTTCTATACTCCATCTAAAGTAATCGGACGTATCCTTTCGAAAGAAGAGGCAGAAGCAGAGGAAGAGAAGGGCAACTATGTCACTAAGGTGGATGGCGGATATCGCCGTATCGTAGCTGCTCCAAAGCCGCAGGATATCATCGAAATAGATGTAATCCGCACGCTCGTAGAGGCTGACCAGATTGTCGTCGCTGCCGGAGGCGGCGGTATTCCTGTAATGGTACAAGAGGAAGAACTCCGCGGCGCCAGCGCAGTGATTGAAAAGGACTTAATCAGTGAAAAACTGGCGGAATTGCTTCACGCAGATGACCTGTTGATTCTGACCAGCGTTGAACATGTTTCCATTGGATATAACACACCGGAGGCCGTTCCGTTAGGTAAAATCACTGTTTCCAATGCAAGGAAGTACATGGCTGAAAGACAATTTGAACCCGGCTCCATGCTCCCCAAAATAGAGGCCTCTGTGGCCTTTCTGGAAAAGGGCGGAAAACGTGCCGTCATTACATCCATTGATAAAGCAATGGATGGATACCTGGAAAAAACAGGAACTATTATTGAAAAATGACATACAGAAAACCTGCCACTGGCAGCTTTCCTTGCATACTTTGGTATAACAAAAGAGTCCGTAAAATGCGGGCTCTTTTATCTTTTATCTTATATTTTCACAAAGTTTCCACACGCACTGACTCTTTTTTATCAGTTGAATCTTCGCTTTGATTCACGGAGTGCACAATCCACCTGTTCAAAAAATGTTTCCTTGTTTACCGGGCGCTGAACAAAGGAGCACACACCCATACTTTTTAAAATTTCCTGTAGCTCACCGCTTCTGGAAGACTCATCAGCAATCGCAATTGCCGCATGATATGCCTGTAATTGCAGACTTTGCAAAAATCCGAAATTACCATTTTCCAAGGTTGCTTTGACCAGGTCGATAATAATAAGGTCAAAGCTCATACTTGGCAATTGTCCAAAAATATCGGAACTACACACAGTTGTCTTAATCCCGTCTTCATCATACTGCTTATATGTATTCATAGCCCCGCCTATGCGGGCACTGTCCCTTACTATCAGTAACTCCATGACTCCCCTCTCCTTTTACATGAATCTTTCACATTTTTATTCCCGTTCACAATTCAAGCTTCGCCAAGTTTAAATTCAGATAGCCGCCGATACATATCCGGCAAATGTAGCCTCTACATAACCAATGCAATTTATTATCTCGACTACAGGCAGGTATCCTTTCATAGTTGTGCTATAGTCATGGTCGTAATAGGAATAAAAGTAAGTTTTGGGAACAAATGCAAGCATAGCATATGTAACTGTAACACTAACATACTTTTTTACAACCATGTAAGGAGTAATGCTAACTTCCTGCTCCACACCACTGTTGCCCTCCAGCGTATATTGTTCTCCAGCCGCATGGGCACTCACAGGCATTAATAGGTTGCTCAGAACTAACAATGTCGCTAATAACCTTTTTTTCATCTCAAAATCTCCTCTTTAGTATTTTATTTTATTATAACAGCCTAACCTTAAATCTATATTACAATTCTTATGTTTCTATTGATTTTTTTCCAAAAGCCATGGTAAAAAGACAGGTTACGACCAAAAAGAGTAGAAAGATATATCCCCAACTTTTTAAGGGCATCCAATTCCAGACATATAGAATTCCCAATTTTACTCTGTCATTCAGATTTATACTGTGTTCAAACTGGTGCTTTGTATTATAAAAAATAACTTTTATAAAGAAAGCAGCGATTCCACCTATAATTCCTCCCAGAAGAGAGGAACATAAAGAAACTTTACATCTGCATAAATAATATCTTTGGGAATTCATGCCCAAAGAAGATAAGATGCCTACTTCTTTTCTTTTAAATCCTTGTGTTATTTTTTTGCTACAGTAAATAATGGATATCATTGCAATACATAGTATATCAGCCAAAATCCATATACTAATTTCTTTAATATAATCAGAGTTATAACGGCTCTTAATTTCCAAGTCATTAAACGGCTTATTCCCGAGCTGCTTCATCTCCTCCATTGTTTGGGAATAATTAATATGTTTTGATACAAAAGCATCCAAATATCCAAAAGACTCCTTTGTTTTTGAGTCCAGGCTTTCGCATAACCCATAGCTTCCTATAACTGATAGCGGTCTGGGGATGTTTCTTCTATCCTCCCTTTTATTAAAATTATATAGAATTCCCCCAACTTCCACTTCGTTTATTTCTTCTCCTTCTATCCTGAGCTTATCACCGGCCTTTAAAGTATTTTCATGATACCTGCCTTTTTCGTTTGTATAAAAATACTCCCCGGATTTCAAATCAAAATCGGGCACATAGACCAGTACCATCTCACCTTTATCAAACTTTTCTTTATTAAAATAATTATTCTTTATCCCTTTTGTGTAATAGTGATATGCTTCACTATCCGGTTCAATTCCAACAACAAATACCTGAGGTTCTGACACCCCTGCAAACTGCTGCCAATAATGTTCTTGCAGTTCCTTCACATATTTGCTTCTCTCTATTCCTTCCCAACTGGCGTAAAGATAATTATTACTTTTAAATGCTTCTACCTTATCTATTCCATATACTTTTTTTACCTGTTCGTAGATATTATCACTTACACTGTCTGATAAAGGATAGTAGCTGTACAATATACTCCATCGAAAGTCAGGATTTTGCTGTTCAACCGCACTTAATAAAGCCTTTTTTTCATCCACCTGGAGAATACTGAAAAAAAGAACAAATAAAATCAAAAACGAATATTTCCAATTCCATTCTGTCTGGCCAAGCATTCTGTCCACATATGATTTTTTTACCTTTCTCCTTTTTCTCCGCAGTTCCTTTTTGTTTCTGGAAATACCCTTTGCCTGTATGAAAATACCCAATGCATCAGATGCCAAGAGTCCAAGCAGTACAGCCATTTCACTGAGCAGTAACCCCCCGGCGGGAATTTCCACCTGTATAGTGTCATTTCCCAAATAGGTCACCCCACTATACACGATACCGGTCACAATAATTCCAATCAGGGTTCCAACACACAAGGCAATCACATTTGCAATAACAATTTCCTTAAACAACAAAACGTTAATTGCCCTCATGTGCTTCCCGAGTTTATGGAATATCTTCCATGTGTCTCTTTGTTCGTTCATATAATTCATAAATAAGATACAAGACACAAGCATAAAGCTCAGAAGACTTCCGCCAAACACAAGCCCCCTTTGGAGCAGCTTTATGGTTAATTGATGACCGGATTCTTTTCCGAGTTCATAATAGGTATAATTATTGGTCAGTACAATGGCAGAATTCCCTTTTACTTGTAAAATTTCTTTATTCGTATTCAGGTATTTCTTTTTTAGTCTGTAAATAAAGTTTCCTGTGCCTTCATACCCGGCCACATCATCTTCATGATTTATAAAAAAGGACACATAATCTCTTTTATCCGGAGTTGTGCCTTTCAGTTTTGTAGAATAGTCCTGAACAATACCGACCAGCTTATACTTATAGTTTACAATCTCAGAGCCTTTCTCTGAAGTTACTCTGATTGGAAGATATATAGCATCCCCCAATCCAGCCGTGATATCTCTGGCCTTGAGAGATAAGCGCTCAATGGCAATCTCCCCCTCTTTCTCGGGAAACCTTCCTTCCAGAATGCTTATATTCTCCATATCTCTGGTTTTTAAATCCGCTGTTCCTATCTTACCTAAATCCTTATTCTCCTTGTCCAAGACCATCCCATATGTATAGCTGATTCCAAATTTCTCTACTGTAGCATGATTTTTCAATCCGTTCACAGTATCCGTGTCCGCGTCTATCACTGCAACATGCCAGTTTCCATATTGTTTTTCTCTGTCAGCTTCCTCCGTTCGGTCGAAACAGGCAAAAGCAATTCTTAAGACTGCAATCAGGAAATAGGCAAGTATCATAACGCTTATCAAAAGATACCATGATTTTTTTCTTCTTTTGAAAATCAATTTCATGAGTTTATTCATAGGTTTTCAATACCCTTATCGTAGTCTTCCACAATCCTTCCATCCTGCATTTTCAATATCCTGTAGGCACTCTGCAATAATTCCAGATTATGTGTGACCATCAGAATTGTCTGCTGATATCGTACATTACAGTAATTTAAGAGTTCCATAATCTCTTCGCCGGTTCTCATATCCAGATTTCCGGTGGGTTCATCCGCAAAAATAATGGCCGGTCGTGTGGCAAGAGCCCTTACAATTGCCATACATTGCTGTTCACCGCCTGATAGTTCTTCCGGAAAACGGTCTTTTTTATCATAGAGATATGTGACCTTTAAAAGCTCGTCAATATATTCCATATCCGGAGTCCGGTCATCCAGGTAAAAAGGAACGCATACATTTTCCATCAGATTAAATTCTGGAATCAACTCAAAATTCTGGAAGACAAAGCCTACCTTTCTTCTCCTCATCGTACAGCGATTTTTCTCCTTCATCTTCGTAATATCATCTCCGTCCAGAATCACACGCCCTTCCTCCGGCTTCAATAGGCCCGCACATATTTTAAGAAGTGTAGACTTTCCCGAACCACTTCTGCCAATAATCGATGTGAAACTGCCTTTTTCTATGTCCAGACTCACCTTATTCACCGCATGTACCTGTGCCCGGTCCTTTCCATATGTCTTCGTAACTTCATTCAACTGTAAAACTTTCACTCAATGCTCCTCCCTCTTCTGTATTCCAATATGTACCTTCTCCATGCAGCCGCGGCAGATAGACAGAAAAAGTAACTCCTCCTTCTCTGTTGTTTTTCACGCTGATTTTACCGAAATGCGCTTCTGTCACCTGCTTCGCAATCGCCAGGCCGAGACCGCTGCTGCTGTCATTCTGGCGGTAGCTGGATGTAAACCGGTCAAAGATATGTTCAATATTTTCTTCTTCAATCCCCCTCCCATGATCTGTCACTGCAATGTTTAAACCAAAACGCCCGATCTGATATATAATACCGACGGCCTCTCCCCGCTCAGAATATTCAATACAGTTTTTTACCAGATTTTCCACTGCTTCCTTCATCCAATAGTCATCATAATAAAACGTAGAACTTCCTTTTACCTGGCTGTGTAATTCCACCTGCTTTCGTTCATAGATGGCCTCGAACTCCTCTGAAATTTCTTCTGCCAGTTCCCAAATGTCATGGGGACCTATCTCCATCTTTCTTTTACCGCAATTCAGCATCCCAACCTTCAGCATCATCGAGATTTGCAGCACCATCTTATCCACCTGCGTAATGGCCTTATCAAGACTTATCTGAATAAACTCCTTCGCAAAGTTCATCTTTTCCATGTGCATCCGCATAATCGTAAGCGGGGTCTTTAACTGATGTGAAATATCCTCCACAAAGGCAATCGTTTTTTTCCTTTCCTGCTCTAATCTTTCTTCCTCCTGTAAGTCCTGCCTCTTATGTTCCTGCAAGGCATAAATCAATTCCCTGGTTTCAGATGGTGCTATCCTGACTACATTCTGCTCATACTCGATTTTATTTAAATTTGAAATCCATCTGGCTGTGGCCTTTAAAAACTTTTCCCATCCGCGGAAGTATAAGGCTATACTGCTAAAAATCATGAGTAAGATAACGGCTATTCCCAGAAAGTAGCTGAGAAAGGTTCTTCCAATGGATGTATAAATGAAAGAAACCCCACTTTGCCCATAACCGGAATTATGTAATATCAAAAGTCCCTGATCATAATTTTGGTCTGAGATATTGCCGGAGAGAAATATATCTATTTTTTCTTTGGGGATTTCGGATTCGTCAGACACGACACCCAGCAGACTAATAATCTGATTCGTGTAAGTACTGCGAAGGTGCAGCATTCCGATAACTGATGTGAAAATAAAAAGAAAAGATGCTATAACCGATAAAATCAAAATTCTATTACGCCCACTGGTTTTCTTCATCGTACACCTCGAAATTCATCATAATGATGTGACCTTTTGACCCTACTGCCATCATAATATGATTATAGCAAGTATTTCCAGTGTATGGTATACTTCATTTATTATATAACATATGGGTATTGTGAGAATTCCCCAGGACGTACAAACTTCCGGCAGAAAAATATCTGCCGGAAGTTCGTTCTTTTACTTTAAGTTAATATTTAAATTTTTTACTGAAATAAGTGTCCAGTTCTTCAATCCTGATTCTTTCCTGTTCCATCGAATCACGGTCACGGACAGTGACTGCTCCATCCGTTTCAGAATCAAAATCATAGGTCACACAGAAGGGTGTTCCAATCTCATCCTGACGGCGGTAGCGCTTACCGATATTGCCTCTGTCATCAAACTCACAGTTGTAGGTTTTGGAAAGCTTATCAAAGACTTTCAGGGCTCCTTCATTCAACTTTTTCGACAGTGGAAGAACCCCGATTTTTACTGGTGCCAGTACCGGGTGGAAGTGCATCACCGTACGTACATCGTTCTTTTCCGCATCCAGAACCTCTTCGTCATAAGCGCTGCAGAGGAAAGCCAAAACCATGCGGTCTGCACCAAGGGACGGTTCAATTACATAGGGGACATATTTCTCGTTCTTTACGTCATCAAAGTACGACATATCCTGCCCGGAAACATTCTGATGCTGCGTAAGGTCATAATCCGTCCGGTCCGCAATTCCCCACAGTTCTCCCCATCCGAATGGGAATAAAAACTCAACATCCGTAGTCGCTTTACTGTAAAAGCTCAGCTCTTCCTGCTCATGGTCACGGTAACGAACCTCTTCATCATTCAATCCCAGTTCATGCAGCCAGTCCAGGCAAAATTGCTTCCAATAGGCAAACCATTCCAGGTCTGTATCCGGTTCGCAGAAGAATTCCAGCTCCATCTGTTCGAACTCACGCGTACGGAAAGTGAAATTTCCGGGTGTAATTTCATTACGGAAGGACTTACCGACTTGCCCGATGCCAAAGGGAATCTTTTTTCTGGAAGTCCTCTGTACATTTTTAAAGTTTACAAAGATACCCTGTGCAGTCTCCGGGCGCAGGTAAACTGTATTCTTTGCATCTTCGGTAACACCCTGAAATGTCTTGAACATCAGATTAAACTGGCGGATATCTGTAAAATCATGCTTGCCGCAGGTAGGGCACGGAATCTGGTGTTGATCAATAAAGCTTTTCATAGCCTCCTGCGTCCAGGAATCCACGCTTCCCCCTTCAATCTCCATCCCCTTTTCCGCACAATAATCCTCGATGATCTTATCAGCACGAAAACGCTCATGACAGGCCTTACAGTCCATCAGCGGATCGGAAAATCCGCCCAGATGCCCGGATGCAACCCAGGTCTGTGGATTCATCAGGATCGCACAGTCAACACCAACATTATACGGATTCTCTATGATGAATTTTTTCCACCATGCCTTTTTAACGTTATTCTTCAGCTCTACGCCAAGCGGACCATAATCCCAGGTATTGGCAAGACCGCCATAAATCTCGGAACCGGGATAAACAAATCCTCTTGACTTCGCAAGAGCAACAATTTTGTCCATTGTCTTTTCCATTCTTATATCTGCTCCTTCACTTATTTATATATAAGATATACCAGGGAATCCGTAGTAATACGTTCAGCCCCTTCGTCTTTTTCATCTGCAATCTTTGCTTTTCTCTTCCCTGTGATTTCAGCATTCTTACTGACGTAGAGGATATCTCCGCTCACCTGTACATCTACAGGTTCTTCCAGAATCACCACATGCCATTCATCACCATGGGCAAGAATCGTAGCTGCCGCAGCTGTATCTCCATTATTATCCACAAACTCTGTATTAAAGTCAAACCCTTTGCTTTTGGCCTCTTTTAAAGTACCATAGAACAATGTAGTCTTATGATAAGCGGCATAATCAACATAAGAGGCATAGGCAATCTCAATTCTTATAACCCCATCTTTCATCTCACAGGATTTTAAATCTATATTGCCGGATTTCGTATTTTGATTATATTCTTCTATATCCTCTTCCACAAAAGAACGCAGCTCTTCAACGGAATAATCGTTCTTTTCGCCGTCTCCAACTATAGCTTCTCTTACGGCACCTTTAGCGCTGACAGTAATCGTGTCATCCTTTACATCGGCCAAACTGCCGCAGCCGCAGAGCATCAGTGTTATAGTCAGAAGCACAGACAGACGGATCTTCCTGTATATTTTCATCGAATCCTCCATCGGATACAGCTTTTATCTGTTGCGGTAGATAATATCGTCTCTTCCGGGACCGTTTGAAACCATCGTGATTGGAAATCCTATCTGTTTCTCTATAAATTCCACGTATTTCCGGCAATTTTCAGGCAGCTCTTCATAGTTTTTGATTCCACGAATATCCGATTTCCAGCCCGGAAGTACCTTCAGTATCGGTTTTGCCTTCTCAAGCTGCGTAGTGGTCGGGAATTCGGTTGTAATCTTCCCATCAATTTCATAACCCACACAGACAGGAATCTCCTCAAGATATCCCAGTACGTCTAATACTGTAAATGCCACCTGCGTAGTGCCCTGAAGTCTGCATCCGTATTTAGAAGCCACACAGTCATACCATCCCATACGTCTCGGACGTCCGGTGGTAGCTCCATATTCGCCGCCATCCCCGCCGCGGCGTCTCAGTTCATCTGCCTCTTCACCGAATATCTCGGAAACAAATGCCCCTGCACCCACCGCACTTGAGTAAGCTTTGCTTACCGTTACGATTTCTTTAATTTCATATGGGGGTACACCTGCACCGATTGCACCATATGCAGCCAGCGTGGAGGAGGATGTTACCATTGGATAGATTCCATGATCTGTATCCTTCAATGTTCCCAGCTGTCCCTCCAGAAGAATCTGTTTTCCTTCCTTTATTGCATTCCAAAGAAAGAGCGATGTGTCGCATACAAATGGCTCCACCATCTTTTTATATTCCATCAGTTCTTTAAATATCTCTTCCGTATCAAGTACCGGCTTATGATACAGGTGCTCCAGCAGTACATTTTTCACAGTACACACACTCTTTAACTTTTCCTTAAGTGCAGCTTCATCAAACAGCTCCTGAACCTGAAATCCGGTTTTCGCATATTTGTCTGAATAAAACGGAGCAATACCGGATTTCGTCGAGCCAAAAGATTTGCCGGCAAGACGCTCTTCTTCATATTGATCAAATAAAATATGATAAGGCATCACCATCTGTGCCCGGTCGGAAACCAGAAGTTTTGGCATTGGTACACCTTTGGATACAACATCCTGTAACTCCTTAAACAGAACAGGAATATTCAGCGCAACGCCATTTCCGATAATACTCGTGGTATGGTTGTAGAAAACACCTGATGGCAGGGTATGCAATGCAAACTTACCATAGTTATTTACAATTGTGTGTCCGGCATTCGCACCGCCCTGGAAACGGACGATAATATCAGCCTCTTCAGCCAGCATATCCGTAATCTTTCCTTTGCCCTCATCTCCCCAGTTTGCTCCTACAATTGCCTTAATCATATAAAAATCCTCCTATTATCTGTAGACCTCAATACTAGTATAGCCAATCATAAATACCTTTCTGCTTCAGTGAGGTATTTAATGTCGCCTATACTAGTATACAGCAGATTTAAGATAAGTGAAACTTATTATTACTAATAAACTTCACTTATCTTATTAACTGATATAATAGATTATACGTGAATCTCTGCTTTTATTCCCAGCAAGTCCTTATTTTCTTCCAGCAACGGCTGAATTATATTTTTAAGAAATGCATCCACCTGTACCGCAGACCGTCCGGTATATTTGGCCGGATCCATGGTTGCTTCCAGATCCTCTCTTGTTAAGTTGAACATCGGATCGGCTGCGATAAGATCGAGCAGATCATTGTCACGTCCCTCTTCCTTCACATGCTTTCCCGCAATCATAGACAGCTCACGGATACGCTCATGAAGTTCCTGGCGGTCACCGCCGGCCTTTACCGCATCCATCATAATATTCTCTGTCGCCATGAATGGCAGTTCAGACATCAGACGCTTCTCGATAACCTTCGGATAAACTACAAGACCATCCACCACGTTCAGGCAGAGATCCAGAATGCCGTCGACAGCCAGAAAACCTTCCGGAATGCTGAGACGCTTATTTGCAGAATCGTCCAGTGTTCTTTCAAACCACTGGGTTGCGGACGTGATTGCCGGATTCAGCGCATCGACCATCACATAACGGGACAGAGAGGCAATGCGCTCACTGCGCATGGGATTCCTCTTATATGCCATGGCAGAGGAGCCTATCTGACTCTTTTCAAAGGGTTCTTCCACTTCTTTCAGATGCTGGAGCAGGCGGATATCATTAGAAAATTTATGAGCACTGGCTGCTATGCCCGCCAAAATATTCAGCACTCTTGTATCCACTTTTCTGGAATAGGTCTGCCCGGATACCGCATAGCAGGCCGGAAATCCCATCTTTTCCGCAATCATAGGGTCAATCTTATCGATAGTCTCCTGATCCTGGTCAAATAATTCCAGGAAGCTAGCTTGTGTTCCCGTAGTTCCCTTGCTTCCAAGCAGCTTCAAAGTACTTTGTACATATTCGAGATCTTCCAGATCCATACAGAATTCCTGCATCCACAAGGTAGCCCGTTTTCCCACTGTAGTGGGCTGTGCCGGCTGAAAATGTGTAAAAGCAAGTGTCGGCTGTGCCTTGTATGCCTCAGCAAACTTTGCCAGCTCTGCGATTACGTTCACCAATTTTTTCTTTACCAGCTTTAAGGCTTCATTCATCACAATAATGTCTGTATTGTCACCAACATAACAGCTTGTGGCACCCAGATGGATAATGCCTTTCGCCTTAGGGGCCTGTACCCCATAAGCATAGACATGAGACATTACGTCATGACGCACCTCTTTTTCCCGCGCCCTTGCCACATCATAGTTAATCTCATCCTGGTATTGTTTCAGCTCATCAATCTGTTCCTGGGTAATCGGCAGTCCCAGTTCTTTTTCCGTCTCAGCCAGTGCAATCCACAATTTTCTCCAGGTCTTGAATTTCATATCCTGTGAAAATACGTACTGCATTTCTTTGCTTGCATAACGCTCGGATAAAGGACTTGTATATCTATCAGTTTGGCTCATAATTCGTCTCCTTATGCAAGGCCCAAACGTTTAAATACTTCGTTATAAGCCTCTTCTACGTTCCCCATGTCCCTGCGAAAACGGTCCTTATCCAGCTTTTCGTTGGTATCCACGTCCCACAGACGGCAGGTATCCGGTGAAATCTCATCTGCCAGGATAATCGTTCCATCAGACAGACGGCCAAATTCGATTTTAAAATCTATCAGCTTCATACCTGCATTCAGGAAATATGCTTTTAAGAATTCATTGATTTTTTTTGTATATCCTTTTATGGTGTCAATCTCTTTCTGAGTAGCCAGACCAAGAGCCAGCGCGTAGTCATCATTAATGAACGGATCACCGAGATCATCATCCTTGTAACTGAACTCCAGTATCGGGCAGAGTAATTCTCTTCCTTCCTCTACTCCCATCCGCTTGGAGAAGCTTCCCGCTGCCACATTGCGTACAATTACTTCCAGCGGAACGATGCTCACTTTCTTAACAGCTGTCTCGCGGTCACTTAACTCTTCGACCAGGTGTGTCGGAATGCCTTCCTTTTCCAGTTTTCCAAAGACATAGTTAGACATACGGTTATTGATGACACCTTTTCCCATAATGGTTCCTTTTTTCTCCCCATTGAAGGCAGTTGCATCATCTTTGTAGTCTACAATAACTATTTCCGGATTCTCGGTTGCAAATACTTTTTTTGCCTTTCCTTCGTAAAGCTGCTCTTTTTTCTCCATGAGTCTGACACCTTTCTTATAGTAAAAGTAGTAAAATGCATCGCTATCATTATATTCTAAGATTTTGTGAAAAGCAAGTCTCAATCCTGCCGGATTTTCCCAAGGAATGACTGCATTCTTGCATTATCTGATGAAAAAACCTGTTCAGGAGTCCCTTCCTCCACGATTACCCCGTTCTCCATAAAAATGATGTGATTTGCCACGTTTCTCGCAAACTCCATCTCATGGGTTACGATTACCATAGTCATGTGTTCTGCTGCCAGCTCCCTGATAACCTTCAAAATCTCACCAGTCAGTTCAGGGTCTAACGCAGAAGTCGGTTCGTCGAAGAATAGTATCCTAGGGTTCATGGCCAGCGCACGTGCAATGGATACGCGCTGCTGCTGACCACCTGACAGCTGATAAGGATAGGCATTGGCTTTATCGGAGAGACCCATTTTGGCAAGCAGTTCCACTGCCTGCTTTTTTGCCTCTTCTTTTTTGCGTTTCTGTACCCGCACAGGTGCATCCATGATATTTTTCAGTACACTGTAGTGGGGGAATAAATTGAAATTCTGGAAGACCAGGCCGTAATATTGCTGCAGTTTTTTTAAATCGGCCGTTTTTGCATAAACTGCGTGCCCATCCACGCTTTTCACCGCCTGCTCTCCAAGATAGAAAAGCTCCCCGTCGTCCATCTCCTCCAGCATCGTGGCACATCTTAGTAATGTGGATTTCCCCGAACCTGAGGGCCCGATAATTGCCGTGACCTGCCCCTCCAGGACTTGAAGGGAAATGTCATGCAAAACCTCCAGTCCGTCAAATTGCTTTTTTATATGCTTCATTTCAAGATAATTCATCTGTAAATTCCTCCTGCATAGACTATATCTGCTCCAGTACAGCGTCTAGCGATAATAGCTGAGTTTCTTCTCCAGCTTTTCCATGATATATGCCACCAGAAAATTGAATACATAGTAAAATACTCCTGCTGAAACATATGGTATTACACTGGACATACTGGCTGCCAGAGCCTTTGCGTTGGTGAACATCTCCGCCACTGCAATAACAAAAGCAAGAGATGTATCCTTAACTAAGGTAATAACCTCATTTGTAACAGAGGGCAAAATTCTCTTAATCACCTGCGGAAGAATGATGAAAAAAAAGGTCTGTGCCCGATTGTAGCCCAACAGTTTTGCAGCTTCATACTGCCCCACCGGCATAGATTCTATACCGCTGCGGTAAATCTCCGCAAAATAGGCAGCATAATTCAGTACAAAGGCAATACAGACTGCCATGTATCGGTAGCTGGAACTGATGTTAATCTGAAAGATATAAAACGGTCCAAAATACACCAGCATCAGCTGCAGCATCAGTGGTGTTCCGCGCATGATGGAAATATATATCTTTGTGATGGTGCGGATGACAGAATTTCTGGCCATCCTTCCAAATGCGATAACAAGGCCAAGAGGCAGAGAAAACAGCAGTGTTACGCCAAAAATCCAGAAAGAGGTCAGCATTCCTGACCCCAGTTTGGATATTAAAAGTTCAAAATTAATATTCATATTATCTCCTGCAATCGTTACGATTCAAACCATTCAGAACCAGACAGTACTTATTTTCCAATGGTCGTAATATCTTTTCCAAACCACTTCTCGGAAATTTTTGCTGCCGTTTGATCCGCTGCAGTTTCTTCCAGTGCTTTCTGGACTTTATCTCGGAGCTCCGTATTATCCTTCCGGAAACCAACCCCGTACTGCTCCGCCGCAATGGGCTCAGCCAGGATTTCAAAGTTCTTTCCCGTCTTTTGAATCTGATAGCTGGCCACGACATTATCCATAGCGATGGCATCCACCGCCCCGGATTCCAGATCCATCATAGCGGTCAGATAATCTGCTACTGTCAGCAGCTGACCAAAGGAAGTGCTCAATTCCTGATTATCCTTTAATGCGGCTTCTGCGCTTGAGTCCGCCTGAACTTCTACAATCTTACCTTCCAAATCCTTCGTCGCACTAATCCCGGAATCCTTCCTTACAACAAATACCTGATCGTTTTCCATATAGGCATCCGTCCACGCATAGGCGTCTTCACGTCCATTTATTGTAAATCCGTTCCAGATGCAGTCAATGGTTCCAGATTTCAGCTCCATATCCTTGGAATCCCAGGAAATCGGCTGATATTTGATTTCCATTCCAAGACGCTTTGCCACTTCTGCAGCCAGTTCCAGGTCAAAACCTGTAAATTCTCCGTCATCCCCGACAAATCCCATCGGAGGGAAATCCTGATCAAATCCCACCGTGAATGTTCCGTCTTCTGCAGAGCCTGTTTCCGAAGCAGATTTACTCTCTGATTCTTTTGATGATGCCTCCGGCTTGCTCTTTCCTGAATTATCTGATTCCTTGCCGCAGCCCACAAAAGCCGTCACCATGGCACAGGCCAGAAATATACTTAAAGCTTTCTTTTTCATATGATAATATCCTCCACGATTTCATCAATTTATCAATGAGTTACTCTACCACGATAAAATGTTAACTCCAGTACCAATACTATCATAATCCGGAAGGCTCTGTCAACAGCTTTACGCACGTCTGCCCCGCAAACAATGCGGGGCAGTGTGTCAGATATCCAGCTTGGAAAAGTCTATGGACAAATCTTCATAGATTCCGGCTTTTACCATATCGGAAAAAGTGTATTCATTAATATCTTCGTGCTCGAAGTTATGAACCATAATTCTATTCTTGTCGAGATCAACAATCCAATATTCCCGAACACCGGCTGAACGGTATTTAAACAATTTAATTGCATAATCCATGCGCCTGCTACCTGGAGATACAATCTCAATAATCCAGTCCGGTGCTCCCTTACAGCCTTTATCATTAAGTTTATTCATGTCGCAGATAACAGATAAGTCCGGTTCTACATATTTGGCATCAGTCTCATTAAGAAATACAGCAAAAGGTGCAGGAAATATCTCACAGTTTCCCTTCTTTGAGAGAATATGCTGGGCTATCCGCAAATGCAAAAAAGATAACATTCTTTGATGCTGAGTGCTGGGTGGTGCCATATAGTAAATTTGGTCGTCAATCAATTCTGCCCGCTGCCCTTCCGACAGGTTGTAAATATCTTCAACAGTGTACGTGTGTTCTTTGGGTAATGGCATAATAACACGTCCTTTCATGGTTGCAGTGTTGACAGGAAGTTAGAAGATTATTCATCATCATCTGGTACATACTCCAGTATATCGCCGGGCTGGCAGCCTAGTGCTTGACATAAGGCTGCAATAGAATCAGTTGTAATGCGTTTGCCTTCTCGGATATTTTGCAGAGTACTTTCTGATATGATTTTCTCTTTGCGAATTTGATAAGTTGTTAAACCACGCTCTTCTAGTAAGTTTATCAATTTGCTATATAAAATTTTTCCCATAGCGTTCCTTTCTAAAAATCCATTAAGGGATGAAAATACGCAGAATTCTCCTTTTTTATACATCTATACTATCACAAAAGTACACGGTTTGCAATGTATATAATAAGCAAAAATTAACACTCCAGGGACAAACATCCCGGCGGCATGCCATTTAGGGATAAAAAGGAGCATATCAAAGGCATTTTGATATATAATTTCCATTGTGGGTGCAGAGTGGGTACGGCTTGCATTTCTCTCAAAAGCGTGCTATAGTAAAAACCGTTCAAGCTCTGGTATAGAAGCTAAACATAACCAAATAATCGTGTGTTCGTGACCTTCCACACGTAAAACAAAACTAAAGGAGAATTTATATGCAAAGCAAAAAGGTATTATTTATCTCACAGGCTGCCATGATTGCAGCAATCTATGTAGTTCTTACTGTAGCATTTGCCCCCATCAGTTATGGAACCATGCAGGTCCGAATATCAGAGGCCCTTACGGTACTTCCCCTGTTTACGCCGGCTGCCGTACCAGGACTTTTTGTCGGATGTATGATTGCCAATATGATAGGTGGTAGTATCTTGCCGGACATTATTTTCGGAAGCCTTACTACCATGGCCGCTGCGGCTATATCCTACAAATTAAGGAAACACCAGTATCTGGTTCCTCTTCCACCAATAATTCTTAATACACTGGTCGTCCCGTTCATCCTCTATTATGGATATCAGGTAAATCTTCCTATTCCCCTAATTATGCTTGGTGTTGGTTTTGGAGAGGTTATATCCTGTGGAATCCTGGGAACTGTTCTGATAAAAGTCCTGAGCAGATATGCCGGACGAATTTTCAGTCTTAACCGTAAAATGCATTAAAGAATAGTCTCCTTTGAGAGACTATTTTTTATACGAAAGTATTCAGGGAAAGCCGTCAGTGCAAGGGATTCTCTATGACAGCCAACTGCCTTTATTAAGAATATCCTTCCATACAGTTCACTGCTTCACCATCTATGGAGCATAGTAATGAGGATAAACCATAAGCCGGGAAATCCATATAAAACCTACGGATTTCCCGGCTTACAGAAAACCTGCCACTGGCAGCTTTCCTTGCATACTTTGGTATAGAAAAGCGCGAGACGGGATTCGAACCCGCGACCCCAACCTTGGCAAGGTTGTACTCCACCCCTGAGCCACTCGCGCACATCTGAGAGTCAAAAAACAACTCGCAGAACATAATATACTATATTTTCAGAACTTTGTCAATAATTTTTTCATTTTTTTATTCTTTTGCATCAATTCACGGTTTTAATATGGCACTTAGCACATATTGGTTATTAGGAAAGTTTTTCTGTGAGATATCCTCCAGTTTAATCAAATCCACATCCAGCCAAAGCTCCTCTGCCACTACCATCACATTCGCAAACATAATTCCAAAATTCACTTCGTCCCACTTCTTAAGCTGCTCTACGCTATGTCTCTTCGAAAAAATATGAATCCGATTATCATATACAACAAAACGCCAGGGCTGTCTGTTCATACTGGACGGAGACAGACGGGCTGCTTCCAGAATCTGATTCATCCATTGCCTCGGGATTTCTTTAAATATACATAACTCTTCCAAACTCAGTCTCTTGGCCTCGGACTGCTTTCTGACGTGCGCCCCTTTGCTTTTTCCAAACGCAACAATCCCTACCAGGTTTTTTCCATCCTTAACAAGCTGTGTTTTCTTTATCCGATCGCTTCCTATATAACAGGTCCCTATCCCGATGCTGCACATATACAGCACCATCTGCTCCATCATATATCCCATATTCATCAGGCTTCTTGGCGCCTCTTCCGAATAAAAAGCAAGATAATAGGGTGCTTTCACACTAAAAAAACTCAGAACCTTCTGTTGTCCTTTGCGGTTGTCCAGTATAGCAATATCTGTGTCGATGTTCCCGAAAAGGCTGGTCAATTCCGTATAATGTGCCCGGATTTTATCTAAAGTCTGAGCATTCAGACCTTCCATATTGTAATTTCGCACCGATTTTCTTACAAAAATAGCCTCATATAAATTCATAGCATCACCCTTAAATGTTTCGTAACATTATTGTAACATAACTACTGGCTTTTTCAAGACTTCTCCCAAAATAATTTTATCTAAAGTTCCTATTGTATATTTGAAAAATCACAGCAGTTTGATGGATTGCCAAATAGTTCTTAACGCTCCTCATTCTATGCATAGTATTCCCTGATTTCTTCCATCTTATTTCCAACATCTTCTTTAAACTGCTGCCATGCATCCTCATGTTCCACAAAATATTTGGGGCATATCTTTCCCGTCACATCATAATGGCGGATTACATCATCAGGCTTCAAATCAAATTGCACACAGAGCCAGCCGGTCAGCTGAACCAGAGTGTTGTACGTACTTTCATTAAACTTTCCGGTTTCATCCGGATGGCAGGTTTCTATCGATAATGTATCCACATTTCTGGTATTAGACGCATAAGCCTCTTCACTGCTTGGGATACATTGAATAACCTCCCCATCAAGCCCAACGACAAAATGGCTGCTGGCGGATGTTCCTGAACCATCTTTCAGGCTTTCGAAGTAATCGTGATTTGCCTGTGCACTCGTTCCGGCATTCCCTGTATAATGAATTACAATCCCTTTCACCTTTGATAATTTCAATTGAGGGCGGGAATATGGATTCGGTGTTAAAAGCTGTACATTAATAGCAGGAGCTCCTCTCCAGTCTACAGGGGACTCTGCCAATACCTGTTCATCTCCCCGGATTTCCTGCAAAGGATTTCTCCCCTTAATTACTCTCACGCCGGCTCCGGCCAGGAAAATAATCCCAAGAAGCAGCAATACCCGATTCCGATAGACAACACGCCGGCGTTTCTTATAGGATTCAGACAGACGCCTGTAAGATTTTCTCTTCTGTGCCATATATACTCCCCTGTCATTTTTTTCTTTACCCTCTATTGTATAATCATCTTGTGTACAAGATGTATCCAAAATGTAAAAAATGCCATGCAATTATCCCAGCCTCCGCTACAAGCGCAGACATAGGTTTCTGCATGGCACTCCTTTATTCATCTACACTGTAATTCGGAGCTTCTTTTGTGATATGAATATCGTGAGGATGAGATTCTTTTAGGGAAGCCGCCGAGATTTTGACGAACTTGCCCGTCTCCTTCAAAGTCTCAATATCCCCGGCACCGCAATATCCCATACCGGAACGAAGTCCGCCAATCAACTGGAATACAGTATCTTCCACAAGACCTTTATATGCCACACGCCCTTCCACACCTTCAGGAACCAGCTTCTTTGCATCTGACTGAAAATATCGATCCTTACTTCCGTTTTCCATCGCAGCAATTGAACCCATGCCGCGATATACTTTATACTTCCTGCCCTGAAACAGTTCAAAGGTTCCCGGGCTCTCATCACACCCTGCGAATATACTTCCCATCATGCAGACATTCGCACCGGCAGCAATCGCTTTTGTCATATCCCCGGAATACTTAATTCCGCCATCAGCTATAATCGGTGTTCCGGTCTTTCTGGCTTCCTCATAACAGTTCATAACAGCTGAAACCTGAGGAACACCGATGCCTGCTACTACACGGGTTGTACAGATTGAACCGGGACCGATACCTACTTTAACAGCATCTGCACCTGCAGCGATTAAATCTCTGGTGGCTTCCGCAGTGGCAACATTACCCGCAACAATCTGTAAGTCAGGATAGGAGGATTTTATATTTTTCAAAGCATGAAAGATATTGGCCGAATGTCCATGCGCTGAATCGATGACAATTACATCCACATGTGCCTTCACCAATGCATCCACACGTTCCATGACATTACTGGTAATCCCCACAGCTGCTCCGCAAAGCAGCCTTCCTAATGGGTCTTTGGCGGACAGCGGATACTTAATCTGCTTTTCAATATCCTTTATGGTAATAAGACCTTTTAAATTAAAATTCTCATCTACAATAGGCAGTTTTTCTTTTCTGGATTTTGCAAGGACACGCTTTGCCTCTTCTAATGTAACCCCTTCTCTTGCAGTAATCAGCCCTTCTGAAGTCATACATTCTTTAATCGGTCTTGAAAAATCCTCCTCAAATTTCAAATCACGGTTCGTAATAATACCAACAAGTTTTCCATTCTCAGTAATCGGCACACCAGATATACGGAATTTAGACATCAGATTATTGGCATCCTCCAGCGTATGCTCCGGTGATAAGAAAAATGGATCGGTGATTACACCATTCTCTGAACGCTTTACCTTATCTACCTCATCCGCCTGCTGCTCTATACTCATGTTCTTATGGATGATGCCGATTCCACCTTGTCTGGCCATCGCAATAGCCATACGGTGCTCTGTAACGGTGTCCATACCGGCGCTCATCATAGGAATATTCAGCTTTACACTTTTAGTCAGCCAGGTGGATAAATCTACCAGATTTGGAGTTACTTCCGAATACTGAGGTACAAGCAGTACATCATCAAAAGTAATTCCTTCGCCAATAATCGTTCCCATCTTTCTTTGTTCCTCCATTCTCTACATTTGTTTTGTTCCCAAGTGTAACAAAATTCCCATGCAATGTCAATCAGTAAATACCTTTCGCGGCATTCTGTTCCTGATATCCTTAATCATCACTTCGTCGGGCTCAAAGAGCAGTCTGTGCATCTCTTTATCACCCGGAACAATCACTGCATATACCTTTGCATTATCCATTCCGGAGGAATAATCTATTGTTTTAATATTGGGGTTATTGCGATAGGAGTCCAGTTGGTGGGAATTTAGCGGCGCCATAATCTCCATCTTGCCAAGATCAAAGCTGGCTCCTTTTTTCCTCTTGGACTTGGAATATATTTTATCGATATCCAGTTCACCATTCACATATACATATTCATATTCCACATTCAGTTTCGGGATGATAAGATAATCTGCAATTCCCAAGGCCAAAGCCACGACCAGGGCAATGGGGATGATGGTCAGACCCGCCACAGCCGCAAGCACAGTCAGAAAAATCAGCCCTACCTTAACAGCCATATCCTTTCCTGTAAACTTTTTCTCCACCATTACTTCGGTATACAAGTCACTCATCACTTTTCCTCCTCAACTGCTGTTATAAATTCCTTTATCTTTTCCTGGTGGCCGGTATTCGCAATTACCGCCAGATACACCGGCTCATACTCTACCCACTTATGATTCTGCAGCCAGTCAGTATCCGTAATATCCAGCCTGTACGTATCTCCCGAAATGCCATACCTGCTGCACTCTTCCTCTGTAAATAAAGTGGACAGATCCAGAAACATATCCTGCTTCTTATAGTGTTCGTAAAATTCCGGGCTCGTAATCAGTATATCCATGTCTTTTGCCGCAACAACAGTAGTGAACTTCATCACCATATTATAATCTGCCGTTTCAACATCCTTCCCCATCACGAATGAGGAATCAAATACTACCTTCTCATACTTATCCCCCGTCCCAAACCGGCTTAGCAGTTCCTCCTGCACACGCTCGGAATCCGACTGCATCGAAGCATTAATCACGCTCACATTCAAGATCGTGTAATATTTTGAATTCTCAACCAGCTGGCAGATAATCACAACAGCGGCAATTATTCCAACAACCGCCGCCATGTGCGGTTTATAATAAGTCCAGATGTACGCAAGCTTGCCGGTAAGACTCATCTCCGAAAGTTTTTGTTTCTCCAGCTCTCTCTTCTCTCTTCTTGTCATATCAGATTCATAGCGGTGAAATTTTATGGGTTCCTTTTCATTCGTCTTTCTGCTTCTCATACGGATTCCTCATACGTCGTAGATTTTATAATTTATATAGTATCATAAATAGGAGCCAGCGTCTATGCGCATAGCTCCTATTTTTCTAAAGTTCTCTATTCTAGCAGATTACATCATTCCCATTCCCTGACCGCCGGCCGGCATTGCAGGTGTTTCTTCTTTGATTACTGCAACTACAGATTCTGTTGTCAGTAAAGTTGCTGCAACACTTGTAGCGTTCTGAAGTGCGCTTCTTGTAACCTTAACCGGGTCTAGGATACCTGCTTTAACCATATCAACATATTCTTCTTTATATGCATCAAATCCCACACCAGTTGGTGACTCTTTTACCTTATTGATAATTACAGATCCTTCCAGACCGGCATTGGCTGCAATATGGAATAACGGTGATTCCAGTGCCTTCAGGATAATTCTTGCACCTGTCTTCTCATCCCCATCCAAATTTTCAACAAAGCTCTCAAGTTCCTTGGATGCATGAATATAAGCGGATCCGCCGCCGGCGATAATTCCTTCTTCCACAGCTGCTCTTGTTGAATTTAAGGCATCTTCCATGCGAAGCTTCGCTTCCTTCATCTCTGTTTCTGTTGCGGCTCCTACACGGATAACAGCTACACCGCCTGCCAGTTTGGCTAGTCTTTCCTGAAGTTTTTCTCTGTCAAATTCAGATGTGGTTTCTTCAATCTGTGAACGAATCTGGCCAACTCTTGCATCAATCTCAGACTTTTCTCCGCATCCGTCTACGATCACCGTGTTCTCTTTCTGAACTTTAACGGATTTTGCACGTCCCAGCTGTTCCATAGTAGTATCTTTCAGTTCATATCCCAGTTCCTCAGAGATTACAGCACCTCCGGTAAGAATAGCGATATCCTGAAGCATCTCTTTTCTTCTGTCTCCATAGCCTGGTGCCTTAACAGCAACTACCTTGAATGTTCCGCGAAGTTTGTTGACGATTAATGTGGATAATGCCTCTCCTTCAACATCCTCTGCGATAATCAGCAAGCTTGCGCCTGACTGAACAATCTGCTCCAGCAGCGGAAGGATTTCCTGAATATTGCTGATTTTTTTATCTGTAATAAGGATATAAGGATCTGATAAAGAAGCTTCCATCTTCTCCATATCGGTTGACATATATGCTGAAATATATCCACGGTCAAACTGCATACCTTCAACCAGATCCAGCTCTGTCAGCATGGTCTTGGATTCTTCAATTGTAATGACACCATCTTTAGAAACCTTCTCCATGGCATCCGCTACCATCTCTCCTACTTCGTCTTCGCCTGAGGATACGGCAGCAACTCTTGCCATCTGTTCTTTGCCTTCAACTGCCTTGCTCATCTTTGCAATCAGTTCAATCGCTTTATCAGTTGCTTTCTTCATACCCTTTCTGAGTACGATCGGGTTTGCTCCTGCCGCCAGGTTCTTCATGCCTTCATGAACCATTGCCTGAGCCAATACAGTAGCTGTAGTAGTACCATCACCTGCCACATCATTCGTTTTGGATGCAACTTCTTTAATCAGCTGCGCTCCCATGTTCTCGAAACCATCTTCCAGTTCAATTTCCTTTGCTATTGTAACGCCATCATTCGTAATGAGTGGTGCTCCGAACTGCTTATCCAGTACCACATTCCTTCCTTTTGGCCCAAGTGTCACGCTTACAGTATCAGCCAGTTTATTAACACCTACTTCAAGAGCTGCTCTTGCGTCTGCTCCATATTTAATTTCTTTTGCCATGTTATCTGCCTCCTGATTAATATTTATTATGATTGATTATTCAACAACTGCAAGAATATCTTCCTGTTTTACGATGATGTATTCTTCCTCATCCAGCTTTACTTCCGTACCTGCATACTTGGAATAAATAACCTGATTTCCAGTCTCTACTTCCATCTTCACTTTTTCGGTTCCGGGTCCAACTGCAACCACCTCTGCCTGCTGAGGTTTTTCCTGTGCCTGGCCTGGAAGAACGATACCTGATTTTGTGGTTTCCTCTGCTTTTAACTGTTTTAATACTACTCTGTCACCCAATGGTACTAACTTCATTCTATATTACCTCCTTAATGTTTGTTTCTTATTAGCACTCGTTAGCTTCGAGTGCTACTCGGTGATTCTTATATTAGTGATTATCACCAGAATTCGCAACTACATTCATTTCGATTTTTTAGGAATAATTCTGATATTTTCTATATTATACTCATTCTTACTCCTGTTATCTCACTTTTATATTTTTTTGATATTTTATATTCTGTTTATATTTGCAAAGCAGGGCAATACACAGTTACAGTTATCTGCACTGTGCTGCCCCGCTTATTATCATTTATCATGGCTTTTTAAGTTCTTTTTATCTTTAATTTCTTCTAACTCGTCGAAAATATAGTCGTTTAATACCTTGATATAGGTTCCCTTCATCCCACTGGATCTGGATTCAATCACACCGGCACTTTCAAATTTGCGCAGCGCATTGACAATTACAGATCTTGTGATACCGACGCGGTCCGCAATTTTACTTGCAACCAAAATTCCCTCATCGCCATCCAGTTCATTAAAAATATGAATGATTGCTTCCAATTCGGAAAAGGATAATGTGCTGAATGCAGATTTCACCACCTGAACTTTCCGGTTCTCCTCAACATTTTCTTCGTTGACGGAACGCATCATTTCCAATCCTACCACAGTAGTGCCATACTCGCTCACAATAATATCATCAATATCATAACTGGGTTTACACCGGTACATGAAAACTGTGCCAAGACGTTCCCCTGCAATATCAATTGGTGTTATAATTGCAGTATATTGTTTGAAATATTCGCCCTCAAATCCAAGAGTCTCAAGATTGACGTTCTCTTTTGTAGACAATACACTTAAAAAGCGGTCATTCAGAAGTATATCCACATAGCCGCCCACTTTGTCAACAATCAATTCTGTAATTTCCTGTACGCCATCACACAGACCGACCCCCAGAACTTTTCCTTTCTTACTGATTACCAGAATGTTGGAATCCAGCGTTTCACTTAAGACTTTACAGATATCACTGAATACCACTTTCGTAGTGTTATTATTGTGAAGCAGTTTATTTATCTTTCTGGTCTTATCTAATAATTGTACGCTCATCTTACACACGCTCCCTTCTGCATGATTGATTTAAATTTAAAACTGTATCACATCTACAATTTTAAGCCGTTTATATTGTAGCATGGAATTCCGACGTAGGCAATATATTTTCTGACAATTTGATGAGTTATTATTACCTTTCAGCCATAGGGGCAATTTCACTGCGCTGCATCTATATAAAGTGAAATAATTCAAAAAAATAGTTACAGTTTAGTCATGACTTTATTTATCATAATTACCAAACTGTAACTAAAGGTGTTTCTTTCGGGTTCTATTCTTCTATCTTCAATTTCTGTGCGACATAACCACATTGATTATTTGCGCACAAAAGCTTATTCCCCTTCTCCAACATGTATCCGCCGCACTGAGGGCATTTTTCACCGGACGGCTTCTGCCATGTCATAAAATCACAGTCAGGATTATGTTCACAACCATAATACCTTCTGCCCTTTTTTGTCTTTTTCAGGATAATCTCTCCTCCACATTTTGGGCAGCTGACACCTATTTTTTCAAGATATGGTTTTGTATTCTTACAGTCAGGAAATCCGGGGCAGGCCAGAAACCTTCCATGCGGTCCATATTTAATCACCATATTCCGTCCACATACCTCACAGATTTCATCGGTAACCTCATCGGCAATCTCTACCTGTTCCAGTTCTTCTTCCGCACGCTCCACAGATTCCTTCAGATCCGGCCAGAAATTTCTCACAACAGTCTTCCACTGCACACTGCCATCACCTACCTTATCCAGAAGTGCCTCCATATTAGCTGTAAAGTTTACATCTACTATGGTCGGAAAAGCCTGCTTCATCATCTTATTAACCACTTCGCCCAATTCTGTCATGTACAGATTCTTGTTTTCTTTCGCCACATACCGGCGTGCAAGTATCGTGGTAATTGTCGGAGCATAAGTACTTGGCCGGCCAATTCCCAGTTCTTCCAGAGTCTTAACCAGCGATGCCTCCGTATAATGTGCAGGGGGCTGTGTAAAGTGCTGCTCCGGCTGAAGCTGCTCCAGTTTCAGCTGTGTGTTCTTATCTAACGCACGTACTAAAGTATTGCTTTCTTTCTTCTCGTCATCTTCCTGTATATAGACGGACATGAATCCATCAAACTTCACTCTGGATGCCGATACAGTAAACAGATAGTCATTTCCCTTAATTTTCACAGATGTTGTTTCATATATTGCAGACTGCATCCGGCTGGCAGTAAACCGCTTCCAGATCAGCTGATACAGACGGAATTGATCTCTGGAAAGGGAGTCTTTCATCGCTGCCGGCGTTCTTGTGATATCTGAGGGACGGATTGCCTCATGAGCATCCTGGGCTTTCTTATTCTTATTTTCTGTATGCTCCGCTTTTGCCGTATATTCTTCTCCGTATTCAGCAGCGATATATTCCCGGGCCGCTGTGCTGGCCTCTACTGAAATACGTGTAGAATCCGTACGCAGATAGGTAATAAGTCCTACCGTACCATTTCCCTTAATGTCCACGCCTTCATATAATTGTTGAGCAAGACGCATGGTTTTGGATGTAGCGAAGTTTAGTACCTTAGCAGCCTCCTGCTGCAGGGTGCTTGTAGTAAAGGGAAGCGGTGCCTTTTTGGTGCGCTCACCCTTCTTCACTTCTGTGACTTCAAACTGCGCACCTTTTAATTCATCCAGAATCCGGTTCATCTCTTCCTTTGAATTAATATTGATTTTTTTATCTTTTCCGTAAAAATGAGCGACTAACGGTTTTTTCTCACCCGGTATCTGAAACGATGCATCCAGCGACCAGTACTCCTGCGGAATAAACGCATTGATTTCCTCTTCCCTGTCACCTATAATCCGAAGCGCAACCGATTGAACACGCCCCGCGCTTAATCCTCGTTTGATTTTTTTCCAGAGCAGCGGACTGATCTCATATCCAACCATACGATCCAGGCACCTGCGCGCCTGCTGCTCATCCACCAGATTCATATCAATTTCTCTGGCTTCCTTAAGAGACGCCTTTACAGCGGTTTTTGTTATCTCATTAAAAGTTATACGCTGCATCTTCTTGTCTTCCAGCTTTAACGCCTTGGACAGATGCCATGAAATTGCCTCTCCTTCGCGATCAGGGTCAGTTGCGAGATAAATTTTGTCTGCCTTCTTCACAGATTTACGCAAACCTGCCAAAAGCTCTCCTTTACCACGAATTGTTATATATTTTGGCTCAAAGTCATGTTCTATGTCAATACCCAGCTGACTCTTTGGAAGATCCCGAACATGTCCATTTGATGCTGCTACTTCATAATTGGCCCCGAGGAATTTTTTCACCGTCTTCACTTTCGCCGGTGATTCCACGATAACAAGATACTTTGCCACCCTATTGCCTCCTAACACTAAATTGAAGTTACGGCACAGCCGTTAGCTGATTACATTGTTCTGGGCTGAACCGTAACAAATTGAGACCACTATACACCAAATTATTTTTTCTTGCAAGTTCTTTTTCCTGACCCGGAGCGCCAAAATCTAAAAATCATACGCTGTTTTCTTAGTATTGTCCAAATTTCCGCCAATAATTTCTGTATGATTCTTCCACAAAACCTTTTGCCTGTAAAGTCAGCAAAATCTTTGATAAAACAGGCATTGAGTACTCCGTTATATCTGCAAGTTCACCCAAGCTCTTTGGTAAAATATCCAGTTGTTGATAAACACATTGCTCCTCTTTCGAAAAATTTTTGATTTTGTATTTAATTTTATGATTTGGAGTACTTGTAATTCCCAATTCTTCCAAAATACATTCCGGCTGATACGCTAATCCCGCTCCCTGGTAGAGCAGATAATTACACCCTCTGCTCAAAGCATCTCCAACTCTTCCCGGTATGGCAAATACAAGTTTTCCTTGTTCCAGTGCATAGTCAGCGGTAATCAGGGATCCACTGCGTTCTCTGGCTTCCACTACCAGCACCGCGTCTGCCAGGCCGCTTATAATACGATTTCTGACAGGAAAATGCCAGGCCTCCGGCGCAGAACCCGGCGGGAATTCTGACAAAACTCCACCCTCCCGGGCAAGCATCTTCCTATAGAGCGGATAATTCTCTTTTGGATAACAAATGTCCACACCACATCCAAGTACTGCAAATGTCTTTCCTCCTCCGGCTAATGCTCCTTCATGTGCACCTGTATCTATTCCATAGGCAAGCCCGCTGATAATCTGAACCCCACATTCAGCCAGAATTCTTGCGTATTCAAATGCTAATTGTCTCCCATAAGAGGAACATGCTCTGGCGCCTGCAATCGCAACCACAGGCTCGTCTTCTGCCGGGAGTTTTCCTTTTACATAAATTCCTTCCGGCATTCTGGGCAGTAATTTCAGACGGCCTGGATATTTGCTCTCTTCCCTTCCATAATATTCATACCTTTCCTCTCTCATACCTCTAATCCTTTCCATCACCTTCTATCCAGGTTATCCAGACTTCTATAGCAGATTGCTTCGCTGATGTGCTCTGTTCTTATTACATCACTCTCATCCAGATCTGCAATGGTTCTCGCCACCTTTATAATTTTATGGTAACCTCTGGCTGTGATCCCGTAGACTTCAAATGCCTGCTTTAATAGCCTTTTTCCCTCAGCAGTTATGGGACAGAATCTCTCAATATCCTGTGGATTTAATCCACTGTTATAGTGAATTCCATCCTTTTTGTTCCATGGCTGTTCCTGATATCGGTTTTGCTGTATCTGCAGTGTTCTGTACACAATTTTTCTTAGCTCTCCTGAAGATTTACCCTTTCTTCCGGTTTCTGTCAATGCTTCATAACCAAGAGCAGGTACTTCTACACATAAGTCCATCCGGTCCAGAAGAGGAAGGCTGATTTTATTCGTATACCTTATAATTTCCTGCATTGTGCAGGTACAGCGGTTCATATCGGGATAGAATCCGCAAGGGCAGGAATTCATGGCTCCTACCAGCATAAAATTGGCAGGAAACAGAAATCTTCCACCCGTCCTCGATATTATAATCTGATGGTCTTCCAACGGTTGGCGGAGAATCTCTATTGTCTTCCTGGAAACCTCGGCCAATTCATCCAAAAACAGTACCCCATGGTGAGCCAGTGTTATTTCACCAGGAATTGGAATCCTGCCTCCTCCAGCCAGAGCCTGTGGTGATATGGTATGATGCGGCTGACGAAAAGGTCTTTTTTTCAGCACCGGTGCTTCCCCCGGCAGCATCCCTGCCACACTATATATCTTGGTTAACTCCAGACTTTCTTCTCTGGTAAGTTCCGGCATGATCGTCGGCAAGCGCTTTGCCAGCATCGACTTTCCACTTCCCGGACCTCCCCGGAGCAAAAGGTTATGAAAACCACAGGCCGCGATTAATGCTGCTCTTTTTACATATTCCTGACCCAATATGTCCTGAAAGTCCACATCATAATCACCCTTCTCGTCCACTGCTTCTCTTTCTTTGTCTTCCTTTATCGACCTTTCATCAAAGCAATATGTAATCAGCTGCTTCAGGGATTCTACTCCAATTACCTGTATTCCGTCTACAATGTTTCCTTCTTTGATATTGTCCCTGGGTATCACACATCTTTTGCATCCTGATTCCCGGGCGAGAAGCACGGTGGAAAGTACCCCTGTGACCCCCTGAATACCTCCATTCAGGCGCACTTCTCCTATAACCATCACATCGTCAAGTGCTCCCGGCGGAATCCTTCCGACCGCTTTTAAGAATGCGACTGCCATTGGCAGATCAAATCTGGAACCATCCTTTCTGATGTCTGCAGGAACCAGATTAATTGTTACCCGCTTGGGCGGGAAAGCAACCCCAACATTCCGAAGTGCCGTCCTCACACGATCCTGACCTTCTTTTACCTGTGCTGAAACAGATCCGACTATGACAAACTGCGGCATACCATCACTGACATCAGCCTCTACCTGTACCTTTACCGCATCAACTCCATAAATTGCAGCCGATAATACACTACAAAACATAAACCCTCCGTTATTCATCTAATTAAGCATGGGAAATAAAAAGAAAAAGATTCACTGACAAATGGAATTCCAGATAGGGATTCCGTATGATTTGTTCATGAGACAATTATACTCCTGCCATTAAAAGTATACAACCCTTCATTTCGTATTAATATACAGAAAACAAGCGCGGGATAGTCCGCGCCTGCATGGTTTATTCAAAATAATTCCTGAGCTTTATAACAGCATTTTTTTCAATCCTGGAAACATAGGATCTGCTGATTCCCATCTTTCCGGCAATAGCCCGCTGGGTCAGCCCTTCCGTCCCATACAGACCATATCGCATGCAAAGCACTTTATATTCTTGTTCTGTCAGCACCTGTTCAACCAGATTATAAAGCTTTCGCACATTTTCCTTATGGAGGTATTGTTCCTCCGTATCTTCGGCATCTCCCTCCATCACATCCATAAGATGTATTTCATTACCCTCTTTATCAGTTCCTATAGATTCATAGAGCGATACTTCCTTATTTAGCTTTTTACGGGAACGTAAAAACATCAGAATTTCATTTTCTATGCATCGGACCGCATAGCTGGCCAGTTTACTGCTCTTATTATGGTCGAATGTGCTCACAGCTTTAATCAGACCAATGGTGCCTATAGAGATCAGATCTTCCTGGTCTTCCGCTATCCCCTGATATTTCTTAACTACATGGGCCACCAACCGCATATTCCGCTCAATCAGAACATTCTTAGCATCCAGATCTCCCTCCTGGTATTTTTTAAGAAATGCTTTCTCTTCCTGTGCCGACAGGGGTTTTTGGAATGTTTTCAAGCTGCACCTCGAAGAGGATTTCTATCTATTCTATGACCTGAATCGGAAAAATGTGCTTTTCCAACTGTCCCTATTTTGTCGTATTGAGGTGTTTTTATAGAACAAGCAGTCGGATTTTAAGAAAGTGGTATCAAAAAAGGGACCTCAGTCCCTTTTTACATTATTTACGCCTTTTTTCGCAGAATATCAAATGCATCCATCTCATGGGTCAGATCAATCCACAATTTCTGCTTCGGATGTGGTGCCGACTCCATGGAATTTCCTTCGTTATCAAAAATCGCGCGTACAGTTGCCGGAATGTTTCGACCATCCGGTTTCATGATTTCTATCTCCTCGCCGACACAAAACTTATTTCTCTGTTCAGTCGAATAATATCCGCGTTTATCCCTTTCTCCTGCAATCCCGAGGTATATATACTCTTGTATATAGGTGTTATTATCATAAATCTGTGCCTCATCTGTAGGCTTTCCATAGAAAAATCCTGTAGTGAACTGCCGATATGTGCAATTGGAAATCTGCTCCCGATACCATGGCATATTTTGCTGATATAATTCGGGATCCTTTCGATAGTCATCGATTGCTTTCCGGTACGTCCGTGCGACTGTGGCCACATAGAGGGCAGTCTTCATACGTCCTTCAATTTTCAGGCTGTCAATCCCCGCATTCAGGATATCCGGC
The DNA here is from genome assembly GCF_018866245.1 of Novisyntrophococcus fermenticellae. Taxonomy (GTDB): domain Bacteria; phylum Bacillota; class Clostridia; order Lachnospirales; family Lachnospiraceae; genus Novisyntrophococcus; species Novisyntrophococcus fermenticellae. Next base: position 2,865,754 of record NZ_CP076458.1, read on the forward strand.
AGATGTTCAATCATACATAAATCCCTGGAATTAAATATGAAGGTTCCTCTTTCATTCTCATATACCGGCATGTATTCCCCGGGTCTTGACTCTTCTACTACGGAATACTTCCATCTGCATGGGTGGGTACAGGCTCCCCGGTTCGCATCTCTGCCCGTTAAATAGTTGCTGAGCAGACACCTTCCCGAATAAGACATGCACATCGCCCCATGAATAAATGTCTCAATTTCCAGATCCTCCGGAATATGTTTCCTTATACTTCGTATTTCCTCCAGTGACAATTCCCGGGCGGTAACAATCCTCTTTGCCCCCTGTTGATACCAGAAGTTAAATGTCCCATAATTGGTGTTATTGGCCTGTGTACTGATATGCCGCTCAATTTCCGGGCAGACTTCTTTTGCAATCTGAAACACGCCTGGATCCGAAATAATCAATCCATCTGGTTTTATGTCCTTCAATTCTTCAAAATACTTCCTTACACCTTCAAGATCTTCATTATGTGCCAGAATGTTCGCCGTCACATAAACTTTAACATCCCGCGTATGTGCAAAAGCAATTCCTTCCCTCATATCTTCCGGAGAAAAATTCTTAGCTTTCGCACGCAGTCCAAAGGCTTCTCCACCGATATAGACAGCATCGGCTCCAAATATCACAGCCACTTTCAAAACCTCCAGGCTGCTTGCCGGCACCAGTAACTCCGGTTCTCTCATGTATTCCTCCTTCTCAACACTTCACACTGATTGTGATTCCATCTCCCAATGGTACTATAGCTGTCTCCAATTCTTTATGGTGCTTCAGCATATAGAGATATTCCCTCATGCGCTTATAAATCGTACGGTTTCTCCGCTCCACAATATAATGGGATTCTATGATATCACCATCCTGGAGGACATTATCCGAGATAAGTACGCTTCCCGGATGCATGAGTCTCATAAGTTCTGGTAAGTAATGAATATACTGCCCTTTGGCAGCATCCATAAAGATTAAATCGTAAGTTCCTTCCAGTGTTTTCAGTACATCTCTCGCATCCCCTTGCAGCAGCGTAATTTGTTCCTGCCTTCCGGCCTCTTCAAAATGTCTCCTGGCAACCGGTATTCTCTTTTCATAATTCTCAATCGTTGTCATCTTGCAATTCGAAGGTGCGTATTCAGCCATAAAAAGAGCAGAGAACCCTATGGCAGTTCCCACCTCCAGGATTCTCTCAGGCTTTTGGATTTTTAAAAACACTTTTAAAAAGCTTTGCATTTCCCTTCGGATAATCGGAACAAAAGCCTCTTTTGCCTCTTGCTCCAATTCCTCCAGGAAAGGTGTATGACCGACATCCATGGAATTAATGAAGGTAAGCATTCTTTCGTCAACAATCAACTTATTCTCCGCCTTCCTGCGTACCTTCCTGGGCATGCTCCGGAATCGCAGCGTCATCGCTGTCATCTCCATCACTTTCGCCGGAAGTATCATCATCCTCTGAGGGCTGACCTTCTGTATTTTGTTTGGATAAAATCTCCAGCATCTCGTCTACCGTCTGATACGTATTCAATATATAACTCCCGGGTTCCAGTTTGCCGTAATAGTCTGACAATCGAACCTGAACCCAGAATACTACAGGCCCATTTGCGATCAGACCTTTCTCTGAAAGCTGTTTCCCTATCCCATAGGTCGAAGTATCTTCCTTGATAATTACAGTGACATCCTGTCCTTTACTCTCAGAGGAGGCAACAGGCTTCTGGGCAAATACATCGTAGCCAAAACTATATGTGATTTTTCCCAGATACAGAATCAGTACAATTCCGAAGATATATATCAGAATCCGCAGAGTTCCTCTGGCACCTGTAAGCGCCGCTCTATATCCGGTATCCTTATTTTTCTTAGCCATATGCCTCTCCTTTGTTAAACCTCATCCGGTATGGAGATATTTAAGCTCTTTACAAGTGCAGTCTGTGTATCCTGCATCATCTTACAGACCGCCAATTCGGCCTCCAGATATGCATTGGCAAGTGCGTTCTTGCGTATATGCTCAAATTCCCTTTCCAGATTATCCACCTCATCATACAGGTCAATCCCTTCCTGCTTCTGGAGATGGTAATTTCTGATTCGAAATTCATCAACCTGTTCACGCAGCTTAGGTTTACTTCTCAGCTCACCTTCATATCGCTGGTAATTCTGATATTCTTCACTGTTTAACATGGCATGAACAAGCGCTTCCGTGCACTTTACCACATCGCCTGACATAAGCTTACGCCTCCATGATAATCGGAAGTATCATCGGTCTCCTCTTCGTTTTCTTCCATACAAAATCTCCCAGAGAATCCTTGATTTCCGTCTTGATTTTACCCCAGTCACTGATTTTACGGTTAAGGCATTCATCCAGCGCGTCTTCCACCACAACTCTGGCCTCTCCCATCAAATCCTCAGATTCACGGACATATACAAAACCGCGTGAAACGATATCCGGACCGGATAATAGCTGATTACTGCGCTTTTCCAGTGTCAGAACCACCACCATAATCCCATCCTCGGACAAATGCTGACGGTCACGCAGTACAATATTGCCCACATCTCCGACACCAAGTCCATCCACCATAATTGCTCCCGTATGAACCTTGCCGGTCACTGCACAGCTCTGATCATCCAGTTCCAGTACATCACCGGAACGCAGAATAAATATATTCTCCTTAGGGATACCTAAGGATTCTGCAATCCCCTTCTGCGCCTTTAAATGACGGTATTCGCCATGTACAGGAATTGCATATTTGGGATGTACCAGCGAGTATATAAGTTTAATCTCTTCCTGGCAGGCATGTCCTGAAACGTGGACATCCTGAAAAATCACATCAGCACCCTTGACCGAAAGCTCATTGATCACCTTAGATACTGCCTTTTCATTACCCGGAATAGGATTAGAGCTGAATATAATTGTGTCGCCGGGTTTAATAGATACTTTCTTGTGTATATTGGCTGCCATACGTGAAAGAGCGGCCATAGACTCGCCCTGGCTTCCGGTCGTTACAAGAACCATCTGGTCATCCGGATAGTTCTTCATCTTGTCGATATCAATCAGAGTATTTTCCGGAATATTCAAATATCCCAGTTCCGATGCTGTGGTGATGACATTCACCATGCTGCGGCCTTCTACGATAACTTTTCTGCCATATTTATAAGCAGAGTTGATAATCTGCTGCACCCGATCCACATTGGATGCAAATGTAGCTATAATGATACGCGTGTTTTTATGTTCAGCAAAGATGTTGTCAAATGTTTTACCCACAGTACGCTCGGACATGGTGAAGCCCTTACGTTCCGCATTCGTACTGTCGCACATCAGCGCCAACACGCCTTTTTTGCCGATTTCCGCAAATCGCTGAAGATCTATGGCATCTCCAAATACAGGCGTATAGTCCACTTTAAAGTCCCCTGTGTGAATAATGGTGCCTGCCGGAGAATAGATGGCCAGCGCTGCTGCATCCTGGATACTATGGTTTGTCTTAATAAATTCTATACGGAATGCCCCCAGATTAATAGACTGTCCGTGTTTAATCGTCTTTCTTTTTGTGGAACGAAGAAGGTTGTGTTCTTTTAATTTATTTTCAATTAATCCAATTGTTAATTTTGTTGCATAAACGGGCACATTAATCTCTTTCAAAACATAAGGCAGTGCCCCTATATGATCCTCATGTCCATGTGTTATTACAAATCCTTTTACTTTTTGTATGTTGTCCTTCAGATAAGTCACATCCGGAATCACCAGGTCAATTCCCAGCATATCATCCTCCGGAAACGCCAGACCACAGTCCACGACAACTATACTGTCTTCATATTCAAAGGCAGTGATATTCATTCCAATCTGCTCTAAACCACCGAGCGAAATGATCTTTAATTTACTTTCACCTTTTTTCTTCAAAAAGCACCTCCATTTTTTATCATTTCCGAACACAAACTGTATGAGAACGTCTTCGTACATTCTCATACACGCCATTAACACGAATGGAGATCCACCTCATCCAGCATCTGAGCAAAAATGCCTGCTATAGCATCGAATTCTACTTCGTCTTCCACCATAACATACTCTGCGTCAGGCGCGGATTCCTGGGATACATCCTTCATGATGTAGGCATTCGCCTCATCTTCGTCAGAATCAGAAACCAGCAGATAATCGATACCGTTCACTCTGGTTTGCTCTTCTACGAAAAACTCTATTTCACTTCCATCTTCCGATACAAATTTGACTTTTTCCATAGTCTGTGACTTCCTCTTTGCTTTTATTCAGGTTTTTGATTAAACAAATAATCCAGATATCCTTGCAGAATAAACACAGCCGCAATCTGGTCCACAAAATTTTTCCTGTTTTCCCTGCGCACTTCTGCCTCTATCAATGTTCTGTTTGCCGCGACTGTGGTCAGCCGTTCATCCCACATAACAACATCCAGACCTGTTCTTCTCTTCAGCATTTCCTGAAATTCCAGAGATTTCACAGCCCTGTCACCTATGTCATTATTCATATGTTTTGGGAATCCAAGCACCAACCGTTCTACCTGATACTGTTCAATCAGTTCCTCTATGCGGGCAAGTGTCTGACGCAGCTTATTCTCGGATTTTCTCCTGATAATTTCGACCCCCTGGGCAGTAATCCCAAGAGGGTCACTAACCGCTACACCCACTGTCTTAGAGCCAAAATCCAAACCCAAAATCCGCATACAGTCAGTCTCTCTTCCAGGATTCATTCTTAATATACTCTTTCAAAAGTTCTTCCACCAGCTCGTCCCGCTCCACCTTCATAATCATGCTGCGGGCACCCTTATGACTTGTGATATAGGTGGGATCTCCGGACATAATATATCCGACGATCTGGTTCACCGGGTTATAGCCCTTCTCCGCCATCGCATTATAAACTATATCCAGAACTTCCTTAACCTGTATCTCCGGTTCGCTTTTGACTTTAAAGTATTGCGTATTACCTAAATCTGTCATTTTTTCACGTCCTCGTTCATTGATATCTATTTCATTTTAATATACTTTGCAGGAAAATTCAATGATAACTTTCCGTTATCCTCAAACGGTCTCAGAAAGCAAAAGATTTTGCTGTCTGTTCACAACAGTAGCCTCTATCAGACAATTCCGCAACACTTCTTCTGATTTTACGGCAGCCCGTATATACTCTCTGGTGTATCCGGTCCAATACTTTATTCCATTCAGTTCAATCTGTTCCTCAATCAGAATTTCAACCCGATGCCCTAAAAACTGATCCATATACTCCATTCTCCTCTGTTCATCCAGTTCCAGAAGTTTCTGGCTGCGCTCATGCTTTTGCTGTTCCTGTATTTGTTCCTGCATGACCGCGGCCTTTGTCCCTTCCCTTTGGGAATATTTAAAGATATGAGTTTCAAAAAAGCGGACGGCTTTCACAAAGGCTTCAGAGGCTTCAAATTCTTCTGTTGTTTCTCCCGGAAATCCTACGATGATATCTGTAGTCAGAGCCGGATTGTCATAATATTTCCGCAGGAGTCTGCATCCATCCATATATTCCTCAGAAGTATATCTTCGATTCATCCTTTTCAGTGTCTCATTGCACCCACTTTGTAAAGACAAATGAAAGTGCGGGCATACCTTAGGTAATGCTGCAATCCCTTTTACAAATTCCTCTGTTATAATTCTGGGTTCCAGAGAGCCAAGGCGGATTCTCTGTATCCCCTCCACATCATGAATTGCCCGAATCAATCCCAGCAGAGAATCCCTCTCTTCCAGATCAACTCCGTAAGAGCTCAGGTGAATTCCTGTCAGAACTACCTCCTGATGGCCGTTTCCGGCCAGAGTTTTCACTTCCCCTACAACATCGTTTTCAGACCGGCTTCTCACTCTGCCTCTGGCAAATGGGATGATACAGTAAGAACAGAACTGGTTGCAGCCATCCTGCACCTTGATATATGCCCTTGTATGTCCGCCGGTCCCGGTAATCGATAAATTTTCATACTCGCCGGTATGGTTTATATCTATCATATGCGTGCAAACAGCGGAATCTTCCTGCTCCTTTTCCGAGCTGCAGTTCTCATACTCTTTCAGAATCTCTATTAAATCCTGTTTCTTATTATTCCCGATTATGATATCTATAGACGGATCTTTTTCAATTTTTTCACCTTGCGCCTGCACATAACATCCGGTAGCTACCACAATCGCCGCGGGATTCATCTTCTTTGCCTTGTGAAGCATCTGTCTGGATTTTCGGTCAGCAATATTTGTTACCGTACATGTATTGATAATATAGATATCTGCACCCGGAGTAAAGGGAACAATCTCATACCCTGCTTCCTCCAGGAGCTGCTGCATGGCTTCCAGCTCATAGGCATTTACCTTACATCCTAAATTATGCAAAGCTACCGTCTTTTTCATATACCTCTCCTTTATTTGTATTTCAATAGTTATCAATTTTACCGAATATTCCTGGTATTATTTGTGGGTTTTCGCCTTGACTTTTACTGCCATAAACTGTAAGATAAGTTATGACAATAGTTCGAGTATTACACGAAGAAACGTCAGTTATAAACCAAATTCAGGGAGGATTTTATCGATGAAAACAGTACAGATTTCACTCAATTCAATTGACAAAGTAAAATCATTTGTCAATGACATTTCCAAATTTGATTTTGATTTTGATTTAGTATCCGGAAGATACGTTATAGATGCAAAATCCATTATGGGAATTTTCAGTTTAGATTTGTCAAAACCTATTGACTTAAATATTCATTCCGAAGGTGAAAACCTGGAAACAGTTCTTTCCGTATTAAATCCATATCTTGTTTAAAAAACAGACTTTCAGAAGACAGCTGCAGCATGTGCAGCTGTTTTTTGCTTTATAGGAAAGTTCGTCCTATAAAGCAAAAACCTCCGGGGGATCACACTGTGGCCGAATCGTAACGTTTTCTAATACACTATCTCTATCGTCTCCGCTGTATCAATTGCTGTCTGTATCATCTCATCAATTTTCTCCTGCAGATTCTGCTCAGAACGTTTGATAATGTTCAGATTTGGTTTGGTAACCGGATGCTTTGCTACAAAGATGGTACAGCAATCCTCGTAAGGTAATATAGAAGTCTCATACGTATTAATTTTCAACGCTATGTCCACGATCTCCTGTTTATCAAATCCGATCAGCGGGCGGAATACCGGCATCTTACATACTTCGTTGGTGCAGGCAAGGCTCTGCATGGTCTGGCTTGCAACTTGTCCGATACTTTCACCTGTTATCAGTGCTGATGCTCCGTCTTCACCGGCAAATTGCTCTGCAATTTTCATCATATAACGCCGCATGATAATCGTAAGTTCGTCATGGGGACACTTTTCATATATATATAGCTGGATATCTGTAAAATTCACAACATGCAGACGTACGGGGCCACTGTAACGTGCAACCAGCCTCGCCAGATCCACCACTTTCTGCTTGGCACGTTCACTCGTATACGGTGGTGCATGAAAATAAACCGCCTCCAGTTTTACCCCACGTTTTGCAATCATATAGCCGGCTACCGGAGAGTCTATCCCCCCTGACAAAAGCAGCATGGCGGATCCGTTGGTTCCAACAGGCATTCCACCGGGACCCGGAATCGTCTCAGAATATATATATATCTTCTGACGTACTTCCACAGTCAGATGAATCTCAGGCTGATGGACATCTACCTTCATCCCCGGGCACTCATCCAGGATTCTTCCGCCCAGCTCACAGTTCAATTCCATCGAGTTCATAGGATAGGTCTTCTTCGCTCTGCGTGCATGCACCTTAAAAGTCTTGTTAAATTCCGGATACATGTGCTTAACATACGCTACCACCTGATCTGCAAGATCTTCGAAACCTTTATCCTCCACCACCACAACCGGGCAGATTCCTGAAATTCCAAACACACACTTAAGCGCCTGTACGGTTTCCTCGTAATCAAAATATCCCTCTGTAAACACATAAATTCTTCCCTGCTCCCGGATAACACGAAATGTACCTTCCACTTTTTCAAGACTATATCTGATCTGATTTACCAAAGCTTCCTCAAACAGATATCTGTTCTTTCCTTTTATCCCTATCTCCGCATACTTTATTAAAAATGCTTTAAACATCTGCTTCTCCTCTCATCAGTGCCTGGTATATCTTCTTAAGGCCGGGAGTACTTCCTTAAGTACCTCCAACGTATAATTTACTTCATCCAGGGTAGTTCGTTCACTGAAGCTGAATCTTAACGCTGACTCCCTCTCCGCCTGATTACATCCAATGGCCGTCAGTGTCGCACTTCCTGCTCGTCTGTGGCTGGAGCAGGCACTGCCAGCCGATACATAAATCTGCCGCTCCTCAAGCGTATGAAGCAGCACCTCACTTCTTACTCCCAAAAAGGAAGCATTGACAATATGTGGCGCTCCTTCCTCCACCGGCATCCCATGGATCACGACATCCGGAAGCTTTCTAAGTTCTTCCGTCAAATGCTGTTTTAAATCAAACAGATGCGCCTGATTCTGTTCCAGATTTCTGTATGTGATTTCCGCTGCTTTCGAAAGCCCCGCCACTCCGGGGACGTTATCCGTACCGGAACGCATGCCGCGCTGCTGTCCGCCTCCCATAATCATCGGATGCACCTTCGTTTTTTCTCCAATATAAAGAAAGCCTGCACCTTTTGGTCCATGAAATTTATGAGCGCTTGCTGACATCAGATCAATGCCCATCTTACGGGGCAATATTCTGTATTTCCCGAAGGCCTGCGTTGCATCTACATGAAAACTGGTGTTGCGGTTTTTACGTTTAATAAGCTCTCCTATCGCTGCTATGTCCTGTACAGACCCAATTTCATTATTCACATACATCACGGAAACCAGAATCGTATCATCGGTAATGGCCTTTTCCAATTCTTCCATGGATATCCGGCCTTCTCCATCCACACCCAATTTTGTCACCTTGCAGCCCTGCTCTTCCAGAAATGCAAGCGGCGCCGAGACTGCTGAATGTTCGATGGCTGTGGTAATAATATGGTTTCCCTGTCTGCGGTTTGCTAATGCCGTTCCTAAAAGTGCCCAGTTATTGGATTCCGTTCCACCCGAAGTAAAATATATCTCACTTTCCTGAACCTTCATCAATTTCGCCAGTGTCTGAGTTGCCTCTTTGCAATATCGCTCCGCCTCTACGCCTTTCATATGCATGGCGGATGGATTTCCATAATCCACCATCATTGTCCGGACCATAAGGTCCTTTACCTCTTCATAACAGCAGGTAGTCGCTGCATTATCCAGATATGCTTCCATTTTATATATTTTCCTCTATATCTTCTTTTTCATCTATAAGATGATTACTGCTTTTCCAACAGATACATCAGTATTGCTAACAATGTCATCCCGGCAGTCTCCGTGCGAAGTATCCTTTTTCCAAGCGTAATAGGAAGGATGCCATTGTTCACAGCCATATCTATCTCTTTGTCCTCAAAGCCCCCCTCCGGACCAATGAAAAGTCCAATGGATTGTCCCGGCCGAATCCCTTCCAGGACTTCTCTCGTCTCCTCCATACCTTTCGCAAGTTCATAAGGAATCAGGCGTATATCCATTTGACCGGCAAATTTTACAGCCTCCTCAAAACTTTTTACTCCTGTAACCTGAGGTATCACCAGACGTTTTGACTGCTTGGCCGCGCTTTCTGATATGGCCTGCCAACGCTTTAATTTGCTTACTTCCTTCCTGGAATCCAGTTTTACAACACAGCGCTTTGTATTTACAGGAATGACCTCATATACTCCCAGTTCAACCGCCTTTTGAATGATTAATTCCATCTTATCGCCTTTGGGCAGTCCCTGAAACAGGTAAATCCTGGATGGTAATTCTAATCCATTCTCCTGTGCATACACAATTTTTGCCAGAACCTCCTCCTTGTCCAGCGCTTCTATACAGCATGTATATTCCATCTTATTCCCATCGCTGACAAGGATTTCTTCTCCCGGCTTCATGCGCAGTACATTCCTGATATGATTCACATCGCTGCCCTGGATATGAATCCATGTATCTTCAATCTGGTTCTGGTTGACAAAAAACCGATGCATTCCCTCACCTCTTCTGTGCAGTTATGGATACCCATTCGCCCTGATGCGTTATCTCAATTACGGTAAGCCCGGCAGCCTCCACCGTTTTCTTTACTTCTTTTTCTTTCACATCCAGAATACCCGAAGTAATATATACCGCTCCCGGTTTCATATAATGGACAACCACAGGTGTCAGCGGAACCAGAACATCCGCCAGAATATTCGCCGTGACAATGTCATATTTCTCGTGATCCACCTGTGCCTGTACCACTTTATCATCAATGATATTTCCGATTATCATATCAAATGTTTCGGCAGATATCCCATTCACTTCTTTATTCTCTTCAACCGCAGGTATTGCACAGGGATCCAGATCGGTTCCCACGGCATATGCAGCTCCCAGTTTTAATGCGATGATGGATAAAATTCCGCTTCCTGTACCTACATCCAGAAGTCTGGCCTTAGAGGTAACATGTTTTTTCAACTGACGGATGCATAGCTGGGTCGTCTCATGCATGCCCGTACCAAAAGCAGTCCCCGGATCAATATGAATAATCATCTTTCCTTCGTCTTCCGGCTTTACCTCCTCCCAAGATGGAATAATCAAAATATCATCAACATAGAACTGATGAAAGTATTCTTTCCAGTTATTAATCCAGTCTTTATCCTCGGTCTCTGATTTCGTAATAGTTCCTTCCCCTATATCCAGAAACTCTCTAAGACTCTCCAGTTCTTTTTTTACATCTTGCAGGATACTTTCGTTGTCCTCTTCCGGTTCCAGATAAAAGTTCAGATAGGCAATCCCGTCATCTTCCGGCATATCCGGCAGGATATCCACAAACATCTGCTCTTTATCCTCTTTGGTCAGAGGCTGTTTATCTTCAATCTCCACACCCTGAATTCCAATATCCGCCAATGAAGAAATTACGATATCCTCTACATCACTTTTGGTCTTCAATGTATATTTATTCCACTTCATATGTCTCTCTCCTCTATACCAATACGTAGGATTTATAATACACGATTTTACGCCATATTTCAAGCCGGAGTTCAGCGACGACCAAACTGCAACAAAAGAAGGATTGGCTGGAAAACGTGCGTTTCCGTAAACCAATCCTCCGTATCATTTAATCTTCAAATGCTTCCTTTACTTTATCCATAAACCCTTTTTTCTTTTTTTCCGGGCCCGTGGTACGATTACCGCAGACTTCATCAAATTTCCGAAGAGCTTCCTTTGCCTCTTCATTCAATCTGGTCGGAGTCTGGACTACCAGTGTTACATACTGGTCGCCGCGGACACTCTTATTGCGCAGAGAAGGAACTCCTTTTCCCTTCAGGCGGATTTTCGTATCCGTCTGTGTTCCAGGTTTTACCGTATATACTACATCTCCATCCACCGTATTAATCCTTACATCACCGCCTAAAGCTGCCTGTGCAAATGTAATTGGGGCAGTAGAGAAGATATTCATATCCTGTCTCTGGAAAATCGGATGACGGGCTACCTGCACTTCCACTAACAGATCCCCTCTTGGACCGCCATTCCTTCCCGGTTCTCCCTTATCACGAATACGTATGCTTTGGCCGTTGTCAATACCGGCAGGAACTGTTACCTGTATTTTCTTGCGGTTTGCAATAAACCCACTTCCATGACAATCAGCACACTTCTCTTTTATAACCTTGCCGCTGCCGCCGCATTCCGGACATGTCTGTACATTACGAACCATACCAAACATCGACTGTTGCGTATACGTGACCTGTCCGCTTCCGTTACACTTGCTGCATGTTTCAGGTGAAGTACCTTGCTTTGCACCTGTCCCATGACAAGTTGTGCAGGTATCTTTCAGTGTCAGTTCGATTTCCTTGTCACAGCCAAATACCGCCTCTTCAAATGTGATATGAATCACAGCACGCAGATTTGCACCCTTCATAGGTCCGTTATTCGCCCTTCTGGAACGCCCGCCGCCAAACAGATCGCCAAAGATATCACCGAAGATATCGCCCATATCACCACTGAAGTCAAAGCCACCGAATCCGCCCGCTCCGCCTCCGCCGTTTTCAAATGCAGCATGACCGAACTGGTCATATTGGCGCCGCTTATCAGGATCGCTTAAGACACCATAGGCCTCCGTCGCCTCTTTGAATTTAGCCTCCGCCTCTTTATCGCCGGGATTCATATCCGGATGGTACTTCTTTGCCAGCTTGCGGTACGCCTGCTTCAATGTTGCATCATCCGCCCCCTTATCGACTCCGAGGACTTCATAATAATCTCTTTTATCTGCCATATGTTATCACCCTTTTACAGCAGTACAGCGCAGATAGAATCTGCGCTCTGCCATTTACTTTATATCTGTTCACTGCTGCTTCGATTAAACTTCCTTGTAGTCAGCATCAACCACGTCATCATCACTGCTGCCTCCCTGATCCTGGGAATCCGGACCTGACTCCGGGCCTCCTGTGCCCTGTGCCTGCTGCATGTTCTCATACATCTTTGTAAACATCGGCTGTGCACTCTGCATCAGTTTTTCCTGCGCAGCTTTAATGTCAGCAACCTGAGATGCACTCATGTCATCTGCCGGTGTATTGGCAAGCAAATCCTTCAGTGCTGTCAGTTCGGCCTGAACTGCAGTCTTATCGTTCTCAGATACCTTATCCCCAACTTCTTCCAAAGCTTTTTCAATCTGGAATACTGTGGAATCTGCATCGTTTCTCGTATCGATCGCTTCTTTTTTAGCTTTATCCTGAGCTTCAAACTCAGCTGCTTCTTTCACAGCCTTGTCAATATCGGAATCAGACATATTGGAACCCGCAGTAATGGTGATGTGCTGCTCTTTTCCGGTCCCCAAATCTTTCGCAGACACATTCACGATACCATTGGCATCAATGTCAAAGGTAACTTCAATCTGAGGCATGCCTCGTCTTGCAGGCGGAATCCCATCCAGACGGAACTGTCCAAGTGATTTGTTATCTTTCGCAAACTGACGCTCACCCTGTACCACATTGATATCAACTGCTGTCTGGTTATCAGCCGCCGTTGAGAACACCTGGCTCTTCTTAGTAGGAATCGTAGTATTACGCTCAATCAAGCGGGTAGCAACGCCACCCATCGTCTCTATAGACAGTGACAATGGTGTTACATCCAACAATAGAATATCGCCTGCACCTGCATCTCCTGCAAGCTTACCACCTTGTACGGAAGCACCAAGTGCCACACATTCATCCGGATTCAGACTCTTGCTCGGTTCATGTCCTGTCAGTTGTTTTACTTTGTCCTGTACTGCCGGGATACGTGTAGATCCGCCAACCAGCAGCACTTTGCCAAGCTCTGACGAACTAATGCCTGCATCTGACAGCGCTCTGGTAACAGGTTCTGCTGTTCGTTCAACCAGTCCATGTGTCAGTTCGTCAAATTTAGCTTTAGTCAAGTTCATATCAAAGTGTTTCGGTCCTTCTGCCGTAGCCGTAATAAATGGCAGATTAATATTGGTGGTAGTAGCACTGGAAAGTTCCTTCTTGGCTTTTTCTGCTGCTTCCTTAATACGCTGCATAGCCATCTTATCACCGGATAAATCAACGCCCTCATTCTTTTTAAACTCAGCAAGCATATAATCAGCGATCTTCTGGTCAAAATCATCTCCGCCCAGTTTATTATCTCCGGCGGTTGAAAGTACTTCTATTACACCGTCACCAATTTCGATGATAGAAACATCAAAGGTACCGCCGCCTAAATCGTATACCATGATTTTCTGTTCTTTTTCATTATCAAGGCCATATGCCAGCGCAGCGGCTGTTGGCTCATTGATAATACGCTTTACATCCAGACCGGCAATTTTTCCGGCATCTTTTGTTGCCTGACGCTGTGCGTCATTGAAGTAAGCAGGTACGGTGATAACCGCTTCTGTTACTTTTTCGCCCAGATAGTTCTCTGCATCAGATTTCATCTTCTGAAGAATCATCGCAGAAATCTCCTGTGGAGAATATTGTTTTCCATCAATTGTTTCACGGTAGTCGGTACCCATATGTCTTTTGATGGAAGAAATTGTTTTATCGGCATTTGTAACTGCCTGACGTTTTGCAGGCTCACCTACAAGCCTTTCGCCTGTTTTTGTAAATGCTACAACAGACGGTGTGGTTCTTGCTCCTTCTGCATTAGCAATAACGGTAGGTTTACCACCTTCCATAACAGCAACACAGCTGTTCGTGGTTCCCAAGTCAATTCCTATTATCTTACTCATGATTAATTCCTCCTGTTTATATATGTTACAAATATAAGTTAGTTTGCTACTTTTACCATGCTGTGGCGAACCACTGCATCTTTATACAGGTAACCCTTCTGGAATTCTTCCACAATGATATTCTCACCTGCATCTTCATCTTCCACATGCATTACCGCATTGTGTAAATTTGGATCAAATTCCTTCCCGACAGCTTCAATTACTGTCACTCCCAAATCCTCCAAGGTTCCGAGAAGCTGCTTATAAATCATATGCATGCCATCTGCGAACGGATCTTTCAGATCAGGCGCTACCGCAAGCCCTCTTTCAAAGTTATCTATGATTGGAAGGATCTGCTCCACAACATCCTTTGCGCCAATTGCGTACATTCCTGATTTTTCTTTTTCCGTACGCTTTCGGAAGTTATCAAACTCTGCCATCTGACGCTGCAGACGATCGGTCAGCTCTTCAATTTTTTCGTCTTTTTTATCTTTTTTCTTTTTGAAAAACTTCTTTTCTTTGACTTCCTTTTCGGATTCTGCGTCCTCCGCCGCACCCTCTTCTTTCACATCTGCTTCTTTTTCAGTACCCTGAGAACCTGAAGCTCCATCCTTATCACTTCCAATGGTTGCTTCCGCCTCAGCCGTATCTGCTTCTCTGCAGATTTCCTCTGTTAAGTCTTTTTCTGTGTTCTCCATTACCTCTTCAACTTTCTTATTTTCTTTTGACACTTTTTATACACCGCCTTTGACCAGAGTGTGTTTTTGAATTGCTCACTCTACGTATCCGTTTTTTTGAATATACCATCCAACTGTCCCTTCAACGTCTTCAGGTTATCAACTACATTCTCATAATCCATGCGTTTGGGTCCTACAATTCCTATAGTTCCCCTCATGCCGTCTCCTAATTCATATGTTGCCGTAACAACGCTGCAATCTTTCATAGTCTGAATCGGGGACTCATCCCCTATATAAATCTGAATTCCGGTACTGCCTTCCTGATTCTCGTCTTCACCTTCCACATCCTTCAGCATATCTGCAAGTACCTGCTTTTCCTCGAATGCCGAAAGTAATTCACTGGCTTTTTGGTTATCTGACAATTCCGGATATTTAAGGAAATTTGTGGCTCCACTTGTATATACAGGAACATCCTCGGCATCTACCGCAATTGCAGCCGCCACTGCATCCAGTACACTGTTAATTACACTGCTGTGAATGCCAGCCTGTTCTTTCAGTTTAGTTATCATGCCCAGATTAATCTCTTCCATGGTCAAACCATTCAACTGCGTGTTCAGCATCAGATTCAGCTTAAGAATCTGCTCGTCATTGATTGCATCCTCAAGAGAAATCATCTGGTTCTTTACCATATTGCCTTCTGCGACAATCACCGCCAGAAGCTGTTCCTCACTCACCTTGGAGAGTTGTATGAATTTCAGTTTTGTCTGATGAATCTGAGGACCTGTAATCATTGTGGCATAATGCGTATTAGATGCCAGAATTCTTACCACCTGCTGAAGTACTTTTTCCAGTCTGTCGGTCTTACGAATCGCCAGTTCCTGAATATCTGCCACTTCGCGTTCCTTTTCCTTCATCAGCTGATCCACATACAATCGATAACCTCTATCTGAAGGAATGCGGCCGGCGGAAGTGTGGGGCTGCATAATGTATCCCATCTCTTCCAGATCCGACATCTCATTCCTTATTGTGGCGGAGCTCAGATTCAAATCCGTATACTTTGAAATTGTCCTGGATCCAACCGGTTCCCCGGTCTCCAGATAAGTCTGGATAATCGCTTTTAGAATTTTACACTTTCTCTCATCCAGTTCCAATGTCCCGAGCTCCTTTCTCATTCAGATTTATTAGTCTTGTTAGCACTCGTTGTGTTGGAGTGCTAACATCTATGTTCTTACTATAGTACTGACTTTAATTTTTGTCAACACCTTTCCAACGAAAAACTGTGAAAATTTTGTAAACAGTTCAGCCATGCGAACAATCAAAGCCCTGGCCAGGAGAAAGCTTGCTTTCGTATGGGCAGGGCTTTGATTGTTCATAGGGCGCTCTGCCCAAGCGAGATGCAGCGCAGTGAAATCGAGCTTTGGCTGAACTGTTTATAGCTATGAGAGCTTCAAAGCCCTGGCCAGGAGAAAGCTTGCTTTCGTATGGGCAGGGCTTTGATTGTTCATAGGGCGCTCTGCCCAAGCGAGATGCAGCGCAGTGAAATCGAGCTTTGGCTGAACTGTTTATAGCTATGAGAGCTTCAAAGCCCTGGCCAGGAGAAAGTTTGCTTTCGTATGGGCAGGGCTTTGATTGTTCATAGGGCGCTCTTTTTAAAATAAATCATCTAATGACTTCTTCAACTCTACCATCTGGTCTCTCAGTTCTGCAGCCATCTCAAAGTTCAAATCAGCGGCTGCGGCTTTCATCTGTTTTTGTACCTTTGTAATGAGTTTTTCAAGTTCATCTTTGCTCATGGATTCCGGGTCTTTTTCAAGTTTGTTTTCCGATTTCGCCACTTCCTGTGATATACTGATCAAGTCCCGGACGGCCTTCTGAATCGTCTTTGGCGTGATTCCGTGCTCCTCGTTATATTTTTGCTGAACTTCCCGGCGGCGGGCGGTTTCATCAATTGCCAGACGCATGGAATCCGTAATCATATCCGCATACATAATCACATGTCCGTCTGAATTTCGTGCCGCACGGCCAATTGTCTGTATCAAAGAGGTTTCAGAACGCAGAAAACCTTCCTTGTCAGCATCCAGAATTGCAACCAGCGTAATCTCCGGGATGTCCAGCCCCTCTCTCAACAGATTAATTCCAACCAGTACATCAAAGACATCCAGCCGCATATCACGTATGATTTTTGTACGTTCCAGTGTGTCAATATCTGAATGGAGATAACGTACCCGAATTCCGTTTTCTTTCATATAATCAGTGAGATCCTCAGCCATTCGCTTGGTCAGCGTGGTTATCAGAATTTTATTGTGTTTGGCAACCTCTTTATTAACTTCCGTAATCAGATCGTCGATCTGCCCTTCCACCGGTCTCACTTCCACCTTGGGATCCAGCAGACCTGTGGGACGGATAATCTGATCCGCCCGAAGTAATTCATGGTCTGCTTCATATTCTCCGGGAGTGGCCGATACAAATAGAATCTGATCTATCTTGCTTTCGAATTCTCCGAAGTTCAAAGGCCTGTTATCCTTGGCTGAAGGCAGCCGAAAACCATAATCCACAAGCGTGGTCTTTCGAGACTGATCTCCTGCATACATTCCCCGGACCTGAGGAACCGTCTTATGGGATTCATCTATGATAATCAGGAAATCGTCCGGGAAATAATCAATCAGAGTATATGGCGGCTCACCCGGTGCCAGGCCTGTCAGATGGCGTGAATAATTCTCGATTCCCGAACAGATACCCGTTTCTCTGAGCATCTCAATATCAAAATTCGTCCTCTCCTCGATCCTCTGTGCCTCTAAAAGCTTGTCTTCACTTTTAAAATACCTCACCCGCTCGGTCAGTTCCTCTTCGATTGCATTCGTTGCCTCACGTATCTTATCAATAGGCACTACGTAATGAGAAGCCGGAAATATGGCTATGTGTTTCAGTTCTGCTTTGATTTCCCCGGTCAATGTATCAATCTTGGTAATACGGTCAATTTCATCTCCGAAAAACTCTACCCGGACAGCGAGTTCACTTTCCTCCGCCGGGAAAATCTCCAATACATCTCCACGTACCCGGAATGTTCCACGGTGAAAGTCCATATCATTACGGTCATACTGGATATTAATCAATTCCCTGATGACATCATCACGGTCCTTTTCCATTCCCGGTCTCAGTGAAATAATCATATTCTGATAGTCCGCCGGACTACCAATACCATAGATGCAGGAAACGCTGGATATGATGATAACATCCTTCCGTTCACTTAAAGCCGATGTGGCTGAAAGACGAAGTTTATCAATCTCATCATTGATAGCTGAGTCCTTTGCAATATAAGTGTCTGAGGATGGAACATATGCCTCCGGCTGATAATAATCGTAATAAGACACAAAGTATTCGACGGCATTTTCAGGAAAGAATTCTTTGAATTCTCCATAAAGTTGTGCAGCAAGCGTTTTATTATGGGCGATAATCAGTGTGGGTTTATTTAGCTGCTGGATGACATTCGCCATGGTAAATGTCTTACCGGAACCGGTAACACCCAGCAAAGTCTCAAATTGATTGCCTTCCTTGAATCCTTTGACCAGTTGTTCTATGGCCTCCGGCTGATCGCCGGTGGGCTGAAATTCTGATACTAATTTAAATTCGCTCATCTGATTACCTCCGTTTGTGACCTGGAAAATGGCGTTCTATAGACCAATATACGAACTAATACTCGCAACCCATTCTATCACAAAAAAAATAAAAAGTACAGAGGGGCAGGAACGTTTGTTCTGTGCTTTTTACCATTTTATTCTCAAAACTCATACCTCTATAACCGAAAGGAAATGTTTTCAAACTATCATATTCATCCAGAAAATCCATTGCAGCCTTTTGATTTTTAAACTTCTTTCATATCATCAATACCTTTATCTAATGCCTCATAAAGTTTTTCTTCATCACTTTTTTCAAATTTATTTTTTATATTTGTTCACCAATGGTATATTGCCTATTATAAAGCATGCCTTCTAATTTTATTCGGGCAGAATTCTTCCTATAATTATAGCAGAGATTCTGCCCAAATACAACGAAAGCAAGACTTGCTTCATTTGCTTCATGAGAAATAATTGTGAAAAAGTAGAAACATGATAAAATATATGGAATTAAGCATGATACCAAAATGGAAAGAGGTAGTTTCATTAGACGTTAAAATACTAATCATAGAAGATGATCATACGCAGAACAATGTCCTTGCCAATTTTTTAAGAAATGAGTCTCACTGCTATCCGAATCTATTCGCCATCACCGTTTTTTCAAATCGGCGCGGCCGGGTAATACAGATATATTCTCCGCCCCCCTCTATTAGCGGGAACAATTCTTTCAGCATCATGGATTCATTACAAAATAAGGCTTTTCGTTTCATTTTGTTATAATAAATAGGCTGTTTTACTGTCTACATACATTCTCATCGTTTATTACCTCTTTCCAACATCTTACCTCTTATAAAAGCACGCCTTCTAATTTTATTCGGATAGAAGCCTTTCTACAATTATAGCAGAGATTCTTCTCAAATACGCGAAAACAAGAGCAGCCGCTCCAATAATATGGAGCGGCCGCTCTTGGCTGTACCTTCTATTCTTCCACTGTCCCTGATGTTTCTGCATGCTCACCGGCTTCTGCCGCTGCATTTTGCTCCATCAGTTTACTGATATCAATCATAACCCCGCCATCTGATCCCGTAACAGTTGGCAATTCACCATTCCACTTCTCAAGATATTGCTGAATCAGAATATTGTTTGTAATTGATTTCTCTAAAAGCTCATTGGCTTCTTTTTCTGCCTGCGCTGAAATCAGCTTGGATTCTGCTTCTGCATTGGCCCTATCAATATTTTTCTTATTTTCAATCTCCTGTGTCTCGGCTGCCTGTTTCGCAATATTCTTATCGTTTACTGATTTATTATACTCGTCTGTAAATGTGATATTTCCGATAGTAACCTGGATCACGGATAATATATCCTGACCGTATTTATCATCAATGTATTTCTGCAGTGTTTCTTTTACCTTGGCTTCCACATCCGAACGCACAACGACACCATCCGTATCAAAGCTGGGGGTTGTTGCTTTAATTGCGGAGGATACAACACTGTAAGTCAGCAGGTTATCCGGATCGGTTACGGTAGAGTATACATACGAAGCTTTCTCTGAGTTAATCTGATATGTAACGGTAACACCACTGATTGTTATGGGCACCTTTCCGGTAATTGTGGACTCAATTCCACCCTCATTGCTGACTACCTCCAAATCTTGCTGCCTGCTGTTAACCTTAACAATCGTCTGAACGAATGGAACCTTAAAATTAAAACCCTGTGAGACAGCTTTTTCATCGACCTGTCCAAAAGTAATTCTTACACCACTGTAACCCGTTCCTACAATCACAAAACACTGACTGAATAAAATCGATGCCACACCCAACAGCAGCAACAGTTTATATCCCGCTGTTTTCTTCTTTTCGCCGGTACTAAGTGCTACCTTCTTTGCAAATATCGCAGATACGATTCCTGCTATGATGAGCATTCCACCAATCCCAAATAAAATAAAATTTAAACTCATCTTTCCTCCTCTTGGTTTTCTTCAAGTTTTTTGAATATCACGCACTATTTTTACATTTTAACATGCTATTCTTTAAAAGTACAGATAGGTAATTCAATACATTCCTGCTCCAGCTTAATCCCCTCTGTCAGCATATAAGACAAAACATCTGCATACTCAGGATTTTTATCT
Organism: Novisyntrophococcus fermenticellae; assembly: GCF_018866245.1. Lineage (GTDB taxonomy): Bacteria > Bacillota > Clostridia > Lachnospirales > Lachnospiraceae > Novisyntrophococcus > Novisyntrophococcus fermenticellae. The sequence goes on from NZ_CP076458.1 coordinate 2,886,412, forward strand.
AACGCACTCTTCAGACGTTTCCTGTCGTTTGCTGTCAGGGCTTTGGCATACTTTCCGTACCGCTTAAGCGTTTTCAGATCCATCCGATATGTCTGAAATGGTATCCCGGTTCGCTTCCGTAAGTCCTCATATATCTCAAATCCACCTGCATCAATATCACCAAAGTGAAGATACTCTGCCCGTGGCAGCTGCTCATAAATCAGCCTCAGCAGATTCCTCCGGGAAGCATTATGATATCCCCCAAGATATATAAGCAGGCTGTCTGCCTCCTTCCAGTGAAAGAATGTCGTCAGGTTTTCGATCGTTATCACCCTTTTGATTTCCTTTGTCCTGCCCAGACTTACACCTGCCAAATCCTCCCCACAAATTCCAAAGCCCTGTCCGAGATCTTTCAGCAGTACCTTAGAATCTCCAAAATACAGCACCCCGCTGCTGCCCTTGATATATACATAATCGGGTGTATGATAGATCAGATGCTCAGCCAGGATTGCATAGTTGTCCATGTCTCGATACTGCCGGCCAAATTGCCGCATCACTTTTCCCACCAGCGGAAGCATTCCTTCAAACACTTTCGAATCCGCAAAATGGCGAATTGAAAACTCTCTGATATAGCAGGATTCGCAATTCTCTTCAATCAGCGTTATTGCCCGGATGAACCGCTCGGTCTTCTCCCTGTCATTAAGTGCAATATATTCTCTGACTGATTTCCCATCTCTGATTCGCCTGCCAAGATAGTCAATAAAATCCCGTCCGGTTTGAGAAGCTGTTTCCCCACCCAGAGTTTCCAAAAGCTGCAGGGTCAAAGCTGCATCCTCGGCCTTGGGTGTCCGCTTTACGTATTGGTAGACTTCCTCAAGATGGTCTTCCTTTAACAATACCTTCTGAACAATATGTCTTCCCTTTTTCCACACAATTTTAATATAGCCTTTTTTCTCCAGAGCTTGGATTGCTGCATGGATTTCCTCGTAGTCCAGCGAACTTTCATCAAAATATTTCGGAATGCTCTTTCTGGAAAAAGCGAAAGAGATACAGATATTTACTTTATTTCTTCCAGTAAAGAGCCGGCTGCGCTCATAGGAATCCAGCAGCTGGTTTAAAATATATTTATCATAGCGCACCATTATGATACTCCTCGATATAATTTACCTTTTGATCTGTCATAACCAGTAAGGTTTCTTCCACTGCCGGTCCAATATACTGGATCTTATCCGGCGGCGCAGCAATGATAATCTGTAACGGCAAACGGCGCAGAAATTCCAATACGCCGCCGATACGCTCATCATCCATATTATTGAAGGCCTCATCAAACAGCACCAACCCAATTGCCTCCCCGCCTATATTATTTCCATAAAGCTGCACAAAGGATGCCGCCACCGTCACATAGAATGGCGTCTGTGTTTCACCACCACTCTTTTCTTCACATACTTTTGAGTAAAAAGAGTGGCTTCCATCGCTGTGCACAATCTTAATATCATAGTCCATATAGGTTCGATAATCCGTAAATTCATCCAGAGCCCGTGTCTCATTTTCATTGTCCAATGCCAGGCGTTCAAACAATTCTTCAATAACATCCTTATGGTTTTCATGAAATAGCCCGCTGAATATGGATTCACCTTGTACTGCATTGAAGTCATCCATAATCATTTCATAATATTTACGATGACGGCGGCTCGGCAAATAGATAAATTCATAACGCTCATTGCTAAAGTCAATATCTTTCAGGGCTTTATTCAGTTCTTTGAACTCCCCTTGCGCCTGCTTTATATTTTCCTGCAGCTTAGCCAGAAACTGTTCCCGAAATTCCTCTTCCGCAGCCTGCTTTGCCGTCTGCACCTTTTCTTCGTAAGTCAAAAGCTCTGATGTCCGCAGCCGCTCATAGACAAGGGCAAATTCCGGATAACCTTCCATACCTACAGGTGCCCCAAAGTCATGCTCCGTCTTATAGTCAATCATAACACGAATCATCTGCTCTTCGGCATTTTTCCAACTGGTGGCATTGGCTTTTCGCTGACGTTCAAAGTTTTCCTTAAACTGTTCCAATGTCTTTTTCCCGATCTGCTTATCATACTCTGCTTTCCAGAGTATGCCTGTCTCCTCTGATCCGGCGGCTCTGGCTGTCCGGCTTTGGCAAGACAGCAGCTCCTGGGCATACAGCCTCAATGAATCCTCTGACACTTTTACCTTGTTTTCTATATTCCCGTAATTCCGGTTGCTTTTTCCAATCTCCTCCTCCAGCTCCTTGCGCATTCTTTCTAATGCATCCAGCTGAATCTGTTTTTGGATAAAGGTTGCATTCTTCTCCAGTGTCCGGATGTTGTCCCGGCAGCTGCTTATCGCCTGCTGCAGCTTGCAAAGCTTCGGAATTACATCCAGACGATACTTAACATCCACGTCTGTTTCTGTTGTCAATGGCATCAGTACACGCTCCATCGCGGCTATCTTTTCCGTATATTCGCGCATTTGACGCACCAGATCCTCTTGCTGCCGCTGTGCCTGCTCCAGCTGCACCTTAAAGGCATTGCTGCCAATAAACGGTACTTCAAAGACTGCCGGCTTAATCGCACTGGCAACCCGGTTCTGATACTTCATACATTCCCTGGTAATTGAAGTCGGATAATGCTTCAGCTCATCATAGTGTGCACACATCTGCACCTTCCCCAGAATCATATTGGCAAACCGGCGGGCATACATATTCTTCGAAGTAACAACTGCAGCCAGTGTGCCTTCCGGAGCCGTATCGTAATCCTCCAGCTTTTGCGTATTGATAAGTCCTGCGCCATAAACCTTCTTAAGTCTCCGCAGCTTATCATAAGTACCCAGTGCAATATCGAAATGCTCCGGATTTACCAGAATGTAAAACCTCTGTGTATTTAAATAGCCCTCCACGGCATTGCGCCAGCTTTCGTCCGTAATCTCCAGCAACTCGCAGAGCACGTAAGGTTTGCTTCTCCTGCCGATACGATTGAATTCCTCCCCAATTGCTTCCACCAGACAATTCACCCCATCCGTATATGACAACTGTTTACGACTCAACCGTTCAATCTTTTTTTCAAGTACCTGCTGTTCCTGCCTTTTTTCGTTGAGACGTATCTGTACCTCCGCAATATGACGTTGAATTCTCCCATACATCTCACCTTTATATCTGATGACTCGTTCCGAAATCGCTTTCACCTCTGAAATTTCCTCTAGCCGGTCAAGATCGGAAATTGCTTCAACATATTCGCCAACACATGAATCCACATCACTTACCTTTAAAAGCTGCCGAGCCTGGTCAAGAGCCGTCTTGACGATTTTTTTCAATTCATTCTTTTCGCCAACACGTTCACATTCTTCTTCCTGCAGCCGCATCAGTCGTTTCTTCTGCTCTTCACACGCCAGAAAATCCTTATCCTGACTCATCTCAACCCGCAATGCAGTTTCCATCTCCTGCTTCTGGTCACGTTCGCTGATTAAAGCCCTGCGTTTCTTTTCTTCCTCCGTCAAACGGTGTTCGTAAGTCTGAATATCTGCCTTAGCCCGGGCAATCCTGTTCTTTGTAATATCCAGATCAGCCTGGGAAAGGAAATACTCATACATCTGGTCCTTTTTCATTCTGCTGCTGGTCTCGTCGTAATGCTTCTCAATTTGCTCAAGCTTTGCAATTCGTTTTTTGACGCTTTCAAGGGTACGTTCAAGATCCTGATAAGTACGGACATTTTCCCGTAAAATATCGATATTTACTTCTTTTTCATCCAACACATAGGAATAAACAAAGTCCTTGATGTCATCAATTGGCTTGAAGGCCAGTGCCTTAGGAATCAGGCGGAAAAATTTGTCCTCAATCCGTCCGAATCTGCTTTTCATAACCTTCTTAGCCTCCGCCTGCGTCTTGCACCACTGCCTGATTTTTGGATTAGATACCCGAAACTCATTGATTGACTTTGGCTTTAACCCATTTAAAAACATCTCATCCGTAAGCCTTACGTCATCTATCAGATATCTGACCACGGTCTCCTGTCCTTCTGTTGCCGAATCAATGACTGCTCCAACCACAAAGTAGCGTTCTTTGCTCTCTTCATAGAATTCCAGCGCGATGTGAGCACTGATTTCCCCTTCTCTTTCATAGGGTTTATTTTCCTTACCTGTCTTACAGCGGATGTAACCGGCCAGTTTACGTTTGCCATTTTCATGCGCTGCTTTGTTAAAGTAATTAGCAGAACAAGTCACAACAAACTGTATCGCATCCAAAAGTGTCGATTTTCCTGCTCCATTTTCACCGGAAATCAGGGTGGCCACCTCAAAGTCTACCGTACAATTGGAAAAACGATGCCAGTTAATCAACTTCATTCTCGTCAATTTCTTCATCGTCTTTTCTCCCCCTTCTATAAGTTTCAAGTTTTTCATATGCCTGCTTGATGTCTTCCACTCTGACTGCCATCAGAATACTGTCATAAATCAGCACGCGGGATTCCTCATTTGTCAAATCCTTATCCAGTGTCTCCACCAGTCGAAAACGCCTATATAAATTCAAAGCATTGCGCATGGTTGTCTTATCAATCATCTTATCCCTGATTTTTAGACTTAAAAACTTATCCTGGATATCCCCAAGGTTTACAATCACCTCATCACTGACAGAAAGTTCCCGCTTCTTCTCATCATAAAGAATCCGCAGCACCAGCAGAATGATGGATTCGAACAGTTTTAAGTTTAAACGGTTATAGTTCTGCGGGTTGGTGAGTTGAATCACACCGTATTCCTCATTGATTTCCAGACGATATCCCAGAACCCCCAGATATTCCGCAAATTCTTTTCGATACTTCAGGGTAAAATAATAATCTGCCCGGCTGCTTGCGTCGCTTTTACAGATAAAGCAGACGCTTAAAAGTCTGTTGCAAAGTCTTTTAAATTCATCCTTCTCCCGTGCCAGCATACCTTCTAAAAATTCCAAGTTTTATTTCCTCCAAATCTCATAATCCTGAAAACGAAATCCATTGACTGTGGTTTCTTCTTTACGCTCGATTCGATACTTCATATTCTTTCGCTGCCCATACAGACGAATATAGATTACTTTGATAAAGTCTTCGACACCTTCAAGCGGCAATTCTCCTGCCCGCATCGATGTGCGTTCCCCTAACCGTTCCTCAACATATGCACCGATTTTATCCGGGGTCAGCATACGCTGCATTTTCTCGGTCATTTTCCGCAGCTTTTCCTGCCTCAGCAAGATGTCCGGTTCGTATGTCTCTATTTCCTTCGGAACAAATTCCCGGTGTCCTTCCACCTGTGAGTAAAAGGAATTGCTGTCCGGAAAACTGCTGCTGTAAATCCGTACCAGATGATCTAAAAACTCTATTTCATATATCCCACCCAGATCCATCTGCTCTTCATTGATCTTTTCATTCAGCCCAATCAGCAATTCTTTTAACTGCCCCCGGATGTCCTCACTTCCGGTCAACAGGAATTTCGCACGGTTGATTGCCGCCTTCTGATACTGGGCATTCTTATGATTAATTTCGTTCAGGATGTCATCCATATTACGGAATGCTTCAATAATATCATGTAGATATTGATATACAAGTTCTTCCGCTTCAGTCACAGAAAATTCCTTCATTGCAGCAATCTCCACGGCCGCCGATTCAATATAATTATGGCTCTTACTCTTACTCTCCAACCGCTCGATGATCTCCGGTCTGAACTTAGAAACATTATCCGATGTCAGCAGACGATGGTAAGCCTTGTCCACGATGTTCGTAATATAGTCATTGAATAAAGCATCCATAATTTCCGCAACAGTGCTGTGTTTCGTCAGTTCATCAATATAGTGTTTGATGTTGGAATTCAGATTCTTAAGTCCTGTAATCAGCAAATCTGTATTTTCCAGAATCTGCATCAGCACTACTCCGGGATTATTGGTATTGCCTCGAACAAGGCTGTAGATGGTATAAATATACCCCTGATACTCTACCTGCTTACCATCCGCAATCTCTAACAAGGTCTTAATAATCCGTACCGCATACTCCTTGAAATTAACCCGCTGAATATAACTTTTATCCGTCTCTATCTCAATCCAGCCATACTGCTCCAACCGCCGCAGCATCAGATTTGCCTTTCCCCGGCTATCGGCTGCGGCAAACTCCTCTTCACGCATCTCAGCTGCATTCTTCTGCTCAAAGTAATACTGCAGCTCATCCACCAGAACATCTCTTTCTACACCAAAAGAAAGCTGTTGGTTCATGACCGAAAACAGCTTTAAAATACATTCCCAGTATGCAATTTTCCCCGGCGAAGAAAGCGGATTGAAAAAGTTTGCCGGAATGGTTGAAAACAGGTGGGGCAATGTAAGTCTCCTTTTTACTGCGTGCAGACCAGGAGTGGCTTTTCAGACGCACTCTGGCATGCAGATATTTATTTATAAAAATAGTTTAACACATCTGAAGGAAATGGGCTAGCCAAAAATTTTTAATCCATCTACAGAAAATATTTTTTCAGCTCTCCAATCGTCCTGAGGGAATATTCATATAAGGTAACACCAAAGTATCCTTCCCCGGAGATCTCTAAATCATAAGGGTTCCGAAGTGCTACAAAGGCTTTTGGGATTTTTTCTTTTTTTACCGCTTCAATCAGTTTTTTCTGCCCTGCATACAGATGACCGTTCAAGGTAGCAAGTACAAGTGCCGATTTACCTCTGGAAGCAAGCAGGACCTTCTCAATCTCCCGATCATCGGGATTCTGTGGGATACAGACAGCTTCCCCGCCAAACCTCTTTTGCATCTCATGGGAAAAATCAAACGCATCTGGAATACTGCTTGAGGCAAGTGTCACACGGGAAGGCACAGGCCCGACAAACACAGGATTCTTTCCCAGATAAAATACCTCAGATACATTTTCATTTTGCGGAGAGATGGTCTTCTTTAAAAATTCGTCTGCAAATTTAATCCGGGCTTTTGTATCAGATTTTTCCCCTTCTACTTGTAATGATACAGAAAGATTCTCTTTTTGAGCCAGGACATGGGAAACTGCATCATCAATCCGTTCCATGGAAAGTCTCCCGTCCTCCAGCGCCCTCATTACCTCCAATATGGTGGATTTTGCAAGAGAAGGCGTATGGGAAATAAAGATTAAATCAACCCCGGCGGCAAGTGCTGCCACAGTCCCGGCTTCCGTCCCGTAAAATTCTTTTATAGCATTCATCTCCATACAATCAGAGATAATCAGTCCCTGAAATCCAAGCTTTGCACGCAGAAGTCCATGAACGACGCTCCGGGACATCGTGCAGGGGATTTTTTCCGGCTCCAGAGCAGGAACCAGAACATGTGCTATGGTAACCGCAGGAAGCCCCTCTTTGATTAGTTCTTTAAAAGGAAGCAGCTCCCTGCTCTCCAGTTGCTCATGGGATCGTTCGATGACCGGAAGAGAGAGGTGGGAATCCACTGATGTGTCTCCATGTCCCGGAAAGTGCTTTCCGGCACATAAAATCCCCCCATCCAGATATCCTCTCATCACAGCTTTTCCACACTGTGTGACCGTCTCAGGGTTTTCACCAAAGCTTCTGACGCCAATGACCGGATTTTCAGAATTGCTGTTGATATCCAGGACAGGAGCAAGATTAAAATTAATACCTGACTCTTTTAATTCTTGTGCCGTAATTTTTGCACCCTGATACATCAGATTCCTGTTTCCTGTATATGCCTGTGCCATGGCCGAGGGCATGACCGCACACCCTTCGGGTAAGCGGGATACAACGCCTCCCTCTTCATCAATTGTAATGAAAGGGAGGACTCCTGTCGTCTTTTGTATTTTTGCATGTAGTTTTCCACACAACTGCTTCAGCTGTTCTTTGTTTTCCACATTGTGAGAAAATAAAATGACATTTCCCACTTTATATCTGTTTACAAGTTCAAAAAACGCATCATCTGGTTCTCTTTCCGGAAACCCAACTACAAATAGCTGCCCTATTTTTTGCTGCAGTGTCATTTCTTCTATTTTCATGCGGTCCTCCTGTTGTATCTGAAAATTTATTACAGAACACTTTGCTTTTAATACCTGTGATACTTTTCCTTACGCCGGCAAAACAACGCACTGTCGCTATCAAAAGATTCCAGCAATTCTTCCAATGACGTATTCGAATCAATAATTTTATCATTTCCAAACAGCAGCTCTATACTTCGCCTTCCCCCTTCACGGAAAGGCTCTAAGAACCGGAAATATTCCGGATAGCAGCTGCGGAATGCGTACAGCAGGGTCAGACCGGTCTTTGCAGGGCAAAAGACCTCTATATCTGTAATATGAACATGTATCCCCTGGCACTCTTCCTTCTCATACTTGGAAGTTGAGGGTACAAAATAAGCGGGGGAGAACAGGACTCCCGGCAGCTTCCTTTCATTCATATGCTTTGCAAACCGATATCCATCCACATAGGGCGCTCCAATCAGTTCAAAGGGGGCAGCGGTTCCCCTCCCCTCCGAAAGATTCGTCCCTTCAAACAGACACGTTCCCGGGTATAAAAGCGCCGTCTCGAACCGGGGTATGCCAAGGCTTGGCATCACCCATATATTTCCTGTCTCCGGAAACAGCATCTCCCGTTTCCATCCCTCTATCGGAATTACGGTCAGCGGAAAATGATACTGCTGTTCATCATATATCATCTCTGCAAGTTCTCCTATGGTCAATCCATAGCGCATGCACAGGGGATAGGCACCGATAAAGCTTTCGTACTCCGGCTTTATCAAGTTTCCCTCTGCCTTTCCGCCCAAAGGATTCAGGCGGTCCAGAATAATCATCTCTTTTTGGCAGCTTTCGCAGGCCTGCATGGCATAATACATCGTTGAAATGAAGGTAAAGTAGCGGACCCCCAAATCCTGGATATCATAGACAACCGCATCCACAAGCTCCAGCATTTCTTCCGTAAGACGTTTGGACTCCTTTCGGTACAGGCTGAACACCGGTATTCCGGTATAGGGGTCTGTATAGCTGTCCACGACTTCCCCTGCGCCCATATTCCCCCGGACACCGTGCTCCGGGCCAAAGAGCGCACGCAGTTCATATTTTCCGGCAAGTATTTCTATTGTCGAGCGAAGCTTCTGGTCCGCTCCTGAAATCGATGTGATAAGACCTAGCCTTTTCCCACGCAATACCTTATCATAGTTGTCAATACAGTCAATTCCATTTTTTATCATACAGGCCTCCAATCAAAACTCATGTGCAATGATCCGCTTATCCTCTTCATTTACCGCAAACGCCTCGGCATATTCTGTTCTTGCCAGACAGCCATTGCATCGCATAAGATGGGCATAGTAATCCATATAGGGGAAGCTAGGGCTATTCACCGCAAACCAATGCAGCCGGATGGCTTTTTCCCAAAGTTCGAATCCTTCCCGGCTCACCACAGTATAGACATATGGCTTGAATTCAGGAGAATCCTCCCAATTCTGAGCATAATATGGTCCTTTTGCAAAATGAGCCTTATCCTTTCGTATAATTGCAGGCAATCCGGCGTAAAATTGTGCATCCCTGACGATTCTGTGCGTCAGCTCATGGTCCTTATGCATGCTGTATTTCCAATGTGTCATCAACGCTTCCGGCCTGTAGCTGCGTATCAGGTCACACACCTGGTAACGAACCTCTTCATTATCCGGCAGTTCCCCATCCACATAGGGCAGTACGACCGCTTTTCCACCCAGGACTCCGGCGAAATCCGCCGCTTCTTCCTCCTTTTGCTTCCGATATTCCTCTACCGTAAGATGCGGGGGATTTCCCCTTTCCCCTCCGGTCAGTGCCACTGTGACGATTTGATAGCCCTTTAAAGCATAAGTGGCTAATACACCCCCGCAGGTCAGCTCCACATCTCCTACATGCGCCCCTATCGCCATAACTGTCTTTGCCATATCATACCTCCTCGTATGCCCTCATTAATCTTCCTTTCTCATATCAGCCCAGGTCCTTACGATGGTGAAACCTGCATCCTCATATATGTTTCTGGCCGGGTTATTTTCTCCCGTGAACAGGGTCATATAGGACGCCCCCTCTTTTTTAAGTGCCTGACACAATTCGCAAAACAATAATTTAGCCAATCCTTTTCCGCGAAAATCCGGGTCAATTCCAATTCCTGCAAAATACCCTCTTCCGTTCTTTTCCACATCCAACGGGCCCGTGAAACCACATACCCGCTTTTCATAGACAGGAACCAGAATCGGACGTCCGCCTTTTTGACGTGATGGTTCTCCAAGTATCTCCCGCTCCCACATGAGATTTCCGAATCTGCGCAGCATCTCCTCCATCCCTGTATGTATCCCTTTATCATATAGCTCCAGTTTAAATCCTGCACGATCCAGTTCGTTCTTTTTAGCCTCCATAGCCTTTGGGTAATGATAAGTATCCAAAGCCGCGTAGTAGCTGTTCTGCATGGAAAAATCACGGTATCCGCAGTTTTTCAGGAAAAGATATGCACCGGACCCGATGTCCACACCCGGCATATTCGGATGTTCTGCTCCTTTCCTCCCCGGAACAACCCAGGATAACGTTATCGGATTAAAAAAGGAAATCTCCAGTCTATGCCGTTCCCCCCGGGCTATCAACTCCTGCTCAAGCTCATTTAAAATCCATCTGCCAAGGCCCCTTCCCCGTTCATCTTCTTTCACAATCACCATGGTAATGAAGGTCTTCTGTATGTTTTCATCCAGACACCCGGAAGCAAATGCCCTTCCCTCTTCTTCCAGCAGATTGACAGCCGTAATTCCTTTCCGCGCCGGATAAAGTGTTTCCTGAAATTTTTCAAAGCTCATTTTTTTAGAAAGCATATCCTGGTTTTGTACCGACTGCACAAATAGTTGATATGCTTTTACAAGTAATGGTGAATCTTTCTGTATATGCACTGTCCTCATAGCGTCCCCTCCTTGTCTATAGAAGTTTCGTCTGCAAAAAACCGTGGAAGATATTCCCGATGCACCTCCAATAGTTCCCCCAGCACAACCTCTGCAGTCTTCTGCGACATGACCAGAGGATTGATCATCAATGCCAGCAGGGCTTTTTTCCTGTCACCCGTAACTGCCGCTGCACTTCCTGCTGCCTCAAAAGATTTAATTTGCTGGATCAATCCATTGACTGCTTTTGGCAGACGGCCAACCTTTTGAGGTACCGGCCCATTTTTGGTGATTGCACAGCTCACCTCCACAATTTCATCATCTTCAAAATTTTCTATTGCACCATGGTTTACTGTATTGACCACCTGTATGTCCTGCTTATCATTATAGATGGAGTTAATCAGGTTACATGCTGCGTCACTGTAATAAGCCCCTCCCCGTTCTTCCAGAAGCTTCGGCTTCTGATCCAGACTGGGATTCTCATAAAGCTTGAACAGTTCTTCCTCCACACCTTTTACAAATTCCGCCCGTACCTCATGTTTCTCAAACTTTTCCTGCTCCTCCTGGAGGTATTCTTTTGTCATATAATAATACCTGTGGTAAGAACAGGGAAGCACACCCAGTTCTTCTATAAAGTCAGGATTCCAGACAACTCCCTTGATATTCTTAACGCTCTGGTCTCCCCAAAGCTTCAGTACTTCTTTTGTTACATCTTTTTCATCCACAATGACTTTTGTGGCAAAGACCATATGATTTAGTCCGCCGAAGGTTACCTGCACCTCCTCCATCCTGCGTTCTAAAAGTTCTGCAATGGCACGATGCATCCCAATAGGTACATTACACAAACCGATGATCTTATGGAAATCCGTATACTTATGAATCCCTTCCATCACCATTCCTACAGGATTCGTGAAATTAATCAGCCATGCTTTTGGACACAACTCCTGCATATCCCGGCAGATATCCATAATGACCGGAATTGTTCTCAATCCCTTAAACAATCCTCCCGCCCCATTCGTTTCCTGTCCGAGAATTCCATGAGAGATTGGAATTCTCTCATCCTTAATTCTGGCCTGAAGCTGCCCTACACGAAGCTGTGTTGTCACAAAGTCCGCATCTTTCAGCGCTGTGCGGCGGTCCAGCGTCGTGCAGATTTCCATAGGCACTCCCGCCCTTTTTACCATACGGCGGGCCAGTCCGGCAACCACCTGCATCTTATGCTCACCTTCCGGTACATCCACCAGCCACAATTCTTTTACCGGAAGGCTTTCATATCTCTTTAAAAACCCATCCACAAGCTCCGGCGTATAACTGGAACCACCTCCGATTGTTACAATCTTAATACCCTTCTTCATCCTACACTCCTCTCTGGCAAACTTGTTTCAGAAGTAAAGAAAGCGCCCCGATTCTGCCTGCCTGATTTCCTGTTTCACACGCTCTGATTTCCGTATATGCCTCAAGCTGAGGAAACATGTTGTAAACAGTCTTCCGCAGATCGCCGATAAACCTTGGGGAACTGCAGATTCCCCCTCCGATCAGGACTGCTTCCGGATCCAGCAGCATGGCTGTATTGCCTGTTACAAGTGCCGCCTTTTCCAGCCATATGTCGTATTTCTTTAAAATATCCGGATTATCCAGATGTCTGAATATATAGATTCCATCCACGTCTCTTTCAAGCGACAGGGATACTTCCCGTACCAAGGCAGATGTGGCACCCACACTTTCACATAGGATTTTACCATCGGTCATGGAAGCTCCCAGTAAGGTCAAACCGGCTTCTCCTGCTTTAAAATGTTTTCCCCGGTACAGATTTCCATCCAGAACAAGTGCTCCTCCAATCCCTGTACCAAACGTTAAAAGGCAGAAATCCCGAAGACCTCTGCCTGCCCCCATCACCATCTCACCAAGGGCAGCACAATTGCTGTCGTTTTCAAGAATCACCGGAAATTCCCCTGCTCTGGAAAGCGCTTGTTTCAAATTGTAAGCCCTGAAATTTTCACCAACACTATAGTCTATGTTTTCTCCTGTTTCGGGATTGATAAATCCGGCAATACAAACTGCAGCTCCTTCCACCTCTTTCTTGTAACGAAGTAGTAGTGTTTCCAGCTGCTTTAAAAATTTCTCCGGGTTTTTCTTGGTTCCCTCACTCCCTTCCTCCAGTATCCTGTATTCCTCATCCATGATGCTGTGTTTTATAAATGTTCCTCCAATATCTATCGTCAGATACTTTTTTTTCATCTCTCCCCCTCCGAACATGCTTTATCTGTCAGCTGAAAAAGCCGTAGTGCGCCAGCTGCCGCTTCCCCATAATTTATGATAATTTCCATAGAGCTGTCATATGTCTCCAGGCAACTGCATACAAGCTTTCGTATATGCAGATTATGGAGCAGCACACTTCCGCTCAGAGCAAGATGCTTTTCCTCCGGCATATTTCCGGATACAGCAATTACAAGATCGGCCAGGTCCCGGGCGCTCTTTCTTTCGATCTCCATAGCGGAACGATCTCCATACGCGGCCGCCTGACTGATAAGCGGAGCCAGGGACGCAACTTCTTTTTTCGAACGTCCTGGCTGATACAAAAAGCCCAACAGGTCTTCTGTTTTCCGAATATTTAATTTTTCAAAAACCAGCTTCTTAAGAAGGGTAGATTCCGCCCTTCCATCTTCTGCGCGTACCACTGCTGAAAGCATATCTCTGGCAATGGCATAAGCACTTCCCACATCATCAATCAGATGCCCGTATCCTCCTGCCCTGTACTGCCTGCCCCATGCATCCCTTCCTATACAGATTGAGCCGGTTCCTGAAATTAATACAATTCCGCGGCATTCCGGGAAGGCAGCCGCCAGAGCCGTTTCGTGATCCCCGAACAATCCGATACGGCAGAGGAAACCCTCCTGTTTGAACGCTTCCTTTAAAATTTGGGAAACCGCCGGGTTACTGATTCCAGCGGCTCCGATACCGACTCCCCGGCATTTATTGATTTTATATCCAAGCATTTTCAGCCGGATGTAAATATCGCGCAGAGTCTGAAGTGCTTTTTCTCTGCTCTGTCCATTCATGTTAAACGCTCCGGACTCGAACCGCTCTAAAATGTTGCCTTCTTCATCTGCAACGCAGACCATCGTCTTTGTTCCTCCGCCGTCAAGTCCAAGCAGATATGCTTTTTCTTTTTTCATGACACTCACCCTTTCACCGCGCCTACCGTAACGCCTTCCAGGAAATATTTCTGAAGTGAGAAAAACAGAATAAACATGGGAAGCGCAGAGACTGTTGCACCCGCCATCATCGGTGCAAAGTAAGTTGTATTGGCAAAGCTGAAGTTTTTCAAGCCAACCTGAACCGTCTGCATGGCTTCTGAATTACAGACCAGGAAGGGCCAGAAAAAGGTGTTCCATTCTCCGAGAAACGTCATGATTGCCATAACGGAAAGTATAGTTTTTGAAAGCGGCACAACAATTTTCCACACGATCATCGGCTGGCTGCATCCTTCGATTTTTGCCGATTCCATAATGGAGGTTGGCAGTGAGGTGAAAAATTGCTTTGCCAAAAATACGTTGTAACAGGTCACGAGGGTCGGTGCAACCAGAGCCATATAAGTATCCTGGATCTTCAAGACATTGACCACCAGAATATACAGCGGTACCTGAGTTACCTGGTAAGGTACCATCATCGCTACCAGAAGCACAAAAAAGAATACCTTGCATCCGGGAAAGCGCAGCTTTGCAAATGCATATCCGGCCAGTGTTGCGAAAATCACATTGCTAATCGTAACCACAGAGGCTACCAGCAAAGAGTTCAGTATCCAGCGAAAGGAATGGGCACTGAAAGAAAAAAAGAACTTATAGGAATTCAGCGTAAATTGTTTTGGAATCAGCGAATAGCTGGCTCCGCCCGCTTCTGTCGGCGCTCCAAAGGAGGAGATTACCATATAATAGATAGGAAATAACGTAACCAGAGCGATCGTAAGTAATACAGCTGCCAGAAGAAAATTCCGGATTGTTCCTTTATATTTTAGTTTTCCGTTATATTTTTTATATAATCCCATCTTGCCCTCCTTTTAATATTCCACATCGCCGGAGCTAAGCTTAAACTGCAGCACCGCAAAAACTGCTATGATTGCGGCAAGAATCAAAGCCTGGGCACAGGCTTCACCATATTCAAAATATGTAAATGCACGATTGAAAATCAGTAATCCTGCCATGGTCGTTGCATTATCCGGTCCCCCGCCTGTCATCAGATATGCATTTTGGAAGGATTGGAAACCATTGATTACGCCTGTAATGGTCAGAAAAACCGTAGTAGGTTTTACAATTGGCCATACGACATAACGTACTTTCTGAAAGAAGGTGGCTCCATCTATATCGGCCGCCTCATAATAGGTTGAATCAATTCCAAGCAATGCAGCGGTATAAATAATGATATTCTGTCCCAGACCTGCGAAAACGGCCATGATGATCAGGGACAGCATTGCAGTTTTCTGGCTTCCAAGCCAGTTTTGGTTGGATAAGCCGAATACCTTAACCACATTATTCAACAATCCGGACGGAAGCGGATCATAAATCCATTTCCACACGAAGGATAATGCAACCCCTGACGCAATTGCCGGGAGATAAAAGGCTGCCTTAAATACTGACTGCAGTTTTTTCCGAAATGGCAGAATCATAATAGAAATCATGAAGGATAACAGCATGGATACCGGTACCGTTATAATGGAGTATACAAGTGTATTTTTCAGAGCCTTATAGAATAAGCCATTTTTAAAAGTATTTATATAATTGTCCAACCCAACCCACTCCGAACCCAGTGGTCTATACTTCTGAAAACTGATAACAGCTGCAGAGATTACAGGATATAATGTAAACACAATAAATGTGCACAACGGAACCAGTATGAACACATATGCCCACATGGCTTCTTTCTTCATTTTCTTCATTGTTCAGGATCCTCCCATTCCATCAGGTACATCCGGCGATTTGCTTCGGACATCCTGTAAGCAAAGCTTACAGGATGCTCCTTCATCACTTTAGCATTTTGCCGGAAGCTTAAGATTCGTCTGATACACATCCTGCCTCACCAAAGGCCGCATGTCCTGCATCTACAATTGCCTGGTACATCTCTTCAGGAGTAACCTCTCCCGCCAGCAGCCCCTGGAATTTCGGCATAATGACTTCATCCTGAATCTTTATGGCCGCAGCCCCCTTGTCGGCCGGTATGTCCGGTCTCGCTTCTGCAATCTGTGTTGTAAGGCTTTCTACTGCTTTTGTATTATCTTCATTCTTATTTTCAATTGGAGGCAGTTTCTCATAAGCAGTACGTCCGCTTTCACAAACCGGCTTTAAATAAAGTTCCTGACAAGTCTGTGCAGCACGCTCACTGCTGGCAAGGTAGTATGCAACCTTTGCAACGTTTTTCAGATGCTGTTCATCCGGATTCTTTTCCCCCGTAAGGCAGATATACCCGTCCACTGCTCCCTGTGCCTGCTGATTTCCTCCTTCGAATACCGGTACCGGAAGCACTACATATTCCACAGGAATACTTCCCTCTACTGCACTGCCGTCATTGTTCTTCAGCTTTTCAGTGTTTTCATAGGCGGACTTTTCAAAGGAAGACAATCCTTTTCCTGTGATCATGGTCTGCCCGGTAAGCATCATATTCCATCTTTTTCCTGCATCGATAGAGCCCAGTTCCTTTGGCATGGAACCATCGTCAATCAAGGCTCTCAAGTCCTCCAGAAATGTAAGCATCTGTTTGCTGGTATATGCATACTTTAAGTCCTTATCAAAGGCCTCAGGCATCCCTGCATTCTTAACAAAAATGCCAAAATAGTCCTTTGCTGTAACACCGGCACAGGCAAAGAGAAATCCGTAGGTTTTTATCTGGTCACCCTCTTTTACAACGCCCTTCTTTATGGCTTCCCGGAATTCATCATACGTCCATCCATCTTTTTGTACTGCTTTCCAGTCAATTCCGGCAGTCTCCAGAAGTTCTCTGTTTCCTCCGATACACTGAATCTCACAGTAGGCCGGAAGACCATACAGTCCTTCTTGATTCTTAAAATAATTCAGAACATTTTCATCAAAATCATTTATTTGATCCTCTTCCAGATATTTTGAGATATCTACAGCCATATCCGTATCCAGATACTTTGTTACTCCGCTGCTGCCGATAAAGGCAATATCCGGCGGTGATCCGGCATTTACCTGGACATCCAGTTTCTGAGTTACATCCTCCCAGCTTGCCGTTGTGACTTTAATTTCAATATCCGGATTCTCCTTATTAAAATCCTCAATGTAGGTGTTAATTTTATCCTGATAAGTAGCAGAAACCGGAGGCAGTAAAGCTGTTACCACGTCCTTTTTTCCTTCTGCAGCCGTACCGGAAGCGGATGAACTTCCCCCTTTGTCTGTTCCACCACAGCCTGCCGCCAATGATGAAAGTGTCATCACAGCCGCCATCCCCAATGCTGCCATTTTTTTTCTTTTCATAGAATAAAACCCTCCTTTTTTTTATATGGTTAACCGCTTTGACACGGCAACTTTCACTTTTCCATCTGCCTGCTCAAGGCACTCCCTGGCAGTTTCTATATCGCAGCTCAAAAGCATCTTTGTAATTGCCAGCTTTGCTCCTCCTCCGGCTTCCCGCAAAGCGGTTTTGGCTTCTTTTCTTTCGCATCCCACTGCTTCCATCACAATATTCTCCGCCCGGGTTACAAGCTTCTTATTCGTCTGGCGCAAGTCCACCATCAGATTTTGATATACCTTTCCTATGCCAACCATACTGACTGTAGATATCATATTTAATACCATCTTTTCTGCAGTTCCCGCCTTTAATCTGGTGGAACCGGTCAGAATCTCCGGACCCGTCAGAAGTTCTATCGCACAGTCTGCCTTCTCCGAAATCTTTGTATTCGAATTGCAGGATATCGCTACTGTCCTGCATCCCACCTCCTTTGCATATTGAAGTGCACCAATTACATAAGGTGTTCTGCCGCTGGCGGCCAGCCCTATCACAACATCATCGGCTGAAAGATGGATCCGCTTCAGATCTTCCCTCCCAAGCTCCGGATCGTCTTCCGCCCCCTCTTCTGCCTTTACAAATGCTCCTTCGCCTCCTGCAATTACACCTACCACCATGTCATAAGAGACTCCAAAGGTAGGGGGGCATTCCACTGCATCCAAAATACCAAGACGCCCGCTGGTGCCTGCTCCTATGTAAATGATTCTCCCATCCTTCTGCAGGCTTTCTGTTGTCCATTCTATGGCTCTTCCGATCTGTGGAAGCGCATCATGGACTGCATCCAGAACCTTCTGATCCTCCTTATTCATGATTGTTATAATTTCATAAGGAGACATCTCATCCAGATTCATAGTGCTCGTATTTCTCTTTTCTGTTATCAGTCTTTCTAAATCTGCCATCGAATCTCTCCCTCATGATTGGTTTTCTCCTCTTTGGAGATATAGGTCTTTCTAAGACTGTCCATGCAAGTCTCATAGTTTTTCTGGACATATGCCACATACAGCATGTCAATGACTGCCAATTGCGAGAGTCTGGAACCTAATTTTCCGGTTCGGAACTCGAACTCGGTTGCTGTGACATATAGATTATAGTCGGAGATTTTAGATAATGGTGACTCATGATAACAAGTAATGGCAATAATCGGGACCCCGGCATCTTTTAAAATTTCCGCACATTCCACCATTTCCCTTGTCATCCCTGAATAGCTGATAATAATTGCCGCATCCCCACTGGTCATATTCTTCGCCTGAACCAACTGTGCATGAAAATCCTCATTCACCAGGCATACCTTATTGACCCGCATGAACTTCAGACAGGCATCCTTTGCCACCAGTAAAGATGCGCCCATCCCGAAAATTGAAATCTTTCCTGCCGCCTGTAATATGGATACGCTTTCTTCCAGCACTTCCACATCAATCAGGCTTTTTGTATCTTCCAGGGAAACAATACTCTTATAAATAATTTTATTCACAAGTTGTTCTGTAGAATCCTCTTTGCTGATTTCACAATTTTTATCCCCTATGACTTCTTTGCGCATTGCGTTTTCATACATGAGGGATTTTTGGAAATCCTTATAATGCTCAAAGCCCGTCTTCCTGCAGAGTCTGGTAATTGTGGAAGGTGAAGCGTAAACCTCTTTTGCCAGTTCACGGACACCCATCTCCGCCGCCTTCTCCGGATTTGCTAACAGATATCGGATGATGCCTTTCTCTGTATTACTGGCATTGGGCAAAAACTCGCGAAACTTGACAATGACACTTTTCATAGTCCCCCCTCTTCCTGGAACGTGCCTGAGAAGTTATTTCTGCAAGCTGCAGACACTTATCCATTGTATATTTTGTATGTTTTTTTATATATCTATATCTCCTGTGTGGTTACTATTATATTATTCAGAAACACTTTCGTCTACTACTCTCTCTATTTATGATACTTTGTTTCATATATTGAATGCATTATCTGGAATTTTAGATTTTTATGAAAGCATTGATATCTGCAACAGAAAGAAGAGGCTGCTATATAAGGAATTCTTCCCATATAGCAGCCTCTTCTTTCTTAACTATTCTTCTGTTTCATCATCCATTTTGACCTTATAGATATGATCTTTCACGATTTCAATATCTGAACTATAGAACGTCCTTGCAGCCTTAATCAGATGCTCCGTATCCTTCACTCCGGCTGTTTCATATGGGGAGTGCATCGCCAGCTGGGGCAGGCCTATATCTGCCATAGGTAAGGATACCTGTCCATTCGAAATATTGCCCAGTGTCGAGCCTCCCGGTATATCCGAACGGTTAACATAAACCTGACAGGGTACCTGCGCATGCGCGCAGATTGTTCTGAAAACTGCTGAACTGATACCATCCGTTGTATACTTTTGGTTCGCATTAAACTTCAGTACAATTCCCCCATTGATATAAGGACGGTTGCCGGGATCCGTTTTATCCTGATAGTTCGGATGTACGCTATGTGCATTGTCTGCTGAAAGCATAAAACTGGATGCAAGTGCGCGCAGATAGCTTGCCCTGTCTAATCCCATACCATCAGAAATCCGTTCCAGTGTATCTTTCAAGAAAGTGGATGCCGCTCCCTGCCGGGTCAGACTCCCCACTTCTTCGTTATCCAAAACGCAGTGCATCATCACATGCTTCCGGTTCCGGCTCACCAGAAAGCCCTTTAAAGAGGAAAATGCACACTGAAGATCATCCAGTCTGGCGCTGGAAATAAATTCCTCCTTCGCTCCCCATATACTCCCTTTCATCCTGTTATAAAGATAAATGTCCATTCCCAGAACATGTTCCGGTGATACCCCGGCCTGCTCACTCAGGATTTTCATCAAAGAGCCTTTGGTCCCCTCACCGCCAAATAACGGAAGCATATCATTCTGAGGATTATATGCGTATCCATCATTGACTTCTCTATTCATGTGAATTGCCAGACTCGGAATCTGAACGAGATCCCTGTCTACCTTGACCAGCCGGGATACAATCTGATCTTCTTCCCGGAACAGGAGTCTTCCCGCAAGTGATAACGGTCTGTCAAACCAGGGAGCCATCAACATTCCCCCATATTTCTCCACATTCAGCTTAACAAAATGACCCTCTGCCTCGATCTCGGGATTTTCTTTTAATTTAAAGGTGGGAGAATCACTATGGCTGGCCATAATCTGAAAACTTTTCATCTCCTCTGACGGAATTGTAAATGCAATCAGAGACGATCCATTGCGCGTCACGTAATACTTTCCATCTGGTTTGAGATTCCATAGCTCTTCCTCGTATAGATGTTTAAATCCTGCTTCCTCAAGCTCCAGTGCCATACTTTCAACTGCATGAAAACTGGTAGGACTTTTCTCTATAAAGCTTAAAAGTTCTTCTGCAGTATATTTATTCATCGCCTGTCCCCCATAAAAAATAAAGCGACTGTTCCCGGGCCTGCATGTGCACCTATCGTTGATCCAATTGTATTTAACATAACCGACTTCACCGATGGGTATCGGCTCTTTACCAGTTCCGCAACGTAGGAGGCATCCTCTTCACAATCTCCATGACTGATATAGATGGTATCATTCTTATCTCTGTAACTGCCGACCCGTTCTTCCATCATGTCCACAAGGTTATTAAGAGCTTTCCTTCGTCCCCTTGCCTTGCTTAGAAGAAGCAGATGCCCTTCATCATCCACATGGAGCATAGGCTTTATATTAATCATCGTGCCAAGAACTGCGCTTACCCTGGACACACGCCCGCCTCTGTGGAGGTGCATCAAATCATCCACGGTGAATACATGGCAGAGATTCAATTTATGCTCTTCCAGCCACCTGGCCGTTTCATCCAGGCTGCTGCCCCGCTCCTTTTTTTCCAAAACCTTCTGAAGAATCAGGCCCTGCCCCATGGAAGCACACAGCGTATCAATGACAATGATTTTATACTCCGGGTTTTTTTCCATCAATTCTTCAGCCGCCAGTCTGCAGCTGTTATAGGTACCGCTTAAGCCAGAAGAAAATGAAACATGCAGGATCTCCTTTCCGGCATCCAAAATCGGCTGCCAGGTCTTTTTTGCATCCTCCGTATTTACCTGGGAAGTCGTTGGCATAGAACCACTTCTCATACGGACATAGAATTCTTTTTGATCAATATCATGTTCCTTATTATAGACCCTGCCGTCCAGTGTACAGGGAAGGTACATAAATTCCACATCATGTTCTTTATAATATTCGTATGGCATATCACACGTATTTTCAGTTGTAATCATATATTGCTTCATAAGCTCTGTCTCCCTCCTTTGTGTGAACGATGGTATCATTCATATGCTTAGAATACCACAGGAAATCATCCCCTGCAACGATTTCCTGTTGAGAACTAATGAAGCAATATCTCTTTTGCTTTATTGAGTTGAACATCTTCCTCTGAATCATCCGGCATGTCGATCTCCACATCCGGCGTAATTCCCTTCCCATTGATATTATTACCTTTTGGTGTAAAGTAATGGGAAACAGTCAATTTTACTGCGCCTCCATTCTTTAGCTGGTAGGTGTCCTGCACCACCCCTTTCCCATAGGTAACAGTGCCTACAATTGTACCTGTTCCATAATCCTGTACCGCTCCGGCAAAAATCTCTGAAGCACTGGCAGAACTGCTGTTAACCAAAACAGCCAGCGGAATACTAATCGGCGATTTCCCATCACAATTCTGTTCGCTTCTGTTCCCGTACTTGTCTTCTGTATAGACAATAAGCCCTTTCGGGAGAATCTCTCTTAAGGTATCACACACACCGGACACCAGGCCGCCTGGATTGCTTCTTAAATCAATAATCAGCCTGTTCATCCCCTGATCCTGTAATTTTCCGTATGCGTCCTTGAACTGTTCAGCTGTCACTCCGGTAAATTCCGATATCCTGATATAACCGATCTGATTCTCCAGCATCTTTCCCGTGACCGAAATCGCTTCTACCTCTTCGATTGTCACATCTACCGTATATGGCTGATCCCCCCTTTCCAATGTCATGGACACTGTCTCTCCTTCTTTCGTATCCTTTATCAAATCTACGACCTCATTTGTAGACATGGAGGAAACCGGCTTATCTCCCACCTTCAAAAGGATATCTCCAGGCTTTATTCCAGCTTTGGCTGCGGGCGTATTCTCATAGCAGGACTCAATAAGAATTCTTCCCTGGCTGTCCTGGTAGATAGCCACACCTATTCCGGAATAATGTCCATTCGTAGACTGCATAATCTTCTCAAACTGTTCCTGCGTATAGTAAGTAGAGTACTTGTCGCCCAGACCGGTAACCAGGCCTGCGCACATATAATCGGTCATTTTTTTATTGTCGACCTCACCAAGATATACATCTTCAATCAATTCATAGATGTCTGCAACTTTTGTCCTGGCACCAAGCTCTGTGGGGTTCATCTCCTTACCCATCACATAGTCCCGGTTTTTCACCAGGAACAATATACACATAATCCCAAGGGTAAATAGAATTCCAAACAGAAATCCCTTCAATCCGCTGTATGATTTCTTATTATCGTCCATCTTCATTCTCCATAATCACTTTCAGCCTATGCATGCTGCTCAGCGCGTACAGGCAGATGTGAACTTTTATTTTCACATACAGAAAGCCTGCCACTGGCAGCTTTCCCTGCATACTTTGGTATGAATGAATGAGCTGCCATCAATTCGGATGAATTGAGACAGCTCACTTAAATACCAAGGTATGCAAGCATGAAACGCATGACCTTTTGACCTTTATGATACCACGGATTGCTGCGCACTTCGTAGTATCATACCTTTAAATGCTTCCGTATTGTGAATATACTGCCCACAAGACCAATTCCCATACCCAGAATGAGTCCAACCGGCAGCAGCGTATGGAACACCTGGCTTATTGGCAGCAGGCCATTCATAAAGTCTGCTATCATATGAAATTTATCTAATATATACTTAATCGCCATATTGTAGATAAAATACCAGGCAACCAGTGGAATTGCAGATCCTATCAATCCAATCAGTATGCCTTCCATAAGAAAGGGCAGACGTACAAACAGGTTTGTAGCTCCTATCAGTTTCATAATTCCGATCTCTTCTTTTCGTACGGAAATACCAACGGATACTGTATTACTGATTAAAAACACAGAAACTCCAAGGAGAATTCCTATGATTATCAGTGATACATAGCCCACCAGTCTGTTAACTGTACTCAATGTCTTCGTCGCCTGTTCAGACTGCTTTACTTCACGCACGCCTGTAAGACCGGAAACAAAATCTTTCAGCTCACTTTGATCCTCCACCTTATTAACATAGATTTCATAACTTGCAGAATTAATCAGCGGGTTATCATTCTTAAACCCTTCCGCCAGCTCCGGATTATTCTTAAAATACTGAGCCTGATATCTTTTCCAGGACTCATCAGCTGATACATACTTCACTTCTTTTACTTCCGGGCGGGCTTGGATCTGATCCCCTATTTCATCTATCGTAGCCTGATCCGTTCCTTCTTGGAAGAAGACCACCATTGAGACCCCTTCCTCAACGTTCTTAATAATATAGTTAAAGTTCATAACCAGTGAAAAAAATAAACTGAAAAGAAAGATACAGGCACCCATGGTCGCAACAGATGCAATGGAAAACATCTTATTTCTCCAAATATTTTTTATACCCTGTTTGATACTATATCCAATCGTACTAATCCTCATGGTATATACCTTCTTCTTCGTCGCTTACTATGACGCCTTTCCGCAAGCGGATTACCCGCTTTTTCATAGAGTTTACAATCTCACGATTATGTGTCACAACAAGTACGGTAGTACCACGTGCATTAATCTCTTCCAGAAGTTTCATGATTTCATTGGAATTCTTAGGATCCAGATTTCCGGTTGGTTCATCTGCCAGCAGAATATCCGGGCGATTTACCAGTGCTCTGGCCAAGGCTACACGCTGCTGTTCTCCACCCGACAATTCTTTGGGGCGTGACTTATACTTCTCAGCAAGCCCGACTAATGTCAGCACCTCCGGAACTCTTTTTTTAATTACACGATTCGGCTTCTCAATCACCCGTTGAGCAAATGCAACATTCTCATATACATTCCGGTCTTTCAGGAGCCGAAAGTCCTGGAACACAACACCTACTCCACGACGGTACTTGGGAATCTTTCTGCGTTTCATTCTGTTTAGAACCTGACCGTTCACCTTAATTACTCCGGTTGTAGGCTCCAGCTCCTTCAGCAGCAGCTTTATAAGCGTAGATTTTCCTGATCCACTGTTACCAACGACAAATACAAATTCCCCTGCTTCTATGTGTAAGGATATGTTATTTACGGCCGGCTGGCCTTTATCATAACTCTTACTTACACCATCTAAAGTAATCATCTTATCCTCCTCTAAGACTTTAGTACTCCAAAGTCTCCATGTACTTCATATACCGCACTACCATCAGTGCTATCTTAAATGTAATTGCATCCTCGAATACACGAAGATCAAGTCCGGTACTTTTCTGTAGTTTATCCAGACGGTATACCAGCGTGTTTCTGTGAATGTAAAGTTGTCTGGAAGTTTCCGATACATTCAGACTGTTCTCAAAGAATTTATTAATTGTGGACAATGTCTCTTCATCAAAATCATCCGGAGACTTATCTACAAAGATTTCCTTTATAAACATCTTGCACAAAGGTATGGGCAGCTGATAAATCAGTCGTCCGATCCCCAGTGAGCTATAAGCTATGACATCTCTCTCATCAAAAAAGATCTTCCCCACATCCAGAGCCATACGCGCTTCCTTGTAGGAGCGGGATACCTCCTTTAGTTCTTTTACAATTGTTCCGTATGCAATATGCGTTCTATGATTTTCATCCCTTCCAATTGTATCCAGAACAGATAATGCAATCTTGTTCAACTGTGCAGAGTCATCGGTATCTGACAGTTCCTTGACGATAATAACATTCTTTTCATCAACCGCTGTAATAAAATCCCCCGATTTATTGCCGAACAAATTTCTTACATTCTCAATCGTGCCATGGTCTTTATCCGGATTGCTTTCCAGTATAAATACTACTCTGCGCATATCTGCATCGATATGCAGCTTTTTGGCACGGTTATAGATATCCACCAACAGCAGATTGTCAAGCAGCAGATTCTTTATAAAATTGTCTTTATCAAACCGCTCTTTATATGCCACCAGGAGATTTTGTATCTGAAATGCAGCCATCTTCCCTACCAGAAAGATATCTTCGTTGTCTCCTTTCGCAAGCAGTACATATTCCAGCTGGTGTTCATCATACACCTTAAAAAACTGAAAATTTTTCATGGATTGCGAATCAGCCTGCGACCGGGCAAAATTCACAACTTCAACATTGTTAATCTCCATCTCGGGAAATGTGGACACGAGTACATTGCCCTCAATATCAGCCACAGCCAGTTCGGCTCTGGAAATATTTTTTATCCCTTCAATTGTATTTTGCAGAATTTGATTTGAAATCATAACTTATCCCTCTTTCGATTATATAGTCAGTAACAAAATCATTACCCCATTATGATATACTCTTTTATTTTAATACAAAGTAGCCAAAAAGGAAAGGGGAACTTTGTGTAACAGTTCAGCCATGCGGATTTCCAATAGGACAGGCAGGAGAAAGCTTGCTTTCGTATATGCTTATACAAAGCCTTCACCCAACACTTCCCTTGCATCTGTCACGATGACAAAAGCATCTTTATCCAGTTCCATCACGATATCCTTTAATGCCACAATCTGCTTTTTTCCGACCACACAGTAAAGCATCGTGCGGCTGTTTCCTGTATACATGCCCTTCGCAGTGATTCCTGTTACACCACGGTCCACATTTATCATAAGTGCCTGTGCTATCTCCTCCGGTTTCTCCGTAATAATGTATGCAACCTTGGAAAAATGCAGACCTTCAATCAATGTATCGGAAACCTTTGTGATTACCATGATTGCGATTACGGCATAAAGTGCTTTCGTAATTCCAAACACATAAGCACCGGATAATACCACCAGAGCATCCAACACCTGCATAATCTGAGCGACGGTA
Source organism: Novisyntrophococcus fermenticellae (assembly GCF_018866245.1). Lineage (GTDB taxonomy): Bacteria > Bacillota > Clostridia > Lachnospirales > Lachnospiraceae > Novisyntrophococcus > Novisyntrophococcus fermenticellae. Next base: position 2,912,800 of record NZ_CP076458.1, read on the forward strand.
TAATGTCTCATCTTCTGCTGTATAAGTGAAGCAACCATATCCGTTCCACCCGTAGTTGCATGTCCGATAAAGACCATGCCGATTCCCACTCCCTGCAGTGCCCCTCCAAAGGCAGCAGAAAGCAGCAAATCATCCGGAGTGAGCGAAATTTCCGGAATTATATAAAGCCATAGTGAAAGCATTGCGGCTCCAAAAAGCGTCTTTCCTAAAACTTGCGCACCCCGGATTTTAAACCCAATTAAAAATAACGGTATATTTAATACCGTTGTTGTAATCCAAAGCGGTATTCCCCCGGCCATTAAGCCTTCTGTTAATGACTTAATTATAATTGCCAGACCGGAAAACCCACCGGTTACCAGTCCTGCCGGCTCGAAAACGACGTTGATTGCCAGTGCCATCAGTGCCGTTCCGGGTACAATCAGAATGTAATCCGTATACCTGCTTTTCACCTTTACAGTTTTTCCCATCAGTCTTTTCCCTCTTTATATCTGGCTACCATTCTTTTAAATGCACTCTTCTTTAATAGTGTGCTCCACCAACTGACTTTTAAACCTGCATTCGACTGGATATTTGGATGCTCTCCCAGACAAAACCATATTTTCGTATTCAACTGGTTCCGATTTTCGATGGCAAGTCTGTCTTGACGATGTCCCTGAAGTCCGCTCACAATCACATCAACCGTCAGGCTGTTAATCTCGTTCATTACGCCTTCCGGCGGAGTATCCTCCCCAACTGCTGCACCGCCTGCAACCTCAATGCCGGGATATGTATCTTCCAGATAACTCCGCAGCCCTTCCACCTCTTCCGGTGTCTCTCCCAGCACGAAAATTCGCTCCTTTTGTTGAATCATATACCAGAAAAACCTGGCAATAAACTCATTTCCCTTCACTTCCTCTGCAATCTGCCCCTGCTGGATGCCTGCAGCCTTCAGCACCTCGCTATCACCAATTACAGTCAAATCCATACTCTCCAGATATTGCTTCCAGGTCGGATCCTCGTCGGCCAGCAACAGCGTATTCATGGTGACTACACCCACTGTTTCCATCCGGTCATTCTTCATCATCTCAGCTATACGCTCCATGGACGTATCCACGCCACAATAGTCAATATGTACTCCTAGTACATCCGTTTTTTCACACATATATCTAACTTCCCAGGACTGCAGCAGTGTGCCGGCAGTACTTAAGCTTCCCTTTCCTTATAAAATAACAACACTTCGATACATTATAGCAGATAGGAAAAAAAATAGCAAGAAAGCAGCACAGAACACGCATATGAGCATTGTTCTGTGCTGCTGCTTTTAAATATGATTAAACCTCAAAAATCAAATCTCCATAAGAGGGCATCGGCCACATCTCTTTGTCTACAATCATCTCCAGTTTATCGACGGGAGTACGTAATTCATTCATAGCACTTATAACCACATCGTGATAATACTTCGCACATGTCTGGCCCTCCTCCATCGCACATGCATTCTCATCCAGATCAATAAGCACTTTAAGCGCAGCATGAGTCTCTTTTAACAGTTCCGATGTTTCTGCCAACAGTTCTTTTTCTACGCTCACCTCCAATACCCCGGCGGCCTGAATGGAATTTATGGATTCCGCAAGATTTCTTGCGTATTTTATGACCGCTGGTACAATCTGCTTTGTTGCAATATCAATCATGGCCCTGGCTTCTATATTAATGGTTTTCGCATAGTTTTCGTACTGTACTTCTGCTCTGGATTCCAGTTCCGCTCTGGTGAATACATGGAATTTTTCAAACATAGCTACCGTTTCTTCGCTGGTCAGTTCCGGTATCGCATCAACCATGGATTTGATATTTGGAAGCCCTCTGTGCTCGGCCTCCTGTACCCATTCCTCAGAATATCCATTGCCGTTAAAGATAACTCTCTGATGATCAATTAAATTCTCTTTAATCAGATCATGTACAGCCTCATCAAAATTCTCCGCTGTCTCCAGCCTGTCACAGGCATCACAGAACGCTTCCGCTACTATGGTATTCAGTACCGTGTTCGGTGCACCTATCGAATCACTGGAGCCTACCATACGAAATTCAAATTTATTTCCTGTAAAAGCAAAAGGTGAGGTACGGTTACGGTCTGTTGCATCTTTTAAGAAATCCGGAAGTGTTCTCACACCGGTATTTAACTTTCCACCACTCTTACTGCTGGTTGCATTTCCGGTGCTGATCAACTGCTCTACAACATCTTCCAGCTGCTCTCCCAGGAAAATAGAAATGATTGCCGGCGGCGCTTCATTTGCTCCAAGTCTGTGATCATTTCCCGGATCAGCTGCAGATTCCCGAAGAAGTCCAGCGTGTCTGTCTACTGCACTGATAATACAGCTAAGTACTAAAAGAAACTGAATATTCTCATGTGGTGTTTTACCTGGCTCTAACAGATTTAATCCGTCGTCCGTAGTAAGTGACCAGTTATTATGTTTTCCTGAACCATTAACGCCGGCAAATGGCTTTTCGTGAAGCAGACATTTCATTCCATGCTGGCATGCAATGCGCTTTAATGTCCGCATGATGATCTGATTATGATCAACCGCTACATTCGCTTCCGCAAAGATGGGTGCCAGTTCATGCTGGGCCGGAGCAACCTCATTATGCTGCGTCTTGGCGGCAACCCCCAGTTTCCACAACTCAGTGTTTACATCCTTCATAAACCCGGCGATTCGCTGGCGGATAGTTCCAAAATAATGGTCATCCATCTCCTGTCCTTTCGGAGGCATCGCACCAAATAAGGTTCTTCCTGTATAAATCAGGTCTTTTCTCTGCAGAAATTTCTCGGCATCAACCAGAAAATACTCCTGTTCCGGGCCCACCGAAGGCGTAACTTTTTTAGACGTTGTATTGCCGAATAATTGAAGAAGGCGAAGAGATTGTCTATTAATGGCCTCCATGGAGCGAAGCAATGGTGTCTTCTGATCCAACGCCTCTCCTTTATAAGAGCAGAAGGCTGTGGGAATACAGAGCGTCCCCCCCGCAGCATCCTGGCGTACAAAAGCAGGAGAAGTAAAGTCCCAGGCTGTGTAGCCTCTGGCTTCAAAAGTCGCCCGAAGTCCTCCTGAGGGAAAGGAAGAGGCATCCGGCTCACCCTTAATCAGCTCTTTACCTGAAAAACTCATTAACACCTTTCCATTCTCCATGGGAGCAGTGATGAATGCATCATGTTTTTCCGCGGTTACTCCTGTCAAAGGCTGAAACCAATGTGTAAAATGAGATGCGCCCTTTTCAATGGCCCATTCCTTCATCTCATGCGCAATAACATCCGCTGTATCAAGATCCAGTTCTTCGCCCTTTGCAATTGCCTCCTTCAGTTTTCTGTAAACCTTTTTTGGCAGCCGTTCTTGCATTACTGTATCATTAAACACATTTTCTCCAAAAATTTCAGCAGCATTTACAAAATCTCCCATAACCTTTCCTTTCCTCTCTCTGGAATTTGTGTATAAACCCACAATCTTAAAAAAGGGCATTCCACACCATAGTAGAACGCCCTTGTCTATCAGCTCACACACATCTATGAAATTGCTTTCAATATATATAAAAATACCGCAGATTCTTAAAAAATGCAAGTATTTTTTTTAACTCAAAACAATTTCGTGTTTTTATCTAAATTAAACAAATTTCTAAAATATATTTGAACTGTTTGCACAAAATCCAGTTCATGCTTTTCCGGCAGATCCAAAGAGTTCTATCTTTTCCTTAACTGTACCTTTGATAGCGTCTGTGCCCGGTGCAAGAAGTTTACGGGGATCGTACCCCTTTCCCTGCTGATCTTTTCCTGATTCAATATACTTACGCGTTGCTTCTGCAAATGTAAGCTGACACTCCGTATTTACATTAATCTTGGACACACCCAGATCAATCGCTTTCTTAATCATGTCTTCCGGAATACCTGTACCTCCATGAAGTACCAACGGCATCTCACCTGTAAGTTTTTGTATAGCATCCAGCGTCTCAAAGCTTAAGCCAGCCCAATTAGCCGGATACTTGCCATGTATATTACCGATTCCGGCTGCCAGCATGTCCACACCAAGGTCGGCAATCATCTTGCATTCCCCGGGGTCAGCGCATTCTCCGGCACCAATCACTCCATCCTCTTCTCCTCCGATAGAACCAACTTCGGCTTCAAGAGAAATCCCCTTTTCTGCACATACTTTGACCAGTTCCTTGGTCTTATCCACATTTTCTTCAATCGGGTAATGAGAACCGTCAAACATAATGGATGAAAATCCGGCTTCAATACACTTATAGCATCCGTCATAAGTACCATGGTCCAGATGCAGAGCGACCGGAACCGTAATGTTCAGTTCTCCAATCATGGCCTTTACCATTGCAGAAACAGTTTTAAAGCCTGTCATATATTTACCCGCACCTTCAGATACTCCCAAAATTACAGGAGATTTCAGCTCTTCCGCGGTAAGCAGAACCGCCTTTGTCCACTCCAGATTGTTGATATTGAATTGCCCCACTGCATAATGACCTGCTTTTGCTTTTTGTAACATTTCTTTTGCTGATACTAACATTGGTCTCTACCTCCTAAATTGATTTGCAATCTAATTATAACCCAGTTTTATGCTTTTGCCAATTATTTATTCTGATTTACAATCAGATTAAGTGCATGTCTTTTATTTTCAATTTCGACCTGATTGTGCTCCCCTCCAAATTCTCCATCCAGCGTCCACGCAATTCTTTCTTCGGACTCTATCCGTATGCAATTCGTCTTAAAATTATCAATCATCTCTGTTTTATCTTCCGCACTCATCAAAGATGTTACAATCTCGTTTAATTCTATCGGATTTTTCGGCTTGCGGATCAACGTTACTTCAAATAACCCGTCATCCAGTTCCACATCAGGTCCCACAAGGTTTTTAAACCCTCCCACGGAACGGGCGTTTGTAATCATTCCGTATATATACTCTGCTTCCATGACTACATCGTTGGCATACACCTTCAGAATGTGGGACGGAACATTGAAAATGCGTTTTGTTCCTTCCAGCAGATAAGCCAGATGTCCAAGTATATTCTTCAGGTTCTGATCTGTCTCATAAGAAACATCCGTAAAAAGCCCAAATGCAGCGATATAGACAAAATTCATATGATTGAACAGACCAATATCCAAAGAACAGGGTTCTCCTGATACGACATCTTTGGCCGCCTGTAATATATTCCTGGATATATTCACGCTGCTGGCAAAGTCATTCGTACTCCCTGCCGGTATGTATCCCAGCGGTATCTGACTTTTGGCAGCCATCAAACCGTTCACCACTTCATCCAGGGTTCCGTCTCCGCCCCCGCATACGATTACATCTACGTCAGATGCCAGTTCCCTCGTTTTTTCATATCCATCCTGAGGCCGCTGTGTAGGGTGGACCGTAACTTCATATCCGGCTTTCACAAACGTATCGATAATCCTGAATAATCTGGAACGAATCTGTCCTTTTCCAGCCCTTGGATTAAATATGAACAGCAGCTTTTTTTTCTTCATAGTGAACTCCTCGCAACATTCTTTGTAATGATTTTACCCTATTGCCCCCGAACATGCAAGCTATAAGACAACGTTTCCTGTCAGGCTGAAAAAGAGTGAACCAGACAGATGTACGCCTTTTTGTTCACTCTCTTAATGCAACGTATGCAAAAGGAACTGCCGGTGGCAATTCCTTTGTATCATCTTTTTAATTAAAACTCTGCCTGTTATACTAATTCAATCAGGACTTCCATGGCAGCATCACCCTTACGCTGTCCGATTTTTACAATACGTGTGTATCCACCGTTACGGTTCGCATACTTAGGTGCAATTTCGTCAAACATCTTAGCAGCCAGATCTACCTCTTTTGTATTCTTTTTCTTCCCTTTGTTCTCCTTCGGAACTTCCGTTACAGGATAGAACACCTTCATCATCTGACGCCGTGCATGAAGTCTGGAAGGTGCGTCTTTTTTGATTTCCTTCTGTACTTCATCATATACGGTAACCTTCTTGCCGTCGACTACTTCTTTTACTCTTTTGCCGTCGGAATCCTTTTTTGGAACCTTTGCAGTTACGGTTACAGTCTCATAGTTATCCTTTTCACGTACTGCTAAAGCAATCAAACCTTCCGCAATTTTACGGATTTCTTTTGCCTTGGTTTCTGTTGTACGGATTTTTCCATGATATAACAGATTTGTTACCTGATTTCTGAGTAACGCTTTTCTCTGATCAGATGTTCTGCCGAGTTTTCTATACTTTGCCATTATTCTTTCCTCCATTTGTGGAACGCTGCATCACGCTTCTTCGGTCTTACTGGTGCAGCGCTTTAATTCTACAAATATTCTTCTCTTCCACGCTGTGCCAAATGGAACATCGCTTTTATTACTGCTCATCACCGGGGCTCAGCTGAAGACCCAGTTCTTTTAGTTTTGCCAGGACTTCTTCCAAAGATTTACGCCCGAGATTACGGACCTTCATCATATCTTCAGAAGTCTTATTGCAAAGCTCTTCTACCGTATTAATACCGGCACGTTTTAAGCAATTATAAGAACGTACGGACAACTCCAGTTCATCGATATTCATCTCCAGAACCTTTTCTTTTTCATTGTCCTCTTTTTCTATCATAACTTCCGCTGTCTTTGCGTTCTCAGAAAGATCAATAAACAGCTTCAGATGCTCACTTAAAACTTTAGCCGCAAGACTGACTGCCTCATCCGGATCAAGGGTACCTCTGGTATAGACATCCAAAGTCAGCTTATCAAAATCAGTAATCTGACCTACACGGGTGTTTTCTACAGTAAGATTCACACGCTCTACCGGTGTATAGATGGCATCTACTGCAATCACACCAATCGGCATGTCATCTGTTTTGCCTTTATCTGCGCTTACATATCCTCTGCCTCGGGTAATCGTAAGTTCCATGTAGAGCTTGCTGTCAGATCCGCCATTAAGGTGAGCAATTACCTGATCGGGGTTCATGATTTCAATATCCTGATCCACCTGAATATCAGATGCTTTCACTACGCCTTCGCCCTCAAATTCTATATATGCGACTTTGGCTTCGTTCGTCTCACTTGTGTTTTTAATAGCGAGGCTCTTCAGATTCATGATAATCTCTGTAACATCTTCCTTCACCCCTGGAATAGAGCTGAATTCATGTAGCACGCCTTCGATTTTTACCTGGCTCACTGCAGCGCCCGGCAGAGACGAAAGCATAATTCTTCTCAGTGAATTACCCAGTGTTGTCCCGTAACCTCTTTCCAGTGGTTCTACTACAAATCTGCCGTACTTTTTGTCTTCAGAAATCTCTGTAATCTCAATTTTCGGTTTGTTAAAATCAAACACTCGAAAGCCCCTCCTTATAATATTGATTGGCTTGTTACTAAACTATTACTTAGAGTACAACTCGACGATAAGCATCTCATCCACAGGAACATCAATTACTTCACGGGAAGGTACTTCTTTCACGGTTCCCTGAAGAGCCTCCTGATTTACATCCAGCCATTCAGGAAACAGACGTCCGCCTGTCGCATCCAGGATGTCCTTATATCTCTGAGAGTTCTTCTTGCTTTCTCTGATTTCAACAACATCGCCTGCCTTTACCTGATAAGAAGGGATATTCACCTGCTTGCCATTTACCAGTACATGCTTGTGATCAACAATCTGCCTTGCTTCTCTTCTTGTTCTTGCAAGACCCATGCGGAAAATAACATTGTCCAGACGCAGTTCCAGAAGTGTCATCAGGTTTGCGCCTGTCTGGCCTGTCATCTTATCGGCTTTCTTATAGTAATTACGGAAAGGTTTTTCCAATACTCCGTAAATGAATTTTGCTTTCTGTTTCTCTCTTAACTGAAGTCCATACTCGGACATCTTTCTGTTCGTACGTCTTAACTGACGTGTGGATTTTTTATCAATTCCTAAATACACCGGGTCCAACCCTAAAGATCTGCATCTTTTCAGAACCGGAACTCTATCTACTGCCATTGTTATGACCTCCTAATTAGACTCTTCTTCGTTTTGGTGGGCGGCAACCATTGTGTGGTACTGGTGTTACGTCGCGAATACTGGTTACTTCCAGGCCGCATGCCTGCAATGCACGAATGGCAGCCTCTCTTCCTGATCCGGGACCTTTCACAAATACATCAACTGTTTTCAAACCATGTACCAATGCTGCTTTGGTTGCAGTTTCTGCTGCCATCTGAGCTGCATAAGGAGTAGATTTCCTTGAACCTCTAAATCCAAGACCACCAGCACTTGCCCATGAAAGAGCGTTTCCAGCAGTATCTGTCAAAGTTACAATCGTATTATTGAAAGATGACTGGATATGTGCCTGTCCACGTTCAACGTTTTTCTTGACACGACGTCTTGTCGTTTTCTTTGTCACTTTAGCCATAATAAAAACTAACCTACACTTTCTTATATTTGCTTATATTTACTTATTTCTTCTTGTTAGCAACAGTTCTCTTCGGACCCTTACGAGTTCTGGCGTTTGTCTTAGTCTTCTGTCCGCGAACAGGAAGTCCTTTTCTGTGGCGGATTCCACGATAGCACCCGATTTCCTGAAGACGTTTGATATTCATAGCGATTTCTCTACGTAAATCACCTTCCACCATCTGCGTCTCATCGATTACCGCACTGATTTTCTTAACATCATCATCTGTTAAGTCTCTGCAGCGGATATCAGGATTAACTCCGGATTCCTTTAAAATTCTGTCGGCACTTGCTCTGCCAATTCCGTAGATATAGGTAAGACCAATCTCTACGCGTTTGTCTCTTGGTAAATCTACACCAGCTATACGAGCCATGTACGTTTTCCTCCATATAAAATTAATATTTTCCTAATTGGGATACAGGTATGCGTGTATCCAGCCGTGTGACGCACGACCGTTCTCCTCCACATGACGTAATGCGCAGGAGTATTAAGCAATATTATAAGGGGATGCTACGCTTCCACACATCCGCCGGAGGCGCCCTGACTGCATGAAATACAGCAGGTCTCACTTTATAATATTAACAGCTGAACAACACCTTCTGGTGGTTCATCTGCAGCCGCACTTAATAATGTTTTTGTCAATGATGAATGATGGGAAAAGGGTGTGTTACTAAATTCAAACTCCGTCCTGCGGACTCGTTTTCATTAAACACTTCCGGTCTCCAATCATCCTTGACGCTGTTTGTGTTTTGGATTCTCACAAATGATCCTGACACTGCCTTTTCTCTTGATAACTTTGCACTTTTCGCAAATCGGTTTTACAGAAGATCTTACCTTCATGATGAATCCTCCTTTCTTAAACGTTGAAAAACAAATAAGTTTCACACTTTTGAACAGTTTTCAGTGGGTTAATCCAAAAATCCGCGCAAAAGGTCGCTTTATATTATATCATCGTAAATCAAGTAATGCAAGGACTTTTTTTACTTTTATTACGGAAAGACCCGGCATGAATGAATCATTCATGCCGGGCAGTCTTTCTGTCCTTATATCTGTCTGTTCTCCTGCTTGTTTTAAAGGGTTCTTATCTTCCGAACTGCATATCGTTGTTGCCGGATTCTGTCTCCCACATCTCAAGCATGTTAATCGGATCGTTATAATCTGCGAGCCATCCCTCCCGGCAGAAATCAAACTTTCCTTGTTTTCTTTCTTCCAGGAACACGGACCATTCGCGTGTCTCCACATCAAGTGTAATTCCGATTGCTGCAAAGTCCTGCTGAATTGCTTCGCCAATCTTAACATTTCCCTGGGAATCGTTGGTCAGGTATGTCATTGAGATTGGAGTCTCAGATGAAAGCATTCCGCTGTCATCAAATTTGTAGCCGGCACCTTTCAGCAATTCGATTGCCTTCTCAACATCTACTGCCTTCGGATCATAGTATCCAACGTTCTCTTTATCCGGATAGGTATAAGCATCATCATTTACACGGAACTCTCCGCCGTTGCCATCTGTCATACCGGTCGGAACAAAAGTATTCGCTACTTCCTGCTCTGCCTGTGCAATACTGTCTACAATATATTGACGGTCGATCAGCAGGGAAAGTGCATGTCTTATATCCTTTGCCTGCTGTACAGTTTTCCCTTTAAAAAGCTCACTGTTTACATTAAATCCACTGTAGTATGTTCCCAAAGTCGGCACCTTGTGAAATTCATCTAATTTCTTCACATTGGCCATCTCATCGGTCGGGATTGTATCGATAAACTGAAGGGAATTATCCTTAAAGGCATTTAATACAGCCGTATCATCAGAACTCAGCATAAAGCTGATTTCATCCAGTGAAACTTTATCTGCTGCGTAATAGTTCGGATTCTTTTTATAAGTCATGGATTCATCGTGTTTCCACTCTGTGCTTACAAACGGGCCAGAGCTTACAAATCCGGCATCCACACACCATGCACCCGGGTTTGTTGCAGCGTCCGGTGCAGCTTCAATACTCTGCTGAGGAACGGGGAAGAAAGCCGGGAATGCGCACAAATCAAGAAAGTATGCACAGGGTGCGATCAGCTTTACTGTAAAGGTCTTGCCGTCTTCGGAGGCTGTAATGTCAAGCGTACCATCATCCTTTTTTGCAATTCCATCAGCCAGATAAGAATAATCAGCACCTGTATTCGGATCCGCCAGACGATTCCAGCTGTACACCACGTCATTAGCGTCCAGTGTATCACCATCGGACCACTTCAGATCGCTTTTCAGTGTAAATGTATAAGTAAGTCCGTCATCGCTCATCTCATAGCTTTCTGCCAGATCGGGAACAAGCTTTCCATCCGCATCATAAGTATACAATCCGGCAAATGCAAGTATTGCGAGGCAGCCGCCATCTACGGTTGAGTTTAAGGCCGGATCCAGTTTTGCCGGTTCTGAAGCAAGCTGAACGGACAATTTATTGCCCGGAGCCTTTGCGGATGTAAAATACTTAAATCCAAATAAGTTTGTATAAATATCGGTTACATCTGTTTTCTGCATATACACATCATTGTAATAATACAGGGGAACAACTGCCCAGGTATCCATTAGTATATCTTCTGCCTGATGCATCAGATCTTCACGCTTTGCAAGATCTGTCTCTTTCTTAATATCGGAAATCAGTGTATTGTACTCCTCCCAGGCTGGTGCGGCCTCACTGGATGGGCCATGCTCCTCTGCTGCAGATGTACTACTTTCAGATGTACTGCCTTCTGCTGTATCGCTCTTTGATTCTGAACTGCTTCCTGATCCGGATCCACATCCGGCCAAAGAACCGAGTACTATCACAGATGTCAGCAGCGCTGCTACGAAACGCTTTTTCATAACTTATTTCCTCCTTGTTTTTTATTTAGTAAATTATCTTAAATCCCTTAAAAAGGGAAATAAAATCTTAGTTTTATCTATACTTACTTATTCCAGCAGGCAACCCGGTGTCCATCCCCCCGGTCAGTGAGCTGCGGACACTCCTTCGCACACTGCTCGGTTGCATATTTACAACGGGTGCGGAACGCACAGCCTGTGGGCATATGCAGTGGGCTGGGAACATCCCCTTCCAGAACAATCCGATGCTTTTCTTTTGCCTTCTTCGGATCGGGATAAGGGACAGCACTCAAAAGTGACTGTGTATAGGGATGAAGCGGATGATCATTCAATTCATTAGAGTCTGCAATTTCCACAATTCTGCCCAGATACATGACTGCAATCCGGTCCGAGATATGGTGTACCACCAAAAGGTCGTGTGCAATGAACAGATACGCAACGCCCAGTTTTGCCTGCAGCTCTTCAAACATATTGATTACCTGCGCCTGTATGGAGACATCCAGCGCGCTGACCGCCTCATCACAGACAATAAATCTTGGGTTTGTGGCCAATGCCCTGGCGATACCGATACGCTGCCGCTGTCCGCCGGAAAACTCATGTGCGTAACGGGTGGCATGCTCTGCATTCAGGCCAACCAGTTCCATCAGACTTAAGATTTTATCCCTGCGCTCCCCTTTAGAATTGTACAAGTTATGTACATCCAGAGGTTCTCCTATGATATCCTCCACCGTCATACGGGGATTTAAAGAAGAATAGGGATCCTGAAACACCATCTGCATATCCTTGCGCATGGAGTCGATGCTTTTTGCATCCACCCGCCTTCCATCAAAAAACACATCTCCCCCTGTGGGTGTATAGAGTCTCAGCAGGGAACGTCCAACGGTCGTCTTCCCGCATCCCGATTCGCCTACAAGTCCCAGTGTCTCACCGGGCTTTATTGCAAACGAAACCCCATCCACTGCCTTAAGCGGTATCGTTTTCCCAACTCCGACCTTAATTGGAAAATACTGCTTTAAGTGATTAACTTCAATCAGATTATCTTTATCAGGTACATATTTTTTATTCATCTTTAACGGCTCCTTCCTCCGCTTCCATCGATGCCTTTACATTCAGCCAGCAAGAAGCAAAGTGCCCATCCGGCATCTGCATCTCCGGTGGCTGTTCCTCCAGGCATATTTTCATGGCATTCTCACATCTTGGACAGAATGCGCAGCCTTTTGGCATATTCAGCAAGTTAATCGGTGACCCCGGAATCGGCAGCAGTTTTTCACCAATCCGATCCACATTCGGTATGGAGCGAAGCAGTCCCTTCGTATACTCATGGCAGGGACGATAGAAAATATCATCCGCTGTACCTCTTTCACAGACACGGCCGCCATACATTACAATGATTTCATCACACATATCAGCAATTACACCAAGGTCATGGGTTACCATAATGATGGCCATTCCCAGCTTTTTCTGTAATTTCTGCATCAATTCCAGAATCTGTGCCTGTATGGTTACATCCAGCGCTGTGGTTGGCTCATCGGCAATCAGAATATCCGGTTCACAGGCCAGCGCCATGGCTATCATTACACGCTGACGCATCCCACCTGACAATTCATAGGGATATTGCTTAATTCGCTTCTTCGGCTCATTCACGCCTACTAAAGTCAGCATCTCTACTGCACGGTCAATCGCCTCTTTTCCCTTTCTGGGTGTATGGAGTTCGATTGCCTCTCGTATCTGATTACCGATCGTGAACACTGGATTCAGGCTGGTCATCGGATCCTGGAAAATAATTGAGCAGCATTTGCCCCGGAACTTTCTTAACTGCTCCTCTGAGTATTTTGTGATATCCTCACCTTTATATAATACCTCACCACTCTTTATGGTTCCATTCTTTTCAAGAATCTGCATGATGGAATAAGCGGTTACACTTTTCCCCGAACCGGACTCTCCTACAATTCCCAGGATTTTCCCTCTGTCCAGATTGAAGGATACCCCGTTTACGGCCATCACCTCACCTTTTTCTGTCGTAAAGGAGGTGTAGAGATTTTTTACGGTTAATATATTCTCACTCATATTTCTTACCTCCTTAATTTGGGATCAAATGCATCACGAAGACCATCTCCCAATAGATTAAATGACAATGTTATCAGTGCTATCATAATTGCCGGGAAAATCAGCTTATAAGAATATGTGGTGATCCCCGCTCTGGCCAGGCTGGCCAGTGATCCCAGAGAAGGCATGGGAGCCTTCACCCCAAGGCCTATGAAACTTAAAAAGCTTTCAGTAAATATAGCCGTAGGGATCTGCAGCGCCCCTGAAATAATTATGACACTGATACAGTTCGGAAGAATGTGCTTCCGTATTATACGCTTCGGCTTTGCTCCGCTTACCCGGGCTGCCAGTACATATTCATTTTCTTTAATGGTCAGAATCTGCCCACGGACCAGTCTTGCCATGCCTACCCAGTACAGCAGTCCAAATACAATAAACAGTGAAATCATATTGGTTCCCAAGCTCTTCAAAAACGGGATACTGTCCAGATTCAGAATTTCATTGAGCACCACTGACAGCAGAATAATCATAAGCAAATCAGGAAGTGAGTATATCATATCTACAATACGCATCATGATTAAATCGACCTTGCCCCCAAAATAACCTGAGATACTGCCATAAAGAACCCCTATAAGTAACACCAGCACACTGGCAAAAACACCGACAGCCAAAGAAATCCTGGTTCCGTAAACGACACGCATAAAGTAATCACGTCCTAACTCATCGGTACCCATGATATGAGGGAATATTTTTCCCCCATCGTCCATATATTTTTTTTCCAAGTCAGAATAATGAAAGGGTGCCATATTGATTGCAGTCTTGTCACGCTTTCCTTCTACACTGATAATTTGCGAATATTTATAAGGTACTATGCGAGGTGCCACGATAATCATCAGCAGGATTGCAATCAGCACGACGATACTTCCTACCGCCAGAGGATTTTTCTTCAGCCTTCTCATGCCATCCTTAAAAAATGATGCGGATTCACTCATGACTTCCTGCTGGTGCTTTTCCTCATCTGTCGCTTTTTCAAACTTCTTCAAGTCAATCTGCATACTTAGGGGAGATTTTTTTGGCATTTGGTTTATCTTATTTTCTGTATTATCCATCATTCGTCTCCTTCTAATCCAGTTTAATCCTGGGATCAATTATCTTATAAACAATATCTGTAATCAAATTTATAGTAACCATAAGAACTGCAAGGAAAATCGTTACTCCCATAATCAACGGATAATCCCTGTTCGTAATGCTGTCCACAAATTTGGAGCCCAATCCGCCAATTGTGAAAATTCTCTCGACCACAAGGCTTCCGGTCAGAATTGATGCCGTCATCGGTCCGACATAGGTAGCAACCGGGATGAGTGCATTTCGCAGCGTATGCTTAAAAAGTACTTTCCAACTGGCAACTCCTTTCGCACGAGCCGTACGCACATAATCCTGGCCCATGGCATCCAGCATACTGGTTTTTGTCAGTCGGGTAACGTAGGCCATCGGATAGGCCGCTAAAGATATAACCGGCAGAATATAATTAGGATTGTCCTTGCTCCATGCAGGAATCCATTCTAATTTAATAGAGAATACCAATAACAAAAGTGAGGCCAAAACAAAACTGGGCAAAGAGGTAAACAGGGATGAAAAGAAGATGATCAGTCTGTCCGGCACCTTGTTTCTGTTAAGAGCAGCGATGCTTCCGAAAATAATGCCGATGATTACGGCAACCACAACTGCCATTCCTCCTATTTGGGCCGAAACCTTAAAAGAAGTAAATATGGTTTTTCCAATATCACGCCCTGTCTTTGCCGATACTCCGAAATCTCCTTTCAGAAGGTTCTTCATATATATCACAAATTGCTCAGGAACCGGTTTGTCCAGATTAAACCTTTTTTCCATGGCCGCCTTTACCTCGGGTGAAACAGCCTTCTCCCCGTCAAATGGTCCGCCCGGAATTGCATTCATCGCAAAAAAAGTGATTCCACATACGATGAATATCGTCACCAAAGCGAGAAGGATTCTCTTAGCTACATACTTCGTCATTGGTATTACTCCTTTTCTTTATTGTATTCTATGTATTCAAACATTTGTCTTTGCTGGAAGGACACATGAATTAAAAAAAAATCCAAAATTCTTGGATTTTATGTACCATACATAAATACTATTATATATTCATAATTTTTTTCCGTCAATCAAATTTTGTAGAAAGGCAGTATTTCTCTTTATTCCCAGATATAGCAAAAAAATAACACAGAACTCGGAGATTTACCTTGAAATTTAAATCTCCGGGCCCTGGTACCTACGGATTGTTACTATTTATTTATCTCTCCAGATAATACGTCCTTTGTCAAGGTCATATGGAGAAAGTTCTATTGTTACTTTGTCTCCGGGAAGGATACGGATAAAATTCATCCGCAGCTTGCCGCTGATATGAGCCAGCACCACATGCTTGTTCTCAAGTTCAACTCTGAACATGGCATTCGGCAGCTTTTCCAGCACCCTTCCTTCTACTTCAATTACATCTGCCTTCGACATTCCTTAAACCTCCTTGGTCTTAATTGCTTTTCTAATTTCTTCATCTAGGAGTGGCCTGCTGTAAGCCAGCTTCTCACCGATGATTTCGGCCATTGTAAATTCAGGCTGTATATGCCTTCTTTTCTTTTTCTTAGGATTTTTGACAAGACGGGTTTTCCCGTCAGCCAGATATACCATATCCCCATCCACCGCAGTTACGATGTACAACTTTCCCTTATCATGCCCGGCCAGACTCCTGGCGAACATGCCGACTTTAAGTTCCTTCATCCCGCTGCCTCTTAATGGGATAGGGTGAGAATTTCCGGTTCCCCTTCTGTAATCAGAACCGTATTCTCATAATGAGCGGAAAGCGTTCCATCTTCAGTTACTACTGTCCAGTCATCATCCAGCCATACGACCTCCGGTCGTCCTATATTAATCATAGGCTCTATGGCCAGTGTCATTCCGGGCTGAAGCCGAATTCCTCTGCTTTTGCAGGCAAAATTCGGGATCTGAGGATCCTCATGCAGATGTGTTCCTATTCCATGTCCTACCAGTTCACGAACCACTCCATAGCCAAAGCTTTCCGCATAATTCCCAATTGCCGAAGATATCTCATGTAGATGATTGCCGGCTTTCGCAAATTTAATTCCCTCAAAAAAGCTTTGTCTGGTTACACGCATCAGCTGTGAAGCCTCGTCACTGACCTCGCCCACGGCATGTGTACGTGCTGCATCCGAATGATATCCTTTATATATAAGGCCGGCATCCAGACTTACGATGTCACCCTCCTCCAGAATGTGATTCTTATTTGGTATTCCATGAACGACCTCATCATTTACTGAGACACAGATAGATGCAGGGTATCCATTATAATTCAAAAAGTTTGGGATACATCCAAAACTTCTGATTATTTCTTCTCCAAGATGATCGATATCCCAAGTTGAAATACCGGGCTTAATCGCTTTTTCAAGTTCATCATGAACCTTTTCAAGCAACATTCCGGCATGACGCATAAGTTCAATTTCTCTGGCAGTTTTAATTGATACAGACATATTCTTAAGCTCCTAAAATCTTCGTGATGTCATTGAACAAAACTTCGATGTCCAAGGTTCCATCAACTTCAACCAATGCACCAGCCGCACGATAATAATCTATCAATGGCTGCGTCTGGGCATGGTAGACACTCAGACGTTTCTTAACGGTTTCCGGTTTATCATCTTCACGCAGCGTCAGTTTTTCTCCGCATGCATCACAGATGCCTTCTACTTTCGGCGCATTATTCTCAACATGATACGTATTTCCACAGGCCAGGCATGCACGGCGCCCGGACATACGTCTAATAATATTCTCATCCGGCACTTCCACATCTATGGCATAATCAATCTTTTCACCACGTTCAAGCAAAGCATCGGTAAGTGCTTCTGCCTGGGGAATAGTTCTTGGAAAACCATCCAATATATAACCTTTCGATGTATCTGGCTGCGAGATCCGGTCAACAACCAGATCACACGTCAGTTCATCGGGTACCAAGAGCCCCTGCTTCATAAATTCCTTTGCTTTTCTCCCCAATTCTGTCCCATTCTTAATGTTTGCACGAAAAATATCCCCGGTGGATATATGCGGTATCCCATATTTTTCCGCTATTTTCTTAGCCTGCGTACCCTTACCCGCACCCGGTGCACCTAACATAATAATTTTCATAAGCTTCCTCTCCTTCAACCTTAAATAGTTTATTCCCTTTGATGTTATTATAATCACCAGACATGCATATACGCAATACTTTTATTATTTAAACTATAAAAACAGCTTTCCTGTTAAGCATAAAAGCTGTGACGGAAAACCACGCCACAGCCCATGTCAACGTTCTTAGTCGTTCAGGAAGCCTTTATAATTACGTACTAACATCATGGATTCAACCTGCTTTAAGGTCTCCAGAATAACAGATACAACAATGATAAGGGATGTGCCGCCAAAGGACACCTGCGCACTGAACATGCCGTTAAAGAAAAATGGTATGACAGCCACAATCGTAAGACCTGCAGCACCTATAAAAATAATGTAATTCAAGATGGAATTCAGATATTCTACAGTCGGTTTACCCGGACGAATCCCTGGTATAAATCCACCCTGCTTTTTCATATTATCCGCTACCTCCAAAGGATTGAAGGTAATAGAAGTGTAGAAATAAGCAAAGAAAACAACCAGAACAATATACAGAATTATTCCAAGTGTATCAAACATATTATCTCTGTTAAACCAGTTAGCGGAGTTCAGCACACCCAGCACTTTACCGCCCCAGCCTCCCACATTGGTTTTTCCTGCAAAGGAAGCTATAATTCCCGGAAAAGACATAATTGATGATGTGAAGATAATTGGAATTACTCCTGCAGTATTCACCTTTAAGGGGATGTTTGAGGACTGTCCTCCGACCATCTTCCTTCCTTGCATCTTCTTGGAATACTGAACAGGAATCCTGCGTTCCGCACCATTTAAAACTAATACAAAGACAGTCACAGCCAGTACAATTGCCAGAATAAGCAGTGCACGAAGCGATCCCATTAGAATTGTCTGTCCCTTAATAAACTGCTTGAATAATTTCACAAAATCTGTCGGAATTCTGGAAAGAATATTAATTAACAAGACTGTGGAAATACCGTTTCCCACACCCTTATCGTTAATCTGCTCACCGACCCACATTAAAAAGGCAGAACCTGCTGTTAAAGACGCAACAACAATTATGACATTGACAACTGTCATTTCGGTTATCAAACCCTTGTTCCCAAATCCGATGGCCATTGCAATTGATTCAAACAATGCCAGACCAACAGTAACATAACGTGTAATTGCGGTAATCTTTTTTCTTCCATCCTCCCCATCTCTTTGCATCTCTTCCAACTGCGGAATCGCAATTGTGAGAAGCTGAATGATAATTGAGGAGGTGATATAGGGTGTAATGCTAAGGGCAAAAATTGAAAAATTATCAAATCCGCCACCGGTAAACGCATTTAGAAAGCTAAATGCGTCGTTCGTATTATTCGCAAAAAAGTTGGCAAAAAATGCAGTATTAACACCCGGTACCGGCAGCTGAGATCCAAAGCGGATCACCACCAGCATCATAAGCACATACAAAATCTTCCGACGTATTTCCTGGATTTTAAATGCATCTCTTAATGTCCTGAACATTAGATCACCTCGGCTGCTCCACCTGCCGCCTCAATTTTAGCTTTTGCGCTTTCACTGAAGGCGTTCACTTTCACTGTTAGTTTTTTTGAAATTTCACCATTGCCTAATATTTTAACACCATCTTTGGGGTTAGTTACAATTCCACTTTCAACTAAGGCAGCTACAGTTACCTCCGCCCCATCTTCAAATCGGTCTAAGGCACTTACATTAATTCCGACGATTTCCTTCGTGTTTCTGTTTTTGAAACCTCTCTTAGGAAGACGTCTGTATAATGGCATCTGTCCGCCTTCAAAACCTGGTCTTGTTGCTCCGGAACGAGCTTTTTGTCCCTTATGACCTTTACCTGCTGTTTTTCCATTTCCTGACCCATGTCCACGGCCACGGCGAAACATATTGCTTTGTCTGGAACCTTCAGCTGGCTGTAAATTTGATAAGTCCATTCTGGTACCTCCTTCTATCGTGATGACCAAAGCCTTCCCGTCTCCGGAAATGCATCTGGCCATTTTTAAATTAAAAACGGAATTATGCTTCCTCCACCTTAACCAGATGGCATACCTGATTAATCATACCACGAACGGATGCATTATCAGGAAGTTCAACCGTTTTGTTGAGTTTCTTCAAGCCCAATGCTTCAACTGTCTTTTTGTGTTTCGGTATAGCACCGATTGTAGACTTTACTAATGTTACTTTTAATTTATCTGCCATTTTTCAATCCTCCTTTAAGCCAGAATTTCATCAACAGATTTTCCGCGGAGTTTTGCAACCTCTTCCGGTGTCTTCAACTGACTTAATCCATCAATCGTTGCCAACACTACGTTCTGTTTGTTGTTTGAGCCTAAAGATTTCGTACGGATATTCTTGATTCCAGATAACTCAATTACTGCACGTACCGGACCTCCTGCGATAACACCAGTACCATCCGGAGCTCTCTTCAGCAATACTTCCGCGCTGCCGAACTTTCCTGTAAAGTCATGGGTAATACTGTTATTTTCATCAGTTGCCACCTTAATCAGCTTCTTCATAGCGTCTTCTTTTCCTTTGCGGATTGCTTCAGGAATTTCAGTTGCCTTTCCAAGTCCTGCACCAACGTGTCCGTTGCGGTCTCCTACAACTACTAAAGCAGTGAAACGGAAGTTACGACCACCTTTAACAACCTTGGTAACACGCTTGATAGAAACAACTTTTTCTTCCAGTTCTAACTGGCTGGCATCAATGATTGTATGTCTCATGTGTTCTTTTCCTTCCTTTCCTAGAATTTCAGACCAGCTTCACGGGCTGCGTCTGCCAATGCCTGAACCTTACCCTGGTATATGAAGCCGCCTCTGTCAAAGACAACTTCCTTAATACCTGCCTCTGCGGCTCTCTTTCCAATTACAGTTCCTAAATATGCTGCTGCTTTAACGTCGTTGGTTTTCTCTAATTCTGCTTTTACATCTTTCTGAAGAGTAGAAGCGGAAACCAAAGTATTTCCAACTGTATCGTCAATAATCTGAGCATACATATGATTATTGCTTCTAAACACGCAAAGACGTGGTTTAGCAGCGGTACCTGCGATATGATTACGCATTCTTTTATGCTTTTTCTGGCGAACTTGCGCTCTTGATACTTTATTAATCATTTCCACACTCTCCTTATTTATTTCTTACCAGTCTTACCAACTTTACGTCTGATAACTTCATCAGCATACTTAATACCTTTTCCTTTATAAGGTTCAGGTCTTCTCTTGTCTCTGATCTCAGCAGCATATTGGCCTACTTTTTCTTTATCGATTCCCTTCACGGTAATCTTGTTTCCTTCTACTGTGGATTCCAATCCTTCCGGATCTTCCATCTCCACCGGATGAGAGTAACCTAATGACAATACCAGCTTTTTACCCTGCTTAGCTGCTTTATATCCTACACCGTTAACTTCCAGAACTTTCTGATAGCCTTCACTTACACCGACAACCATGTTGTGAATCAATGTTCTGGTTAAACCATGTAATGCCTTCATTTTCTTCAGATCACTTGGTCTTGTAACAACTACCTGATTATCTTCCAGTTTGATTTCCATCTCTTCCGGAAGAGACTTTTCAAGTGTTCCTTTCGGTCCTTTTACAATTACATCATTGTTCTCTTTGATATCAACAGTAACTCCTGCCGGAACAACGACTGGCAGTCTTCCAATACGTGACATACCAAATTTCCTCCTATAACTTAAATTTTCGGAAGGGACTCAACAGGTTCCCTTCTGTTTTCAGTTTCCTAAAGTGCAGCGGTGCAGACGCGCTGGCACCTCACACTAAACTGCTTTCAATTACCAAACGAAAGCTAATACTTCGCCGCCAACCTGAAGTCTACGAGCATCTTTGTCGGTGATAACACCCTGGTTTGTTGAGAGAATTGCTACACCTAAACCTCCAAGAACTTTTGGCAGCTGCTCTTTGTTTACGTAGATACGCAGACCTGGTTTTGAAATTTTCTTCAGTCCTGTGATAATCTTTTCATTTTTATCTGCACCATATTTTAACGTAATATGGATTGTTTTAAACTTCCCCTCTTCAATCAGATCATATTTAGCAATATAACCTTCATTCACAAGGATATCAGCAATAGCGATTTTCATTTTTGATGCCGGAACATCTACGGTATCGTGCTTTGCAGTATTTGCATTACGGATTCTTGTAAGCATATCTGCAATCGGATCACTCATTGTCATTGTTTTGCCTCCTTCTATATCTATCTTAAGCGGGTCGGTTCGTTCAACTAAGCTCCTGCTTTGCATTCGCTAAGATTCACGAACGGCTTTCTCGCTAAACTCTGTCGGCGCCTTACGGCTTGCCAATCGTTAAGCGTTTGGCGGGTTAGTTCGTTCAACTAAGCTCTTGCTTTGCATTCGCTAAGGTTCACGAACGGCTTTCTCGCTAAACTCTGTCGGCGCCTTACGGCTTGCCAATCGTTAAGCGTTTGGCGGGTTAGTTCGTTCAACTAAGCTCTTGCTTTGCATTCGCTAAGGTTCACGAACGGCTTTCTCGCTAAACTCTGTCGGCGCCTTACGGCTTGCCAATCGTTAAGCGTTCAATGCCTACCAGCTCGCTTTCTTTACTCCTGGGATCTGGCCTTTGTATGCTAACTCACGGAAGCAGATTCTGCAAATTCCGTATTTTCTGAGATACGCATGTGGACGTCCACAGATTCTGCAGCGGTTGTATGCTCTTGTGGAGTATTTCGGTGCACGCTGCTGTTTGATTTTCATTGCTGTTTTAGCCATGAATAACTTCCTCCTTATTTAGCGAACGGCATGTTGAATTGTGCCAATAATTCACGGGCTTCTTCATCTGTCTTTGCAGTTGTAACGAAGATGATGTCCATTCCGCGGACTTTGTCAATCTTGTCGTACTCAATCTCAGGGAAGATAAGCTGCTCTTTAATGCCAAGAGCATAGTTTCCTCTGCCATCAAATGAATTGGGATTCACACCGCGGAAGTCACGTACACGTGGTAATGCAAGGTTAATCAGACGATCCGCGAACTCATACATTCTTTCGCCCCTTAAGGTTACCTTGCAGCCGATTGGCATTCCCTCTCTCAATTTGAAATTAGCGATGGAATTCTTAGCTTTGGTAAGCACAGCCTTCTGGCCGGTAATCGTTTCCAGATCACTTACTGCTGAATCTAAAACTTTTGCATTTTCCTTTGCCTCACCAACGCCCATGTTAATAACGATCTTTGCGAGTTTCGGCACTTCCATAACATTTTTATATTCAAACTTCTTCATCAACGCATCGACGATTTCGTTGTTATAGGTTTCATGTAATCTACTCACTGTTTAGGCCTCCTCTCTTTCTTAATCGATTACT
This sequence comes from Novisyntrophococcus fermenticellae, assembly GCF_018866245.1. Taxonomy (GTDB): domain Bacteria; phylum Bacillota; class Clostridia; order Lachnospirales; family Lachnospiraceae; genus Novisyntrophococcus; species Novisyntrophococcus fermenticellae. The sequence goes on from NZ_CP076458.1 coordinate 2,935,627, forward strand.
TCGCCTGTTGACTTAGCAACACGGACCTTCTTGTCTCCATCCATCCTGTAGCCAATTCTGGTTGCTTTTCCATTATGAAGGTACATTACATTGGAAATCTGAATTGGAGCTTCCTTCGTAATAATACCTCCCTGCTGATTAGCCATAGAAGGTTTCGAGTGCTTTGTAACCATATTAATGCCTTCAACGACAACTTTTCCATCCTTCACGGAAAGTACTTTGCCTTCTTTATCTTTATCTTTACCAGCGATAACTCTAACCGTATCGCCTCTTTTAATCTTAACTGCCATGATTTACCTCCTATAATACTTCCGGAGCTAAAGAAACAATTTTCATAAAGTGTTTCTCACGAAGCTCTCTGGCTACTGGCCCAAAAATACGGGTTCCTCTTGGAGTCTTGTCATCTTTGATAATAACAGCTGCATTTTCATCAAATTTGATATAGGAACCATCTTTACGATGGCTGCCTTTTACAGTGCGGACAACGACTGCTTTCACAACGTCTCCTTTTTTTACAACGCCGCCTGGTGTTGCATCCTTGACCGTAGCAACAATAACATCGCCGATGTTTGCATATCTTCTCGTAGAGCCGCCCATAACGCGTATGCAGAGGATTTCCTTTGCGCCAGTATTATCAGCGACTTTTAATCTGCTTTCCTGCTGAATCATGCTAGTACCCTCCTTATTTTGCTCTTTCTAGAATCTGAACCAGTCTCCATCTTTTATCCTTTGATAGCGGTCTGGTTTCCATAACCTTGACGGTGTCGCCAATTCTGCACTCGTTATTCTCATCATGTGCTTTCAATTTATATGTCTTCTTTACGATCTTTTTGTAAAGCGGATGTTTCACATGATCTTCAATGGCTACAACAACAGTCTTATCCATCTTGTCACTGACAACTTTACCAACACGTGTTTTTCTCAGATTTCTTTCTGTCACGATTTTCATTCTCCTTTCATAAGGAAATTCTTCCTACGCCTAATTAGCTGCTTTTGCTTTCTCGGCAATTACAGTCTGAATTCTGGCAATATTTTTCCGAACATCTTTAATTCTGCTCGTGTTTTCCAATTGATTGGTTGCATTCTGGAATCTCAGATTAAAGAGTTCCTTCTTAGCAGCTACTAATTCTTCATTTAATTCTGCAGCTGATTTTAACTTTAAATCTTCTACATACTTATTAATTTTCACTGTTATCACCGCCTTCTAAGTCTGCACGCGAAACGATTTTACATTTACATGGTAACTTATGCATAGCAAGACGTAATGCTTCACGAGCTGTTTCTTCTGATACACCTGCGATTTCGAACATTACACGACCTGGTTTTACAACTGCTACCCAGTATTCAAGGGCTCCTTTACCAGAACCCATACGAGTTTCTGCTGGTTTTGCTGTTACAGGTTTATCCGGAAAAATCTTAATCCAAACTTTACCACCACGCTTGATATAACGGGTCATGGCAACACGGGCTGCTTCTATCTGATTGGACTTAATCCAACAAGGCTCAGCAGCTACCAAACCATAATCTCCATAGCTGATTGTATTGCCTCTTAAGGCTTTTCCCTTCATGGATCCACGGAATTGTTTACGACGTTTTACTCTCTTTGGCATTAACATAATTATTTATCGCTCCCTTCCTTAGCTCCTTTGGTTGGAAGTACTTCGCCATTGTAGACCCAAGCTTTTACGCCAACTTTGCCGTATGTTGTGTCTGCTTCAGCGAAACCATAGTCGATATCTGCACGTAAAGTCTGCAGCGGAATTGTTCCCTCGCTGTAAAATTCTGTACGTGCCATATCTGCTCCACCAAGACGACCGGATACAGATGTTTTGATTCCTTCGGCTCCGGATCTCATCGTTCTCTGCATCGTAGACTTCATAGCACGACGGAAAGAAATACGATTCTCCAGCTGCAGCGCGATGTTTTCAGCTACCAGCTGAGCATCACGGTCCGGTCTCTTAACTTCCTTGATATCCACAATCAGTTTCTTATCTGTATAATTCTTAAGTTCAGCCTTTACTTTTTCTATTTCAGATCCACCCTTACCGATTACGATACCCGGCTTTGCTGTATAGATAATGATTTTCACTCTGTCAGATGCTCTTTCAATTTCAATTCTGGATACACCTGCGCTGTATAATTTCTTTTTCAGAAATGTTCTGATATTGTAATCTTCAACCAGATAATCGGCAAAGTCACTTTCTGCATACCATTTGGAATCCCAGTCTTTGATAACTCCGACTCTGATACCATGTGGGTTAACTTTCTGTCCCATGATTCCCCTCCTTATCTTTCATCTAATACGATAGAGATATGACTGTTTCTCTTTTCGATACGATATGCTCTACCCTGTGCTCTCGGCTTGATTCTCTTCATGGTCGGTGCTTTGTTTGCATAGCACTCTGCTACATACAGGTTTTCCTTGCTCAGACCATTGTTGTTTTCAGCGTTTGCAACAGCTGACTCCAACAGTTTTTTGATTACGCTGGAAGCATATCTCGGGTTATAGGTCAGGATGCCAAGTGCAGTCTCAACATCTTTTCCACGAATTACATCTAATACATAGCAAGCCTTCTGAACTGACATTCTGGCATATGACAGTTTTGCCGAAGGTCTTGTGTCTTTCACTTCATTTCTTGCTCTTTTAATCTGACTTCTATGTCCTTTAGCCATGATTAACAGGCCTCCTTTCATATACTAGCGAACGCCGGATCTCTTTTCGTCCTTGCCGTGTCCTCTATAGGTTCTGGTTGCAACGAACTCTCCGAGTTTGTGACCAACCATATCTTCTGATATATATACCGGCACGTGTTTTCTTCCGTCATGAACTGCAATTGTATGTCCTACAAATGTCGGGAAGATTGTAGAACGACGTGACCAGGTTTTAATAACTGTTTTATCTCCGGATGCGTTTGCAGCATCTACTTTTTTCAGTAAACTTTTGTCTGCAAATGGTCCTTTTTTCAGTGAACGAGCCATTCGTTTAACCTCCTTTATTTAGCTAATGCCTTACCATCTTTTCTTCTTATGATGAGCTTGTTAGACTGCTTGTTCTTCTTTCTTGTCTTAAGGCCAAGAGCAGGTTTACCCCAAGGTGTACTTGGACCCGGACGTCCGATTCCTGTCTTACCTTCACCACCACCATGCGGATGGTCATTCGGATTCATAACTGATCCACGTACAGTCGGGCGGATACCCATGTTCCGCTTCCGTCCGGCCTTACCGATGTTAATCAGGCTGTGGTCACCATTTCCAACAACGCCAACAGTTGCACGACACTCAATCGGAACCATTCTCATCTCGCCTGAAGGAAGTCTCAAGGTTGCGTATTTACCTTCTTTTGCCATCAACTGAGCTCCGTTACCTGCGGAACGAACCATCTGTCCGCCCCTGCCAAGATGCAATTCAATATTGTGTACCATAGTACCAACCGGAATCTGGGATAACGGAAGGCAGTTTCCAACACGAACTTCCGCGTTCGGACCATTCATAATCTTATGTCCCACTTTTAATCCTTCAGGAGCAAGGATGTATGCTTTTTCACCATCTGCATAGCAGATCAAAGCAATATTTGCTGTTCTGTTCGGATCATATTCAATGGATTTTACCAATGCAGGAACATCGTCTTTTCTTCTTTTAAAATCGATGATTCTATATTTTCTTCTGCTTCCGCCTCCACGATGTCTTACTGTGATTTTACCCTGGTTATTACGTCCAGCGGTTTTGTTCAGAGACACCACCAGAGATTTCTCCGGCGTGGACTTAGTGATTTCAGCGAAATCAGAAGTGGTCATATGTCTTCTGGAAGGTGTATATGGGTTAAAGCTTTTAATTCCCATTACGATTTCTCCTTTCAAATCTCAATGTTTATTATCGCACTTTACATGTGCTTAAGGCAGGACCTCTGTTTTAAAGTCCTTCAAAGATCTCAATATCTTTACTGTCTTCTGTCAGAGCAACAATTGCTTTTTTACTCTTGGCTGTTCTTCCAACCACCATACCACGGCGTTTTTTCTTTCCGTCCATGTTCATGGTATTAACACTCTTTACTTTTGTTCCTTCGAACATCTTCTCAACAGCTTCTTTTATCTGTGATTTATTGGCCTCTGGGTGAACTAAGAACGTGTATTTCTTCTCGCCCATTGCGTTCATACTTTTCTCTGTCACAACCGGTTTTAAAATCACATCATAATACTGAATATTTGCCATTATGCGTACACCTCCTCAATGGATGCAACACTTGCTTTCGTTGCAATTACGGTGTTGTATTTCAGCAGATCATATACGTTTATAGTACCAGCTGTGGCAGTGGTAACTCCCGGAATATTCCTTGCAGATAATACTACGTTTTTGCTGTTATCTTCAACAACTACAATTGCATTTGCAACCTTTAAATTGTCTAAAACCTTTTTCATCTCTTTCGTCTTAACTTCATCCAGTTTCAGTTCATCAAGCACGAGAAACTTGTTCTCCTGAACTTTACTCGTCAATACGGAAAGAAGCGCAGCTTTTTTCTCTTTCTTATTCATCTTGAAAGAGTAATCTCTTGGTGTGGGAGCAAATACTACTCCGCCGCCTGTCCACTGAGGTGCTCTGATTGACCCCTGTCTTGCATGACCGGTTCCCTTTTGTCTCCAGGGTTTTCTTCCGCCGCCTCTTACTTCGGAACGCGTCTTAGCTTTCTGTGTTCCCTGACGATTATTTGCAAGCTGAAGCACAACTGCCTGATGTACCAGATGTTCTTTAATTTCAACACCGAATACAGTATCATTCAGTTCGATGGCGCCAACTTCTTTGCCTTCCATATTATAAACAGATACGTTTGACATCTGTGTGTCCTCCTTTCCTATAAAGAATTACTTTATAGTTTTTACAGTTTCTTTAATCGCTACCAATGATTTTTTAGGTCCCGGTACAGAGCCTTTTACCAGTAACAGATTGTTCTCAGCATCAACACGTACAACCTCAAGATTCTGAATTGTAATCTGCTTGCTGCCCATATGTCCCGGCATCTTCTTTCCTTTGAATACTTTACTGGGATCAGAAGCGGAACCATTGGAACCTGCATGGCGATGATATTTAGAGCCGTGAGTCATAGGTCCTCTGGACTGATTATGCCTCTTAATGGCACCCTGAAATCCTTTACCTTTGGAAATAGCAGTCGCATCAATCTTATCGCCTGCGCCAAAGATATCGGCTTTGATTTCCTGTCCTAATTCATAATTTTCTGCATCTTCAAACTTAAATTCTCTGAGGAATCTTTTGTAAGAGACACCAGCTTTGTCAAACTGTCCCTTCATCGGCTTGTTAACGAGTTTTTCTCTCTTGTCAGCAAAGCCAACCTGAACCGCACTGTATCCGTCATTGTCCTGTGTTTTAACCTGGGTCACAACGCAAGGACCAGCCTGCAGTACAGTTACCGGAATAACGGCTCCATCTTCATCGAAGATTTGAGTCATTCCAACCTTAGTAGCTAAAATCGCTTTCTTCATTCTTTTTACCTCCTGTTTTTCTACAGCGGAACGCCGCACACTGCGGAGTTCATCCTAGCACAGTTGATATAAGTGGAACACTATAACCCCAGTGTACTGGTACACCGACGGGATGTTGATTCCTTCGAATGTGTTTCTTCTATATCAAATAACTTAGGATATCTTTGTTTGCAATGAAATACCGTTCCAAGCATGAATGAAATATTTATTTTGTCTTCATCTTGATGTCGATATAGACACCTGCCGGCATTTCCAGTCTTGATAATGCATCTACCGTCTTCTGTGTCGGTGCGATGATATCAATCAGTCTCTTATGAGTTCTCTGTTCGAACTGCTCACGGGAATCTTTGTACTTGTGTACTGCCCTTAAAATAGTAACAACTTCCTTTTTTGTCGGAAGCGGAACCGGTCCGCTCACAGTTGCTCCGTTCTTCTTCACAGTTTCGATAATCTTTGCGGCGGATGCATCCACCAATTGATGCTCGTAAGCTTTTAATGTGATTCTCATAACTTGACTTGCCATAAAAAAAGTCGCCTCCTTATTCGCACTTTTTGAGTACGACAAGCGGTGACTGTACACTTCTCCGTGTGTGTCCTAAACCTTCACACGTTGTTTCCACTCACGGTGGACTATTCTCTTTGTACAGTGACTTGTCGCCAGTTTCATAACTTGACATTCGCTCCACGGAAAACCCACTTTTCAGCAGCAACCTCACGCTTCCACGCTATCAATGTCACAACAGTAATCATTATACAGAATATTTTTGCATAATGCAAGGGTTTTTTTATTTTTTCAAAAAAAGATGACCGGTCTGAGGCTTTACAACCTTAAGACCGGTCATATACGAGTTTATAATATTTCGGAATAATCCACAAGGGAAAGTCCATCCTCTTCCACTTCGATTACTTCGGGATCGTCTCCACCCGCATGTGCCTTTTCCAGAATTTCATCAACTGTCAGCGCAGGCATAGCCAGTTTTCTGGATTCAGCCGGAATCTGCTCATTTTTCAATTCAGAATTATGCTGCATAATATCCTCACCTTTGCTCTTTTCAAAATCCTTATCCATTTCGTATTCCAGAGCGGCTTGAATCGCAGCCGTTAAATCTTCTGTATTGTCCTGTCGTATCACCTGTTCCGAATCCGGTTCCGATATTTTTTTCACAGCTTCTTCTATATTTATTTCTTCTACTTCATCTGCCGGTTCCAAAATCAGTTCCCGCGTCTCGGCTTCTATATCTTCTGCTGCGTTCCCATGTGTTTCAGAACTCTGTATCTCCTGGATACCGCTCTTCGCCTGTTCCGCTGAAGAGGTATCCTGCATATAACTCATCTCTTCTACGATATCCTTCTCTTTGGCAGGTTCTTCCTTCTTCGGCTTTCCGCGGCGTTTTTCTTTTTTCTTTCTGGCCTTTCTTTCCCGTCTGCTCAGTTTTGCTTCCGGTTCTTCCTCTTCTTCTGCTATTAGTTCGCCGTTTTTTTCCTCTGTTTCTCCAATCTGTTCATCTTCCTTATCCATATCCTCTTCATCGTCGTTCTTCCAGATTTCTGAAAGTATGAACAGGATTACCAGAAAGGCGACGGCAAGACCAAGGATGATTCTGCCTTCAAATGTCTGCATGGCTATCGAAACATAACCGATGAAGGGGATTGTGATCAGAACCTTTTCGCCTGTCCCACGCAAGGTGACTTCTTCTGTTGTCCCTCCCTTGCCTTTCACGGTATAGTGTCCTGTATCCGAATCTATCTCAATAATCTCAGCTGCATAAACAGATGTGTTAGTCGTGCGAAGCAGTTTGTCACCTGCCTCCAGTTTGTCCAGACTCACGGTCCGCCCATACACAACAGAACCATTGCTTAAATTTGTATCCGTAATGCTGTCACCTACAATAGCGGTGGATATCCCTGCAAATTGGGGTACAATCAAAGCCAGACCGGTCAACAGAAAACATACAACACATAGATTAACAATGAATCTCAAAAATTTTGCCATCAAATATTTCTCCTTGGTATATTTCATTCCGTGGTTTTTATTATAGCGCGTTTTAATAAAATATGCAAGAATTCCAAACTGCCACTTGCATCCTTTTTCCATCTCTTTTATACTAGTAGTATGAACCCTACGATAAAAACAATTGAAGATCTTTCCCTGAATGCCTGGCCTTCTCATCAGATTCAGATATACGATGGGTGGATTCTCAGATTTTCCTACTTTTACACGCACCGAACCAACAGCGTAGAACAGATTGGTGAATCCTCCATTCCCCTAAACCAGAAAATTGACTACTGTGAATCGGTTTACCGCCAATGGGGCACGCCTGCCATCTTTAAAATCAGTCCCCTGGTCTCCCCTGCGTTTGACCGCTTGCTGGAATCACGCAGATATATGATACAGCATTCCACAGATGTCATGGTTATGGCGCTTGAGAAGAGCCATCGTTTTTCCGGCTCCCCCTGTATCAATATCAGCAGCTCCATATCACCCGGCTGGATTGAAGGGCTTTTTGCGCTGAAAGGCACTACAAATGTGATGCATAAAACTGTGGTTCCTTCTATGTACCGTGCAATTCCCAAAGAAACCATCTGTGCATCTATACGGGAACAGGGGAAGATTGTGGCAACCGGTCTGGGGATTCTGGACCGGAACTATATAGGCCTTTATGCCATCCATGTGCATCCCGCCTACCGGGGCCGTGGATACGCAAAAGCCATATGTTCTGCCATCCTTCAAAATGGAATTCTAAGAGGCGCCGACAGCGCTTACCTGCAAGTGGTAAAAGGTAATATTCCTGCCGTAACCCTCTATGAATCAATAGGATTTCAATATCTGTATAATTACTGGTTCCGTACCCGGCTTCTCTTATAAGGCAGGGCTGTTACAATATCTGTAACAGCCCCCACTTTTATTTATTCGTCAGATATTCTTCGACACTTTTTATTGCATCCTCTTCATCAGCTCCATCACTGACAATCGTAACTTTTTCACCCGTATCCAATCCCAGCGCCATCATCCCCATAATGCTCTTGGCATTCACCCTTTTGCCGGGGGTTTCAAGATAAATATCGCTGCTGAACTGGCTGGCCACTTGTACTAACAGCGCTACAGGACGCGCTTCCATTCCAGTTGCGAGTTCGATGGTAATTGGTTTCCTAATCATAATAATTCTCCTCCTTGTTTCCTCTTAACTCCTCTGCTATGCTGCTTAGTTTCCTTAATCTATGATTGACTCCTGACTTTCCGACTGAAGGATTCAGCATCAACCCCAACTCCTTCAGAGTCGCTTCCGGATATTGCAGCCTGAGCTGCGCAATCTCTTCCAGAGCATCCGAAAGTTCAGAAAATCCAATGGACTCCCTAATATAAGAGATATCATCAATTTGCTTTACTGCCGCACTCACAGTCTTGTTGATATTCGCAGCCTCACAATTCACTTTCCGGTTCACACTTCCCCTCATCTCTTTCAGAATCCTGATATTCTCCAGATCCAGAAGGGATATATTCGCTTCCATAAATCCTAAAAGAGACACAATTTGTGAGCCTTCCTTTACATAAACCACATAGTACTTTTTCCTCTGTACAATCTTAGCATCAATATCAAATCCACAGATTAACGCCCTCAGCTGCTCCGCTTTCTGGCAGGTAGCACATACAATTTCATAATGATAAAACCGATATGGATTACTGATGGAACCGGCTGCCAGAAATGCCCCTCTTAAAAATGCACGGCGGCAGCAATCCCTTTGTACAATAACATTATGTTCCAGAGACAGGTTCTCTTTAACTTCGTAGTTTTCATCTAACAATCTGGCTGCCTGTAATACTTTAAGCGTATCTTTATGCTCTGAGACGGTAATCGTATAGGTTCTGCTCTTCTTTTGATTATTACCTCTGCGCACTGTGATTTCTGCTTCTATCTTAAATGTTTTCCTCAATAAAGTAAAGAACTTTCTTGCAACCCATAAATTTTCTGTCTGTATCCGTATTGAAAACCGGTCTCGCGCAGTTATCTTTACATGACCGCAAAAGCTGATTATTGCAGCGATTTCCGCAATCTGACAGTGCCTTGCAGCCGGATTCTGTCTGGATAATTCTTCCTTCACACTACTGGAAAAAGACATCCTTTATCCCTTCTTTCGATATCTATCCTTTTCAATATCCCTGTGTTCCAGGCGGATACCGTAACCTTCTCCTTTTTTCAGACGCCCATAAAGCTCCCGGGCCAGTGTTACGGATCGATGCTTTCCCCCTGTACACCCTACCGCTATTATCAATTGGTTCTTTCCTTCGGCAATGTAATTCGGAATCAGAAAGCGTATCATATCCTCCAGCTTATCAGCAAATATCCTGGCTGTGTCAAATCCCATAACATAATTTTGTACTTCCTCATCCAAGCCGCTTAAAGGCCGAAGTTTATCTATATAATAAGGATTCGGAAGAAAACGCACATCAAAGACAAGGTCGGAATCCGATGGAATGCCATACTTAAAGCCAAACGACAGAACCGTAATTATGAGATTATTAAATTTCTGTTCCTGAACAAATATCTTGTCCAGCCCTGCTTTTAGTTCCCTTGTCAAAAGCTGGCTTGTATCAATGATATAATCAGCCTGTACTTTCAGGAAGGCCAGGCGTCTCCTCTCTTTTTGAATCCCCACGTCCACGCGGCCTTCTCCGGCCAGAGGATGTGTACGTCGTGTCTCTTTATACCGCTTAACCAGAACTTGATCTTCCGCATCTAAAAACAGTATTTCGTATTTGATGCCATTTATACTCATATGCTCCAGCACGGTCTGCAGATCCTCGAGTGCCTGACCATTTCGGATATCGATTCCCAAAGCCACCTGCCGGATTTTGCCCTCCTCACCGCTCATTGTAAGCTGAGCCAGCTTCTCCACAAGAGAAATCGGCAGATTATCCACGCAGAAATATCCCGCATCCTCCAACATTTTCAAAGCCGTACTCTTTCCTGCACCGGACATTCCTGTTACAATTACAAAATGCATCGGAAACACTCTCCTCCGTTAAAATCTTCCTAATAGCTTTACCTCTGGTTCGAGCTTTACACCAAACTTTTCAAATACAATTCTCCGGACGTCCTGCATCAGCTGATAAACCTCAGATGCACTTGCATGATCTTTATTAATTACAAAACCACAGTGTTTTTCAGATACACAGGCACCCCCGACACAGTACCCTTTAAGGCCTGCGTCCATGATAAGCTTTCCGGCAAAATATCCTTCCGGGCGCTTGAAGGTACTTCCGGCACTGGGATATTCAAGCGGTTGTTTCTGGGCTCTTCTCTGCTGCAAATCGTCCATCACTATGCGGATTTCTTCCCGTTTTTGTTCCTTTAGCTGAATTACTGCTTCCAATACAATATAATCTTCTTCTTTTATCACGCTGGTACGGTAACCAAGATGAAGTTCGTCCTCCTGAAGCGTTTTAACTTCACACTCCCTGTCAAGTACTGTCACCTGTTTGAGAACCTGCTTCATCTCGCCGCCATAGGCTCCTGCATTCATCGTGACGGCTCCGCCCAGCGTCCCCGGAATACCTGCTGCGAATTCAAAGCCGCCCAACCCCTCTTCAAGAGCCCTGCCGGCAATCTTTGACAGAAGGGCTCCGGCCTGAGCTCTGATCTGATTACCTTCCACTATTATATCATTGTAGTTTCTGAACATCTGTAGTATGACACCGTCATAGCCCTCATCGCTGACAAGCAGATTGCTGCCATTGCCCACAACAAAAAAAGGAAGGTCATACTTCCTACAGACCTTCAGTACCTGCTGAACTTCCAAAATGGTACCGGGACAGATATAGTATCTTGCCGGCCCGCCCACACGAAATGTGGTGTGCTTTCCCATCAGCTCCTGTGTTTTTACCTGATCTTTTCCTACGATTTCACTAAAGCGTTCACTGATATTATCCACTATAAACCTCACCTGTTTTTAATACATGATACAAAGGAACATCCATTGGATGTTCAGCACCCTAAAAAAGTTATTTAATGTCGGCTATACTAGTATCATTCATATTATACTATTGCCGCATTAAAAGTGCAACAATAAAAGCAGCATCGTGTAATCGTCCACAATGCTGCAGCTTTTATTATTCTTTCATTTTGGGTTTAAACACCAGGCTGGCGAGATAGCCGAAGATGAGGGCTCCGCTGATTCCTACTGCACTTGCCTTGAAACCACCTGTGAAAAGACCCAGGAAACCTTTTGCATCTACGGCATCTTTTACACCTTGAAAAAGAAGATGTCCAAATCCAAGGAGAGGTACACTGGCCCCTGCACCTGCATATTTGGCAAACGGGTCATAGATTTTAAGAAAGCTCAAAGCCGCTCCTGCACAGACCAGAAGTACCATGACACGGCCGGGCATCATCTTCGTCTTTTCCAACAGAATCTGGCAAAGTGCACAGATGAGTCCCCCTACCCAAAATGCATTGATATAGTCCATTACACTCACTCCTTTCCTGCGTGTTCCAAAATCACACCCTGGGCAATTCCCGGAACCGACTTTCCTTCATAAAAACTTACTTTCGACATCAATGCTCCCGTAGGAACAAAAAGAATCCTTTTCCATTCTCCTGATTCTAATTTAGGAAGCAAGGTGGATGCAAGAACAGTTGCCGCACAGCCGCATCCGCTTCCGCCCGCATTCGTGTCCTGTGTATTTGGATCGAAAATCAGCATGCCGCAGTCCAGGTAGTTTCCTGCAATATCGTAACCCTTCTTTTTCATGAGTTCTAAAAGTATTTCCTTGCCTATGGAGCCTAGATCTCCGGTGATAATCCGGTCGTAATCCTCAGGTTTTCTTTCAAAATCGGCCAGATTTTGTGCAATGGTGTCGGCAGCAGCCGGAGCCATACAGCCTCCCATGTTCTGAGAATCTTTTAACCCATAATCCACAATTTTCCCAGAGGTTATACCACTGATTTTTACATTACTCTTTTCCGACGAGACGATGCAGGCACCGCTTCCCGTTACCGTCCAGCTTGAAGACGGCGGTCTTTGATTTCCATAGGCCAATGGAAAACGAAATTCTTTTTCAACGCTGGCGAAGTGACTGGAAGTCATGGATAATACGTAGTTTGCATATCCGCCTGCAACGGCCATTGCCCCCAGGGAAAGGGCTTCACCTATGGTAGAACAAGCTCCGTAAAGTCCGTAGAGCGGACGGTTCAAATCTACCAGTCCAAAGCAGGAAGCTATGGATTGAGCCAACAAATCACCTGCGAATATCATACGGATATCCTCTGCCTTGCGTCCACATTTTTCCAATACCAGTTTGGCTGCCTTAATCTGCATCTCGCTCTCGGCTTCTTCCCAGCTTTTCTGTCCAAACATAGGGTCTTGTTCTATCTTATCGAAGTTCTCTCCCAGGGGCCCTTCCCCCTCTTTCTGCCCGACTATGGAAGCTGCACCGAGAATATACACATCTCTTTCAAATTCTGTACTTTGTTTGCCTTTTATCTGGCTCATATCTAAGACATTCCACCTTTCTTTTACTGAACAAGAAGTTCCTTCATGGTTGTAGTATTCGAAGTTCTCTTTGAAAATATGCGTTTAAACCACTCCCAAAGCCTTCAGAATCCAGTAGATCAGTCCCAGTACCCAGCTGGTAAATACTCCATACAAAATCACAGGACCGGCAATATTAAAAATCTTACAGCCCACACCAAATACCTGTCCTTCTTTTTGATATTCTATGGCAGGCGCCGCCACTGAATTGGCAAATCCTGTGATGGGAACCAGTGCCCCGGCACCTGCAAAACTGACCAGTTTCTGATATAAATTGAAGCCTGTAAACAGAACACTCAAAAAGATCAAAGTCAAAGAACACCAGTTACCGGCCGTTTCTTTGTCCATGCCAAGACTTTTACAGTAGTTTAAGATTCCCTGTCCTAATACACATATCAGGCCCCCAATAATAAATGCCTTCAGCATCTGAATAAAAAGATTCCTGGTAGGCGTTACCTGACTTACATACTGCTCATACTCTTTTTTCTTATCTTCGTCCTTAATACTTCCCATATCTCTTTGTACCTTCTTTCCGCTAAATTAGTTTGCCCAGCCTTTATAAAAGTATAACAAGGAGCCCAATGTTTTTCCGACGGCCATACAGATGATGATAAACGGTGCTCCTCTGGTCAGCCCTATACGTCTGCACAGGATTGCAAAGATATCGACGACCTCACCCAGCGCTATCACCCAGCTTCCCAGATAAATTCCCGCAAACAACCCATAGAGTGCCAGTCCGAAAGTTCCAAAAGGCAGGTGCCCTTGCCACAGGTAAACAAAATTTCCTGCCACTGCACCCAGAATGCAGCAATTTTCATACCAACGCACCCGACTGGCTGTCCTGGTGATTCCGGCATATCTCGGTACAATACCTATGCTTATAATAAAGGCTACTGTTCCGCTGGCTATGATAAATCCGGCCATCAGTCCTAAAATCCCCATCAGAAATTGCTGCCACATCATGTCTCTTTGCCCTCCCGGTCACTTGTCTCAATTATCGTGGTATCTACATCATCCTCGTATAACCGCATCTGTACTTCCAGAGGCGTCGGATCTTGCGTCAGCTTTCTTTTACCAAAATGGTTGAAATAAAAAATAACTCCTATTCCTATCCCTATGGAATAGGTGACCTCCAGGATGGTAAACCCGGAGGAACTCTCTCCGGTAAACATCTGATAGATGTTTTGAAATAATTTGTCCACCGATACATCCGTGTTGAATGTCATAATTGAAAATGCAGTTCCAAAGAATGTGAGCAGACTGACAACAATCGTTTTCACCCAACTGACTATGGTGTTCTTTCCATTTGGATCCTCAAACGTAATTACAAAATTAGCTTCTCCAATATGGCATACATCCACGTCGTCCTCTTCTTTTTCAATTTCACGTATGATATCAGTGACCGCCAGAACATATCTGCCATATTTCTCTTTTGGCAAGGAGATAACCTTTCGGTTCAAATTCCGTTTTAATACCTTTGTATCGGCACAGCTCAAGTTTGCTATATCACCAAGACAAACTTCCTCTTTTATGACCTTTATATTTTTATCTGTCTGCATATAAAGTGTTTTACTCATTTAAGCCACTTCCCTGTCTATCCTGTTTATACATAGACTTAGTATGGCAATTCCTTCAATAAATATTCGTTACAATTCAAACCTCACCCCGTAACCGGTTTAATATTCTTTTCTCCATTCTGGATACCTGGACCTGTGAGATGCCCAACATTCCGGCAATATATGACTGCGTATAGTCACAAAAATATCTCAGATAAATAATCTGACGTTCTTCCGGCTCCAGCTTTTTCAATATTTCTTCTAAAAGCATGCGGTCCACCAGCCTGTCTCCCTCACAGACAGGCTCTTCTATCTTATCCATCAGTGACACATCATTGCCTTCTCCCTGATAAATGATTTTATGCAGAGATTCTACCTCAGCACCGGCATCTAACGCCATGGCTAACTCCTCCACTGACTGCTGTATTTCTTCTGCGATTTCATTTAAGCTTGGTTCACGCCCAAGTCTGCGCTCCAGGATTTCCCTTGCAGTGTATGCTTTAAACGCTGTTTCTTTTAAAGAGCGGCTGACCTTAATCATACCGTCATCTCTTAAAAATCTTTTTATTTCCCCTGTGATCATAGGAACTGCATAAGTGGAGAATTTAACATCGAATCCCACATCAAATTTATCAATTGCTTTTAGTAACCCGATGCTTCCTATCTGCACCAGATCTTCCATCTCCGCTCCCCGGTTTCTAAACCTCTTGACTACGCTGTATACCAGCCCCAGGTTCTGTTCTACTAAGGTATCTCTCGCCTCTTTATCCCCCGTATGTGCCCGTTCTATCAACATAAGGGTATGATCCATGGGGTCCTCCTATTCAAAGGGACTGCTGCCGCAGCCGACATGCTTCATCATATGCACCTGAGTGCCCGCTCCCGGTTCAGAGACCACCGTCACCTCATCCATAAAAGCCTCCATAAAAGCAAATCCCATACCTGAGCGTTCCATCTCCGGTTTTGTGGTAAATAACGGCTCCATGGCTTTCGCTACATCCTCTATTCCCTTCCCATAATCAATCACCGTCACATACAAATCATGTTCAATAATCTTGCATTCTATCCGAATTTTATGTACGCCCTCGTCATATGCATGAATGATGGCATTCGTAATAGCCTCTGATACTGCTGTCTTCAAATCCGCCACCTCTTCAAGTGTGGGGTTCATCTGCGTACAAAACGCCGCTACTGCCACTCTTGCAAACCCTTCGTTGCAGGAACGGCTGTCAAATTCAATTACCATTTCATTGGTGTTTTCCATCGTTAATAATAACCTCCTTATAATCTGTTATTTTGGGTTACACAATCCTAATTTTTCTTTAATTCTATGGGAATCACTTTGTAAATTCCCGAAAGCTGAAGGATTTTTGCGACTCTCTCTTTTACATGAACTGCTCTTACCGACCCTCCCATCTGGTTCATACTTCGATATCTTCCCATGATCATACCTATACCTGAACTATCCATAAACCGGGTATCACCAAAGTCAAAAATAACTTCACGAATTCTCTGACTCTCCAGAATCCGTTCAGAACCCTCCCTGATTTTTTCTGCGCTGTGGTGATCCAGCTCTTCAGGAATTCTGATTGTTAGTATGCTCCCCTTTACCTGAAATAATTCCTCCATTTTATACCCCTTTCCTTATTTATTTCGATACAGAAAACCTGCCACCGGCAGCTTTCCTTGCATACTTTGGTATACAAAGGCGGGGACGCGTATTTTTACGCATCCCCGCCTCAGAGGTTTCTCTTAATCAATCCGTAAGTATAAAACTATTCCCCGTCAGGAACACCTCCCGTAGTATCATCTCCTATATCTTCCCCATCATCATTGCCTGTGTCTTCCGTAGTCGTATCTCCTGTAGTGCCCCCAAGCTGTTTAATAAAGTTCTGGGCACTGGCAGCACGTTTTGTTTTTGGAAACTTGGATATTATTTCCTGAAAATTGGCTATCGCATTCTGGGTGTCACCCGCATAACGGTAAGAATGTGCCAGCAAGTTCAACACTGTGAAATCATCCGCATTCATCTCTTTTGCTTTTGACAATTTATCAATTGCTGTTACATAATCTGCATTGTCAAAAGACTCCTGACCGTCTTTAAGCAGCTGTTTAAACATCGTGGTCTGGATATTACCGTAAATCTTGTCATAGACAGCCTTTGCATCCACAGAGAGCAGCTCTGTATTCATACCTTCGAGTGCCTTGGCCGCCTGGTCATATTTTTCACTGTTATAGGCAGAAAATGCCTTAATCAAGTTTTCATAAGCAGCTGTCTTTTCCCCTGCTTCACTAATCTGCTGCTGTGCAGAGGCCACTGTATTGTCCGACTCTTCAATCTGCCTCTTTAAGTCTGTAATCTGTGTCTCCTGGCTCGCCATCGTGTTGCTGTATTCCACTATTTTTTCATTGGCACCACGGTTTATTCCCTGTTTCAACGATGGAACCACCAGAAACCATACGACCAGTCCACCCACTACCAGACCCAGCCCGATATTTAAAAGTGTAGCGGCTACAGAACTTTCACGAAAAGTAGGCGTCTGAATCACCGTCATATTTTCCATAGGTTCTTCTTGGGCCAGTTCTCCCTTTCTGGACTTGAAAAATCGTCTGGGTTCCAGGCTGGTTACTGTACCGGTCTGTTCATCCACCTCTTTCAGGAATCGCAGCGAAGTGGAATTCGTCTTATCAATACGCATTGCTTTCTTTAATATTTTACGGGCTTTTTCGTATTCTTCCCTTTTTAAATAGATCAGAGCCAGCAGATGGCAGCCTTTTATAAGCTTTGGGTTCTGGTTCAATATTTTTTTCAGCTGAATAGCCGCTACATCTTCGTTGCCTTCCCTGCAGCATTTCAATGCAGTGTTATATTTCTTGATTGTCTGATTAATCATGTCCAGTTTTGCCGGTTCCGCCTGCAGTTTCTGAATATACTCTGTTGCCATATTCTGTTCCGGCAGAATATTCTTACTGATAATCCATTCACTTAAGGCCGCTACTGCCTCACCGGTTTCAAAATAAACCAGTCCCAGAAGGTTTCTGGCCGGTATGTTCAGTTTGTTATACCTCAAACTCTGCTTTAATAAATCAATGGCACCGGACAAGTCTCTGATTTCCGCTTTATCCAACCCCTGATTATAATACAGGACAGAAAGCTGGAGCGCTTTTCTTTGAACACCCAGATCAAATCCACATACCGGACAAACTTGAGCACCGCTGACCGCAGCACCGCAATTCATACAATTCATAGTGACTCCTTTGATTCCTGGTCATTACGTGTTTTCAGCATCTCCTTGAGAATGTCAATGACATCTGTCAAATCCCGGCTGTATATGGCACTTTCAACTTCATCCACATCCAGAAGCGGCTTAAATTTCTTTAACTCTTCCTCATAATTAATCATTCTTTCCTCCATGGGCAGCTAGTACCCCGCCCTGCTGCCAAGATAGTTTTTCAGTTCTCCGGCCAGATATAGGGATCCTACACAGAACAGCATGCCATCTCCTTTTTCACGATATGCAGCTTCGAAAGCATGTCCCACATCCGGTTCTGACATCACCCGATGACATCCTGATTCAAGAAACAACTGAGCGAGTTCCTCTGCCGGAACACCCCGGCTGCCCCCTATACAAGTGGTAATCACCTGTTCCGGGCGAATACCTGCTTCTATTTCCTGAATCATGTCTTTATATCGTTTATCATGGACAGCAGAAAACAATATCGTTATTTTATGACTGTTCTGAAAACTACGGACAGTCTTTACAAATTCGGCTACTCCATCTTCATTGTGAGCCCCATCTATAATCACACCCGGCAATACCGTCTCCATCCGGCCGGGCCACCTCGCGGCTGCTATCCCCTCCGCCAGGACATTCTTCGGAATATGATGCACTGGCTCCAGATTCCGCATGGTAAAATAAGCCAGTGCGGCATTCATCATCTGATATCTCGCTATATAAGGAATTTGTAACTGCACAGTCTCGTTTTCATATTGGAAATCAAATGTAATGCCTGCTTTTGTCTGTGTCTTCACCGTATACATATCCGGTTTTAATTCATAGGAAGGACTGCATGACGCACCAGCCTGTCCGGCGATGACCTCTGACGCCTCCTTGCTATGTCCATCATAGATAACAGGCACCTCCGGCTTTATGATTCCGGCTTTCTCACCTGCGATTTCGGAAATGGTCTCTCCGAGATATTCTGTATGATCTCTGCTGATGGATGTGATGATACAGGCCAATGGCTTTTCCACCACATTCGTGGCATCCAGCCGCCCGCCCAATCCGGTCTCAAGTATCACATACTCCGTATGCTTCTTTTTAAAAATATACATTCCCATCAGGAACAGCATTTCAAAATAGCTGGGATGTACACTTCCATCAGCTATAAACCCATCCACCACCTTTTTTGTCTCCGCAAAAGCTTCGAGAAACAGAGCATCATCTACCATTTCCTGGTTGATCATGTATCGTTCGTTAATTTTAATCAGATGGGGTGAGGTAAACAATCCACAGCTGCAGCCACCCATCAAAAGCATAGAATTCAGATAGGAGCAAACACTTCCCTTTCCGTTAGTTCCTGCCACGTGTATAATTTTCAGTCTCTTATGAGGATCACCCATACGGCGCAGCAATTCTCTGGTGTGTTCAGGTGGATTTTTAGTCGTAAACTTTGGTATTTCTTCTATATAGTTAACCGCTTCTGTATAATTCAAACTTTTACTCCTGTTTCTTCCTTTCCCCTTCGGGCAAAAACTCAGAACCTCCGGTTCTTCGTTAACTTATCGGGTGAAAACAAATGTCTCCTTCGGAGCCGCTTGTTTTCCTTCCTTTCCCCTTCGGGCAAAAACTCAGAACCTCCGGTTCTTCGTTAACTTATCGGGTGAAAACAAATGTCTCCTTCGGAGCCGCTTGTTTTCCTTCCTTTCCCCTTCGGGCAAAAACTCAGAACCTCCGGTTCTTCGTTAACTTATCGGGTGAAAACAAATGTCTCCTTCGGAGCCGCTTGTTTTCCTTCCGATAAGTTACATTATAATATAGTAGTAAAATATGTCCATAGTTTTTTGGTTTTTTTCTTCGACACTTTTTCCTGTTTGTGACAGGAATCGTTTTGTGGTGTCGTTTCCGGGTATTCCCGGGTATGCTTTAGGGGTTAGTGTCAGCAGGTTGTTCGGGTGGTGTATCTGTTCCTTCTGGGTTTGCAGAGGGTGTCAGTGTATCCTGGGGTAATGGTGATGGGGTCGGTATAGCAAGTGGTTCTTTGAAGATAATTGCAGCAGAGCGGGAAAGTACTTTCTTGGTCGAAGAATTGCTTTGCTGTGCAACATCTATTTTATCCCCTTCCTTCAGTTCCACATCCTTCACCAGGAGTTGTGTATTACTGATGAAGATTGTCCCCTCCGCAAGCTCTTCATTCACCTCCAGCTTACTGGATGCCGTGAAGTTTTCACCGGTGACGGAATAGGTTCCGTCCGCAATTTTGGATACCTCGCCTATGGTGACTGGTAATACCCCCAGAGTCATATCACTTTTCGTATAAGGATTCTCTCCGCCGTAGGCATATTTCTTCCCATAAAGCAAATCATATTGTAATGCTTCCAGATCCACCTGATAGTTCTTTGTGTTTCTGCGTGCCTGATGGTACCGGAAGATGGTTCCGTCATGAATTCCTATGCGATTGAACACCTCAGCCGCCATTTGGTAGGCCGACAGATTCTTATCCTTTTTCTCAAGCCCCATGTTGTCCCACATGACATACTGCGTCTGGAAAAGGTAACGGTTTTTTACATCTTTAATCTCCAGACCCATAGTAGGAAGGTGGTCTCCATACATAACCAAAATTACGGGTTCAGGATAATTTGCCAGAGTATCCGTGAGATTCTTAACAAATTGATCCATCTCGTGAATTTCATTCACATAATACTCCCAGGAATAATTATTCTTCTCCTTGTCATCAGCTCCTGTTACTGTGATTTCGGGATTCTCCAAAATAGGTTCCGTGGGATAGTCTCCATGTCCCTGCACGGAAACCGTATATACATAGTCGGGGCCTTCTGAAGAGCCCAGACATTTTACAATTTCATCAGTAAGTATATGATCCTTGACCCAGCCTGTCTCTGTGGTATCCGAGATATCCGGCATGTATTCCTCTGAGGTGAAAGAATCAAAGCCCAGCATAGGGAATACGGATTTTCTGGAATAGAAATTTGCCTCGTTATTATGGATGGCATGGGTCGCATATCCCAGATTCTTCAATACATATGGCGCACTTTCGCATGTTGTATCCTTTAAAATAGTTTTATAGGGATATTCTCCAGGTCCAAAATAACGGAGGCTCATGCCGGTGATTGATTCAAATTCTGTATTTGCAGTACCTGCTCCAACAGCGGGAACCCGAAAATAGCCCGAAGAGTAGTCTCTCATCAACTGCCGGAAATTAGGAATCGGATCCTCTGAGATATTCAGGAAGTTTACCAGCTCAGGATCAAAAAAAGATTCTAACTGTAAAAATATTATATTTGGCTGCTTCTCCAACAATGAGTCCTTCGTATCGCCCTCGCTCTTTACAATATTATCAATCAGATTTTCAGAATAACCGTTGGGCTCAGAGATTCCTGTGTCAAAGAGCGTAACGGCCAGACAATAAGGATATCCATAATCCTGATACGCAAATGCAATATTTCCAAAGTAATTGGATAGGATTCGCTTTTCCAGCACCACTTTTGTAGCTCCGGAAAACAGCAGAACGGTTCCAATAACCAGAGAAAGATTTACCACCCAATGAATTTTTCCCCTGAACTTAGGGCCCTTTACCCACAGCCATACAAAGAACAGCAGAAGTAGTACCAGCAGGATAACTACAAACACAAGCATGGTGGGTGATAAATACTTATTCATGATTTTAGCCGCGTCACTTAACAGCTTTAAATCAGGACCCGTAAAGGGAGTTACACGGTTTGCCAACAGCACTCCATTGATAATTCCAAGAATAAGCCAGAATGCACCTACGATAAGGCGTACCAACGTTCTCCTTCGAAACAGATATGCAATCATTGAAGTTGTAAAAATCAAAAATGCATTGTACAAAAATACCCAGGGACGACTAATCATATAGACCCATGCATCCGCCAATGAGTGGCGGGATATGGCCTCAATGACAAAGTAAAGCATACAGCAGCCCAGGGCCTGCAGAAGCAGTGAAATCCTGTTGCAAAAAGCGGACACTTTCTGCCAGTTAATCTTTTTTAATATCTTCATAATAATCTCCTCGTTGGAACAGCCTCCACACTATCAGGAAATCTGTGTCAGCCGCTCCTTCACCTGTTCCATCATCTTCCGATAATTTTCCAGCTTATCTTTCTCTTCCTGCACCTTAGCAGCCGGTGCCTTGTTTACGAACTTTTCATTCTTAAGCATACCTTCTGAACGTGCAATTTCCTTGCTAAGGCGCAGTTCTTCTTTTTCCAGACGCTCCATCTCTTTTTCGATATCCACAAGCTCCGCAAACGGAATATAAAGCGTGGCATTCGGAATCACCGCCGAAATTGCATCCTCCGCAATCCCTTCTTTGTTTGCATATATCAGAACTTCACTGGCGCCTGAAAGTGTTGCAAAAAAGACCTTACCCGTCTCAAACACGTTCCTGACTTTACACTCCTCAGATACCACGTATACGGATGCTTTTTTGCTTGGCGGTACATTCATCTGTGTCCGAACCGTACGTACGCCGCGGACTGCTTCTTTTATCATCTCCACTGCATCCTCCTCATCCTGATAGCTCCAGGCCTGCTTCCATTCGGGCCAGGCCGAGGTCATAATGGTCTCTTCATTCGGGTTTAAGGTACAGTAAATCTCTTCTGTAATAAATGGCATGTAGGGATGCAGCATCTTCAGCGCGTTTCCAAGCACTGTCTTCAAGGTCCAGAGGGCAGCAGCCTTTGTGGTGTCTGTCTCACTGTAAAGGCGTGGCTTTACCATCTCAATATACCAGTCACAGAATTCCTCCCAGATGAAATCATACACCTTTGAAACAGCAATTCCCAGTTCAAACTTCTCCAGGTTGTCCGTTACCTCCTGTGTCAGTTTATTAACTTTACTGAGTATCCACTTGTCAGAACTAGTTAACTTTTGTTCAGCAATCGTGTCGGACACCTCGGCTTTTTCCAGATTCATCAGAATAAATCTGGATGCATTCCATACCTTGTTGGCAAAATTCCGGCTTGCCTCCACACGCTCCCAATAAAAGCGCATATCATTTCCGGGAGCATTCCCTGTAATCAGTGTCAGGCGCAGTGCATCCGCACCGTATTTGTCGATAACCTCCAGAGGATCAATTCCATTTCCGAGCGATTTACTCATCTTACGGCCTTCGGAATCCCGCACAAGTCCGTGAATCAGCACATGATCAAATGGAGATTGGCCAGTCTGCTCAAGCCCTGAGAAGACCATACGGATTACCCAAAAGAAAATAATATCATATCCTGTCACCAGTACATTCGTAGGATAGAAGTACCCCAGTTCCGGCGTCTTATCCGGCCAGCCCAACGTTGAGAACGGCCACAGGGCAGAACTGAACCAGGTGTCCAGTGTGTCCGGATCCTGCGTCAGATGCGTGCTGCCGCATGCCGGGCACTTTTGAGGAGCTCCACCTCTTTGTACTATCACTTCACCGCATGCATCACAATCGTATGCGGGAATTCTATGTCCCCACCACAACTGACGGGAAATACACCAGTCACGAATATTCTCCAGCCAGTGCAGATAAGTCTTATCAAAGCGCTCCGGCACAAAGGTCAAGTCTCCATCTTTCAGCGTCTGAATGGCCGCATCCCCCATCTCCTTCATCTTTACGAACCACTGGGGCTTGATCATCGGCTCAATTGTGGTCTTGCACCGGTCGTGGATACCTACCGCATGTACATGGTCTGTCACCTTCACTAAAAGCCCCTGCGCCTCCAGATCCTCCACCATGGCTTTTCTGGCTTCATAGCGGTCCATCCCTGTATACTTCCCACACAATTCGTTCATAGTGGCGTCATCATTCATAATGTTGATTTCTTCCAGATTATGACGCTTTCCCACTTCAAAATCATTAGGATCATGAGCGGGCGTGATTTTCACACATCCGGTTCCAAACTCCTTGTCCACGTATTCATCTGCAATTACAGGAATTTCCCGGTCTGTAAGCGGCAGCCTGCAGATCTTTCCGATCAGGTCTTTATACCGCTCATCCTCCGGGTTTACAGCAACGGCAGTATCCCCAAGCAGCGTCTCAGGACGGGTCGTTGCGATTTCTACATAGCGCCCCTCTTCTCCTGCAATCGGATATCTGATATGCCAGAAATGTCCGGATTGATCTTCGTGCTCCACTTCTGCATCAGAAATTGAGGTCTGGCATACCGGACACCAGTTGATAATTCTGGAGCCTTTATAGATATAGCCTTTCTCATATAACTTTACAAAGACTTCTTCTACAGCCTTTGAGCAGCCCTCATCCATGGTAAAGCGTTCCCGCTCCCAGTCTGCGGAGGAGCCCATCCTCTTTAGCTGTCCTACGATACGGCTTCCATACTCCTCTTTCCACTCCCAGCAGTACTTCAAGAACTCTTCCCGTCCGATTTCCTCTTTATCGATGCCTTTTTCTTTCAGCATCTCGGTAACCTTTACTTCTGTTGCAATCGCTGCATGATCTGTACCAGGCTGCCACAGAGCCTCATATCCCTGCATTCTCTTAAAGCGAATCAGGATATCCTGCATGGTATTATCCAGTGCATGCCCCATATGCAGCTGCCCCGTAACATTTGGCGGCGGCATCACGATCGTAAATGGTTTTTTGTCGGGATTTACTTTTGCATGAAAATAGCCTTTATCAATCCACTTCTGATACAACCTGTCTTCTAAACCTTTGGGATCATAGGTTTTAGCAAGCTCTTTATTCATCTGATTTTCTCCTTTGAGGTCATATTATGCTGCAAGAGGCAAAATAGAAAAGGGAACAAAATTGTGCTAAGCGCAATCTTTGTTCCCACTCATCTTTTATCTGCCCGGCATCGCAGCTTCACACCATAAGGGCGAAGAAACTCCGCGGTACCACCTTTGTTTATCACTTCATTATCCTTTAACGGGGACTGACCGGGAATGCTTACCGGTATGAATTCAGCACTCCAGTTCAAAAGCTACCTTCCGTAACTGCCTTCCGGACAATCTCCCAGCCGATGAATCGTCCTCTCTTCGGGCGGCACTTTTACGTACTCCTCTTTCTCATCACTTTTATCTTTTGTTTATCATAGACGGCTTTTAAATATTTGTCAAGAGAAAATCAGTCGGATAGTCCTCTGGCAATCGAAATATTTTTCAACTTTACATTCCCATCTGTAGCAAAGAAGCTTAAAGAGTCCCCTGGCTTTTCATACATTCTGACATTTAATGCAACCCCGTTTACATAAAGCGTTGCAATGGTATCATCCAGAATCAGCTGAAAGTGACAAGTTTCTTCTGCAGCCAGGGTAATCGGACGCTCAAGACCGATATTCATACAGCCAAACCACGGCCAGTTCGGGTTTTTCTCAAACACATATTTATTCTCTCCCGGCAGAAAGATATATTGATAAGAGCGACCGGACTTTTCATCCTCAAGGACACGGATTCCAAAAGACCGGGTGCCTTCCCCGAAGGTGATATCAGCTTCAAAGGAATAGATATCTCCGCAGTTTTGAAACAATACCTGTTCCTCTCTGGCATGAGGTGTTTCAATGGATACATTCTCTATCCTTTCACGTTCATTGAACGCATTCCATACAGTATCCGGTATCTTTACTCCTAATGTCCCATCCGGACGCTGGTAAACCTCATGGGCCACAAAGGTGCCTCCCCATTCGAAGTTTTTCCGGTCATCACAGCCTTCCCTTGTGGGTACCCACCCGAAAAGAATTCTCTGCCCATTCAGACAGAACGTACGTCCGGCATAATAGGCACGTCCGTCAAATGCATCGTCCACCGGTGCAATCCAGGGACCGTTCAAGCTCTTACTCATACGATAAATAATTTTATTTTTATCGCTATACTCAGAGATAATATGATACCACCAGTCTCCAATTTTAAAAAGATCCGGCATTTCATGCATTGTATAAAGACCCGGTGCCCAGAAATCCCCCTGGAACTCCCAATTTTCCAAATCTTTTGAGACAAATTTTACCGTTCTGCCGCTTTGTTCTGTTTTAGGTCCGATTTTTCTGGCTCCCAGAATCAGCAGATAATTTTGTTCCTCTTCATTCCAGATAACAAACGGATCCCTCCAGTCATCCGGGTCATAGCCATCCTGCGGGCAGAATGTAAGCGACTCCTGGGTCTTCGTCC
Source organism: Novisyntrophococcus fermenticellae (assembly GCF_018866245.1). Lineage (GTDB taxonomy): Bacteria > Bacillota > Clostridia > Lachnospirales > Lachnospiraceae > Novisyntrophococcus > Novisyntrophococcus fermenticellae. The sequence continues at coordinate 2,961,562 of NZ_CP076458.1, forward strand.
AGTGGTACAGGTCGTCAGAGACTGCATGCATCAATACCTGAGAGGCTTTCCCCTGTGCAGGATAATCACGGTTATAACCTGTATAGAAGATGTGGAACTGCCCCTCTGCTTCGAATACGCTTCCCGCAAAGATAAACTGGTCCTGCTCCCCATCCGTTCCCCTCGGAACCGCTACCCCACAGTCCTCATAGTGTACAAAATCGGAAGTCGTAGCCAGATCCCAGCCAAATGGTTCTCCAAAGGGACCGGGCTTTCTTGTATCTCTTTGGTGATAAAGGAAGAATTTATCCTTGTATCCAAAAGGCATACAGTCTCCAAACCAGGTATCCGGAAATTGGTAATATAATCTGTTCATAAAAAAACCTCGCTTTCCTTATATGTTCATTTTGATATTCTAACCTTTTACTGCTCCGGCTGTAAGTCCGCCGAGCATGTACTTATTGGTAAAGAAATAAAACAGGAAGGTAGGAAGGACGGTTACAGTAATCGCCGCAAAGGTCGCTCCCCAATCCGTAGTTCCCATGAAACCCACAAAATCATTCAATCCCAATGTCACTGTCTTCATATTGGTCGAACGGGTAAAGGTATATGCGTTGATGAAATCGTTCCACGTGAAGACCCCCTGCATAGTGGCCACCGTTAGAAGAGAATTGGTGGACATTGGGAATACAATTTTAAAAAATGTCTTAAAAGGTGTACACCCATCGATAATCGCCGCCTCCATAATCTCATCCGGCAGGAATTTACTGAAGGAGTAAAAAAGCTGAATCGAATAAGACAGAGAAAATGCAATCTGAGGCAGAATAACTGCCGGATAGGTATTTAAAAGATTCAACTTATTGAAAATTGTAAACAGTGGGATCAAAGCTACCTGAAAGGGCAGCATCAGTCCCAGCAGGAAATAGGATAATACTTTTTTATTTCCCTTAAATTGAATCTTACTCAAAGCAAACCCCGCCATAAAGCTGATAAGCAGTAAAGGAATCAGGACTCCTACGGTGATTATAATACTATTTTTAAAATATGTCACCATAGGACTCGTCGTAAATACCTTGATATAATTGCTGAAATTCACAGAGCCGGGAAGTGCGTAAGAAGCCAGTTTCCGGAAGTCTTCTGTTGTCTTCATGCTGGACATTATCACATAGAAAATGGGGTAAACCTGAAAAATCAGCAGCACACCGGCAACAATAATCTTTAATGCCGCAAATATATGTTTTTTTGTACTCCGGCTCACTCCTCGTCACCCCTTTCTGTAATCTTTCGAAACACGAGACCGACAATCAGGCAGATTGCCACAATTGCCATGGCGACCGCACTTCCATACCCATACTTCATACTCGTAAATGCCTGCTTATACATATATGTGGACATCAGCTCCGAAGAATTTCCCGGGCCTCCCTTTGTTAACAGATACGAAATGTCAAAGGAGCGTAAGGATCCGTTCAATACCAGGACGCAGTTTGCCACAATTACGGGTCTTATATAAGGAATTTTTACATGGAGGTATTGTTGAACCACATTGGCTCCATCTACAATAGCTGCCTCCTCCAGCTCCTTCGGAACACCGATTAATGCCGCATAAAAGATAACCATGTACAGCCCCAGGTATTTATAACCTTCTACAAATGCTGCCACGGGCAGGGACAATGCGTCATTGGATATCCATTCCATAAAGGCCAGGTCAGGATTAAATATGCTTAGTACCGCATTGATTACACCGATTGGAGTCACAGACAAAAGCTTTGTAAAAATCTGGCAGATTGCCACAGATGAGATGACAACCGGCACATAGTACAGGGTCTGCAGACCCGCACGAAACCTGGTGATGCGGGTCAGAAATATAGCGAATACAAGACCGCCGAATACCTGAATCAGGATACAGATAATGGTGTAAACCAATGTATGAGCGGCCGTAGACCAAAAGATTGTATCCTTTGTAAAAAGATGTACATAATTCCGAATCCCAAGAAATGTCTTGTCACCTACTCCGCTCCAGTCAAACAGGCTGTAATATCCTGCCCATATAACAGAGACCACAACAAACAGTGTATAGATAATGAAAGCGGGAAGCAGAAACATAAGGATAACTTTTTTTCGCCCAAATGAATTTTGCATAGTGCTTTCCTTTCTATTTGCTGTTATTTATGATAAACTGATCGGCTGCAGCCTCGAACTCCTCCGGAGTCTCCTTCCCCTGGGCCAGCTTTTGCTGTTCATCCACCAGATTCGTGAGGGTTGCAGAATCCAGCTTGTCATCCCAGGATACCCATGCATCCGTAGCTTTTTCAAACAACGGCTGCAAGTCATAGAACATCGGATCCAGACCTTCCGGCATCGGATCGTTAAACGGTGAAAACACCTTTGCATCATTATAGCAAGCTTCTGAATAATTTTCGCACATATACTGAAAAAACTCTTTCATGGTATCATCATAGGTCTGAACATTGAATGCTGTCCCGAATCCGCCGTGAATCGGAGTGTTCGTATCCATATCCTCCTCTCCGTCCACATCCGGCACAGGGAAGAAACCTAATTCACCATTTGCGTACATTTCACTGGCCTGGGTAATCTGACCAGAACCACTGTACCACATACAGCCGGTGCCTCCAAAAAACAAATCGGTAGCGGCCGTATAATCCGTACTTAAGAATCCACCCTGGAAATATCCTTCCGTTCCCAGCGTATATAGAAGCTCAGCGCCTGATTTCGCAGCAGTATTCGTCTGGAATTTTTCTTTTTGTCCTATGTAATCCAGAATAAACTGATCCTTCGTCATGCGCCAGGGAGCAAATGACAGATATCTCATCAGCTGCCAGTTTTCTTTGCCTGCCACAATCAACGGGATTTCACCCTTGTCCTTTAAAGTTTTACAGAGTTCCAGAAATTCGTTCCATGTTTTCGGAGTCTCCAGGTTGTATTTTTTAAAAATATCCTTCCTATACAGGAAAAACTCACAATTCAGACTCTCCGGAAACAGATATACATTGCCGTCATCCGCATCCTTGAAGAAATCATATACCGCCTTGTTCATATCTTCTTTTTTTCCGATACGCTCCAGCTCATCTCCTATGTTTACGATGGAATCAATGTCCTTCGCCGCCTTTGAAAGTGCACCATTTGCACATCCATAGATATCCGGCAGCGCATTGCTGTTAATATATAGCTGCAGCTTTGTCACATAATCAGCATCCCCGCTCACCAGCTCAAATTCCGGCGGCTCCAGACCTTTTTCCTCACTGAACTTTGTCAGAAGCTTTTTAAGAACGATATACGTGGTAGATGTTTCGCTCCCTCTTATAAGAGCCGTGATTTTCTTTCTCTCTCCGGCACTCTTATTGCCGGAATTGTTTTCCGAACCAGAGGATGTTTCCTTCCCACATCCCGCTAATACGGTGGATATAAGCATGACTCCTGCCAGAGCCAATGCTGCGATTTTCTTTGCTCTCATATCTTTTCCTCCCTTTTTTGCCGGTCTATGCCTGCGTTTTTCCAGATACCCTTCGGTTATCGGTTCTGTTTTATTTCGATAAGAACAGTATATATGTATCAACTCTAAAGCAAAATAAGAAATTCTGCCAGAAACAGAAGATTTGGGTACAAAAGATATGAAAAATGTACACTCTTGCTGCGGAGTGTACATTTTTTTCATATTCTGCGATAGGCATTGGGTGTAACGCCATATTTTTTCTTAAATGACCTGATAAAATGACTTAAATCATGATATCCCACCTTCTCGGCAACTTCATATATTTTATATTTGTTCTCCATAATCAGATCTTTTGCCTTATTCATGCGGCAGTCCAGAAGAATTTCCAGGAAGCTGCTGCCGGCATGGTTCTTGAGGAGCCTGTTAATATAGGTCTTGCTGATCTTGAAATGCTCGGAAAGAGAATCCAAAGACAGATCCTCACTATAACGTTCTTCTATGTATTCCAGAATCCTTTGTACCGTCTGTTGATTCCGGTCAAGCTGAACGCACCTGTTCTGATCTGACAGATAGCCAAGGGCCTTTTTAAGTGTCTCCATAAGCTCCCTGCGGGAATGTCCCGCATAAATACGGCTCATGCACTCGGCAAATATCGTGTTTTTTTTCATATCAGAATGAAAATTTACAGATTCATGACCTATATATTGCAAACAGCTTATCAGTAATTCCATGGCAGCATACCGCATCGCTTCCAAATCCAGGCATTCTTCGAAAATCTGATTGATAAGGTTTCTGGCCGTTTCGATATTTCCACGGACTATTTCAGAAATCAGCAGCTTTTTCTCTCCGGAAGTAATATTCCATACCGGAAGTTGTATATCTGCCACATCTCTGTACTCCAGAATACTTGACCCATCCCCCATGTAGATGCTCTGTTCACAGGCATCAACAGCCTGTTTATAAGACAGATTCATGGAATATGGGTCCTTCTGCACCCCACTGATGCCAAAGGAAATATCCGTATGAATCACAGAAAGAATACTTTCCTGAATCTGTTCACAGGCCTGTACACAATGGTTCTCACAGTCCCTGCCATCCGTAATCCGGGGAAATGTCACCACAAAGCAGTACCCAAGTGTATCTGTCTCAGAATATACCTGCAAGCTGACCTGTTTTAAGAATTCTTCGCAGATATTGCAGATTACAAAATCAAACAGGCCAGGTTCCAGATCCTGACTTTCCGAATTTTCAGGTCTTCCATATACAAGAACATATTGCATGATTTTGATGTCCAGAAGCTCCATACGTTTCTTCATATCGATACGGTCTTTCAATCGTCCATGAATCAGATCCGAGACCATCTTGCTCTTTAAAAGCGGAAGCGACTGCTGATATTTCTTCCTTAATTCTGTATAATCTTTTTTATGCGCACGCCGCTTGCGGATACGGTCAGATACCTTTTCAATAACAGCATGCATTTCACGAAAATTTACCGGTTTAAGCAGATATTCGCAGACACCTATATGAAGGGCCTGCTGGGCAAAAGAAAAGTTGTCATATCCTGTGAGAAGAATAATTTCCGTATCCGGCCATGCTTTTTTTACTCTTTTGGAAAATTCCAGACCATCCATCCCTGGCATTTTGATATCACTCAAAATGATATCCGGGTGAAATCTATCCACCAGTTCAAGCCCTTCACTACCTTCCGTGGCACTTCCCGTTACATGGCAGCCATACATATCCCATGGAAAGGAGCAAAGTCCTTCTAATATAATCGGTTCATCATCAAGAATCAGTACTGTCAATTTCATCGTCCGGCCTCCTATACGACAATTTTTCTGTCAAAACTGACAATTCATCCAAATCGGTTTGAAAGGGGAACCGTATAATCGCGCGGGTTCCCTTTCCAGGTTCAGAGAAAATTGTCAGGCCATAGTCATTTCCGTAAAGATATTTCACCCTCTGGGATACTGCATAGATACCCAGTCCGGTATGTCCCGCCTTTTTACTATCCGCCTTTCCGGCGGCAGAATTCTGCTGCAGCCTGTGCAAGGTCTCCTCCGGGATGCCCACCCCTGTATCCGATACAATGATTTCCACGTTCTCGTCTTTCCTGTGACAGGAGATTGTTAAAATCGTTCTGTTTTTGCTGATTTCAACGCTGTGAACAATCGCATTTTCAACCAACGGCTGGATGGTAAGTTTTGGAATCATCTGTCCGGCAACCTCTGGCTCCACGTCAAAAACGACTTCAAAACGATTCCGGTATCGGGTATTTTGTATATAAAGATAATCCTTCACATAGCGTAGCTCTTTCTCTATCGTGAAAACAGTTTCCTTGTTGCTGATGCTGATGCGTAAAAGGTTGCTGACAGCACTTATCATGTCACAGATTTCCTCCTTCTCTTCTTTACGTGCCATCCAGTTAATAGTATCCAGAGCATTGTAAAGGAAATGAGGATTAATCTGTGCCTGTAAAGCCTTAAATTCCATTTCCTTATTGAGGATCCGGCTATGAGAAATCTCATCCAGCAGTTGTTCCACCTTCTCTATAGTAGAATTAAAAACCAGATTCATTTCACCAAATTCATCCTTACGCTCTGCATCCAGCCGGACAGTGAAGTCCCCCTTGGAAAAACGATTCAGAGCACCTGCTGTATTTTTTATAGGGCCTCCCAGGATAAATGACATCGCTGCCGAAAGGAACAGGCTGAGCAGTATGCCGGACAATACCGCAGCTCCGGTCCCCATCTGCAAAGGCATGATGGATTTGGAAATTTCTCTGACCGGAAGAATTCCAATTGTCTTCCATCTGGTATCCTGAGATACCTGATACACAACCTGATACAAAGTTCCATCGATTTCATATTGAAACGAGTCTTCCCAATTCACGAATAACTGACGGGCCTTTTGCGTCAATTCTGATTCCTCTCCCAGTATCAGCTTATTCTCATCGTCCAATAAGAGTATTTTTCCAGAAGAAGCAAAATCCACATTTCTCTGTATTTTCTGCAGGGAGGAAAGACGGATTGAAGTTCGCAAAACACCCAGCGGCTGCAGGGAAAGCGTGTCTTTTATTTCTTTTAATACCTGCAGATTCCCGCTGTAATCCAAATCATTGACGCAGATAATGGCTCCAATATTTTCACAGGCTTTTTTCTTTAACTCCTCGGCATTTGGCAAATCAGGAGGCTGATTTTGTACGGAACAAAAATATTCTTTTCCATTGTAACTATAAATCTCCATGTCTTCCATATGTATGCTGTCATACATCTGGACCATTAAACGCTTTACCTTTCGTGTTCCGCTGTAATAACCTTCTTCCCCCACACCCGGTCTTCCGTAGATTAATTCCTCCTGGACAGTAGGATTAAATGCCAGATATTCCATCTTGTTAAAAATTTGTTTCATAAAAGAATCGTAGTTTTCTGAAATCTGACGGACTGTCTCCTCCGTCTGTATGATTGTTTTGTTCAGGATAATGTTGGAAGCAATGTAATACGTAATGCCTCCTGATATGAATGAGATCAATAAAGTGACCAATAGACAGGAAAAAAATAACTTATAGAAAATCCTCATGTTTTTCAGCCTGCTCTTGATAAATGCAATCATCGCGATAATACCTTCCTCACTCTCTTTGTATATATCGAAATAAAACAATTCTATCAACCGAGGGCATAAGCAGGATTACAGACACACTGGCAGGTACATCTGAAAATCTATTGACATTATAGCACAGAAAATTCGTGGATTCTATGCATTTATTAAAAGTACGAAAAATAAAGCTACATGTTACTATTCTTTTGACCCCAATGCCTTTTGGTGATATTATGATGCCAGGGACAAAAGGTCATGCATATTTTGAAACGGGGAAAACCAATGAAAACTCTGGTATTATACGGCTCGCCAAAAGCTGACGGCCACACAAAGCATCTTTTGGATGCCATGCTAAGTGAATTACACGGAGAAGTAAAGTTTGTAGATTGTTATCATGCAGATATTGCACCTTGTATTGACTGTGGTTATTGCCACAAGAGAAGGGGGTGTTCCATTAAAGATGATATGATTCCTTTATATGACTACATAGATGTCTGTGATGCAGTAATTATTGCTACTCCCATGCACTTCGGCACGGTATCAGCTCCGATGTATACAATGTTTACCCGGCTTCAGTCCTACTGGTCTAACAGCTTTATCAGGAAAAATAAAGAAGAGAAGCCCAAAAGAAAGTATGGTGCTCTTTTGGTGACATCCGGTAACCGGTGGATGAATATGGAATTATTGATAGAGGGTGTTACCAGATTTGCCTTCGAACATATGGAAACCGAATGTATCGGTACCGTCTATGCCAAAAAAACAGACACACTGCCGGCGGCAGAAAATAAGCCGGCTCTTATGCGGGCACGACAATTGGCTCAGCTTTTAAATGGATTTTGTGAAAAAATTTGATTTGACGAGTTTCGTCAATAATGCTATAATAAACGCATGTATAAATTCCATATCAACAATTTAAGTGCATCACGACGTTAGTGGTGAAGAGGGAATCTGGGTGAGAATCCCAAGCGATCCGGTCACTGTAATCAGGGAGCAAGGCACAGGAGCCATTGTACTTCGAAAGTATGAGAAGGCGTGTCAAGCGATGATCTGTAAGCCAGGAAACCTGCTTATCTTGTGTAAGGTTGAAGCTTCCGAGAAAAGTTTTCCATCTATCCACACGATATGGAATACCTGTTAGGTGATATATATCCCGGCAGAATACCTTGGAGCGGAATTTATGCATTGCATTAAACGGCAGGGCGAATACTTCGTCTGTCACTGTCACTGTATAATCCCGTACCACCTCCTCCGCAACGTGTTGGTCTGGGTTTTCCGCTAACAGTGAAGCTGACAGCGAAGTTATTCCCCGATTAATTTTATATTCTCAAATCAGAAGCTGAAGATGGCTTTTTTTGTTACTTTTCTTTGTGCGGGCCGCTGCAGTAAATCCTAATGGCATCACTCATAAACCGAGCCGTACCTTCCCCATACTTATCAAGATTTTTTGTAAATCGTTCATCTGCTACATACATTTCTCCCAACCCTGCCAGTATTTCTTTTGTACATGGATAAGAATATCTGCTTATATGATCCTGCCACTCCTTCACCAGTCTCTGTGCTTCGTCCTTTCCCGGATCCTGATTAACCATAGATGCAAATCCTTCGAAGATTTCATCCATCTCTGCTCCCATCCTTGCCTTATCGTCATCAGAATACGCGGCATACCGCTTTTCACTTTCCTGATAGGCCTCCGTATCGCCATAGCGTTCTCTGGCTTCCCGGGCATATTTCTGCTTCGCTCTTTCAATATCCTCGTTTGTTGTCCTTAGCTTACTCATAGTCTCTCCTTTAATCGTCTCATCCACAAGACACAGCAATTCATCCAGATGCTCTCGTTTCAGCAATAAAAGCTCCCGGTGGTTACACAGTGCCTGTTTTTTATCATAATCAGGTTTTTTGAGGAGATTCGAGATTTCCTTCAAAGAAAATTCCAGTTCCCGGTAAAACAATACCTGCTGAAGCACCGACAGGGACTCCTGATCATAATACCGATACCCGTTCTCTCCTGTCTCTGAGGGTTTTACCAGTCCTATTGCATCGTAATAATGGAGTGTGCGCACACTGATACCACATTTTCTGGCTGCTTCACTGATTGTTAATTTCATCTCTCTTCTCACCTCATGTTCATCCTACTCTATGACGCAGCGTCAAAGTCAACCGCTAATTGCAGAGATTTCTCAGATTCACTTTAATTCCTGATACCATGTCTCCACATCACCTTGTTCTTTACTATTTATATATATGGTTAGCTCTGGAAGTACAATCTTTAATATCGGGGTATATCCCCGGTTAATATAAAGTCTCAGCGCTCCGGCCGTATTTTCCCGGAATTTTCCAAGCAGTTTGTCATCTGTAGCAGCTCCGTTCACTCTGCGCAGATTGTCCTTCGGTAACCGATTCACCACTTTAATCTCCTGAATCTCCTCCGGTGAAAATGAATAGTCATATGCACCGGCTGTTATCGTTACCTGCTTCTGATTAACACGCATATCAATTCTGGTGAAATCCATCTTAAAAAGCAGGACACATATCCATACCAAAAGCAGAACCGTTCCCGTTACCAGGATACCAGTCAGCACCTTCGCACTTGTCTTTGCCATATTCAGAGAAAAATTGGTGCTGCATAGCCGGTCCTCAATCAAGAGATCCTCATCCTCCGGATTATTATACCAGCCGTTCTTCCAGTATACATCATCATCCGTCGGAGAACCGGTCAGCCAGCTCTTTTCCACCTTTAAATCATATAGCTTTTTGTGGTATCTGAATACCAAGGCTGTGCCGAGTATGATAAATCCTATAAGCCATATACTCCAGACGACCATGAATACAGATAGATACCAAAAGTAAAGAGCAGTGATTCCGATACTGAATATCAGATTCGATATATAGAATATCCTGCTTTTTCCTCTATAGATTTTTATCAGACTCTGGGTTTCCGGTTCATTCACCGCATAGCCCGGAATGTGGACACCTAACAGCATACCATCTTTATATTTATACTTCTTTCCATAAACACCTGCAAAACACCCTACCACAAGTAAATCCGAAGCAATAAAAATAACAAGTAACACGATATCCATATTCCCATCCCCTCTTCATTAAATCCATTTTTCATCTGCCGGCTTTTTTCCAAGCCGTACATCCTCCATGTATTCAATCATATCCTCCGGAAGATGATCAAAAAGATAGTTTTTACTGCTTTTATGCTTATTCAGATAGCCGCTTCTGATTTCTATATCCGCCGTCTGTATTTCTTCTCTCAAACCCTGTGCCGACATACGAGTGGCTCCCTGCCCCATGATGATAAGCTGCTCCAGCGCATCGGAGGTTGCAACCGTAACACGATATTTTTTTCCTATTTCATGTACTGTCTTCTCAATATACTGATCTGCCGTCTCCGCTTCTTTTGTATATACCACATGAATATTATGATAATCTGTAATACTGCCTTGATTTCCTTCCACTTTATAGGCATCAAAAACCAGAATCAAGTTATTCTTCTTATACCCCTGATAGTTGGACAGGATATCCATCAATTTATTTCTTGCACTGGTCAGATCTGCCTCTGCCAGTTCCTTTAATTCTTCCCATGCAAATATTATATTATATCCATCTACCAGCAAGTACTCTTCTTCTGAATCTCTTTTTGATGGCCTTTCCGATTGACTTGCCCGGTCGGTCACATATGCGGTTTTTGTAAATCCGGATTTTTTTCTTTCTACAGTTCCATAGGTACGCTCAAAAATTTCCTGCAGTTCCTTATCCAATTCCAGGCTCTTTGACAACCCCTGGGATACCGTCACTGCATCTGTAATCGAATCCTTATGCAGAACCGCATCGTCTCTGCGCTCCACATGCGCGTAATCCCTGACTTTATCCCAGGGAACCACAAACCCGGATCCATGAGAACAGAAAACAGAAGAAGAAGGATTCTCCAGATCCCGTTCGGGGTTATAGCCTTTTTCATTAATCACCTCCTGTGCGTCGTGACAGGGTTCATACCCTTTCAGGAAACAGGACAGCCTTCCCCGCCCCTTTGTGTACGCAATTACCTCCATCTGATAATCCCTCATAGTTATGACCGGTGCACTTCCAGTGAGTATGGAATACCCACCTTCCATTTGAGGTTCCAAAAAGGTACCATGCATCTTTTGTATATCGGAAATTGCTCTTCCCAGCATTTCGGAGGGTACCTCCAGACAATATGCATATACCGGCTCCAAAAGGATGGACTTTGCCTGCATAAGTCCCTGCCGCACCGCACGGTAAGTTGCCTGCCGGAAATCTCCTCCTTCTGTATGTTTCTTATGGGCCCGTCCGGCCGTCAAGGTGATTTCCATATCTGTAATTTCAGAACCTGTCAGGACTCCCCGATGATTTTTTTCTTCCAGATGGCTCAGTACCAGCCGCTGCCAGTTTTTATCCAGCATATCCTCACTACAGCTGCTTTTAAAATGCAGGCCGCTGCCAGGGCACCCCGGCTCCAACAGCAGATGGACTTCAGCATAGTGCCGCAGCGGTTCAAAATGCCCCACCCCCTCCACAGGTTCTTCAATTGTTTCCTTATATACGATGCTTCCCGAACCAAAGGAGGCCCCGACTTTAAATCTTTCCTGAATAAGATCCCGTAAGATTTCAATCTGCACCTCTCCCATTACCTGCGCATGAATCTCCTGCAGCTCCTCATCCCAGGTGATATGAAGTAAGGGTTCTTCCTCCTCCAGCTCGCGCAGTTTCCGAAGCATCAGGTGCACATCCGTTCCCTCCGGAAAACCTATCGTATACGTCAGAACCGGTTCTAAAACCGGAAACCCGGCACCTGCTTCTATTCCCAGACCCTGACCGGAATACGTTTGATTCAAGCCGGTAACTGCACATATGGCCCCAGCCGGAACTTCGTTGACACTCTTGTAGCCTGAACCGGAATAAATCCTGATCTGATCCACCTTCTCTTCCCAGACTGCGTCTTCCGCATTGAGGCTTTCATCAGACGGATGATTGGTCAAAAGTGTTTTTACTTTTAATTCACCTCCTGTTACTTTTAAATGAGTCAGCCTGATTCCCTGATTATCCCTGCTTATTTTATATACCTTTGCCCCAAATTCCCGGAAATACCGGGGACACCGGATATATGATCTCATTCCATCCAGCAGCTCCTGCACACCCTGCATCTTAAGGGCAGCTCCGAAGTAACAGGGAAATACTTTACGGGTTTGAATCAGTTCCGCAATCTCTTCTTTGCCAATGCTTCCACTGCTAAGGTAATGTTCCAGAAGCCGCTCATCACACATAGCCAGGTTTTCCATAAATACATCATTATCCGGACGATCTGTAAAATCTATACATCGTTCATCAAGTCTCTTACTTAACTCTTGCATTAACAGACGCTTGTCTGTACCGGACTGATCCATCTTATTGACAAACAGAAACACTGGAATCCCGTATTTCTTTAGTAACCGCCACAAAGTTTCCACATGGCCCTGTACACCATCTGCTCCGCTGATAACTAAAACAGCATAATCCAGGACCCGCAGGGTACGTTCCGTTTCAGCAGAAAAATCCACATGACCCGGAGTATCCAAAAGCGTTACTCCCGTATCGCCCAAAGTGAACTCAGCCTGTTTGGAAAATATGGTAATACCCCTCTCCTTTTCAAGCTCGTAAGTATCCAAGAACGCATCCTTATGGTCCACCCGCCCTAATTTCCGTATGCTTCCTGTCAGATATAATATGCTCTCTGCCAGTGTTGTCTTCCCGGCATCCACATGCGCCAGTATACCTATAACCAGCCTCTTTGTATTTTCTGTCATAGACTATTTTCCTATCGTATGAATGTTATCTTTTTCTTTAAGAATATCACGAAATAGTCTTTTTTGCAAAATGATGCCTCAAAGATGACTAGATACGTTTTTTTACTAATTCTACTGCTTCCTTACCAGTCAAATGTTCCACCTGTATTTTTAAAACACATAAAATGCTCCATTCTCGCCGAATTTCCTTTTCCCCTGCTTCATCCAAACCGGGAGCATATTTGTAATTTAACAGACGCATGACCCTTAATTTTTCATCATCTTCTGTAATTTCTACAGCTTTACCAAATGCAACGACACTTCTGAAATATGTTGTAAATTCTTCTGGAACAATTTGTTCTTTATCAATAACACAAAAGGAAACTTTATTATCCTTTTTAATAGCATCTAATTTATGGCCTGCTTTGGCACAATGAAAATAGATTGCATTGTTTTCATACACATAATTTACTGGAACAGTGTAGGGATAGCCCTCATCGCCCAAGACCCCTAAAATACCTGTTGAGCTGTTTTGCAATATATCTTCTGATATTTCCCTGGGTAACAATTGCTTTTTTCTTCTCATCTGTCTGAACATAAAATACCCCTCTTTCTTTACGAAATAATAAAACGTGCAATCTGACACATAATCATTCCTCTACTATACCATACAGGAGTACCCCAGTCATACGCACCGTCCAAACTTAGTTTATTATTAAACTGGCATCTTTTTGTATTTTTTTAACATATATATATACAAGATATATGAACCAACAAATAACAGCAGGGAAATACAAAGCCCTGTCAGCCTGTAATCCACCGGCAGCACCACAGAAACCGCTCCAAACAGAACTCCAAGCAGCATGAAAGGAAACATCCCCAAAAATGCTGCAAAATTCTGTTTTACAACCTGTGTCTCACTTTCCCATTCATAATCCGGCATCATCAGATTGATGAGCAGACCCCATACAGCGGTACCAACACCAAAGGCCAGGAGAAGCAGATAATAAACAACCCCACCCACCAATCCCGGCTTCATCCCAATCACAAGCATTGTGGCACTGATCAGCGCTCCCGGAACCGTAGCCGTGAGGTTGACCAGAATTTTACTGTTCATAATAGCCTTCATGTCTACAGGCATACTCTGAAGAATCCAAAGGCTTTTTCCCTCCAGCGAGACGGAGGCCATCGTTGTACAACACATGCCTAGAAACGCTGCTGCTGCATAGGGACCTGCCTGTAACATATATTTCGCTGCTGCCGGCTCTTTAAGAAGCTCTGCCAGCTTGTCCGGACCCAGCAGCATCAATGCCCCTGATAAAAGAATGGCCATCATTACACCTGTCACCGTATTTGTAAAGTATACGGTGCATCCCGTCCAGCGCCGAATTTCTTTCCGATACAAGGCGCCAGATATACTCTTTTGCTTTATCCCATGTATGTGGTAGGTTGAGGCCACATAGCTGGCTGAAACAGCCGAATTAATTTTCTTATAACGAAAGGATATCGCCCATACAAACAGCAGATAGCAGCCAATGGATAATCCGGCCAGCAGCAAAAATGCAGGCAAGTTTCCCCTGAGCACTCCTAAGCTGAAAAGCCCGGCAGGCGGATAGTCACGTTTAAGTATACGAATGGTTTCATCCAGCATTTTCTTAATATATGCAGCATCCAAATTTCCATTTTCCATCGATATGCTGCTGAAAGATAGTGAAAACGAGCCCACCAGTATCGCACAGGTAAGCAATAAAAGTAATGCTGCACTCACGATACCAGAGTGTCTAAAGCGGGAAGAAACGGCTGTAACAAGACTCCCTGTCATTACCGATATTGTAGTTGGTATCAGGCTGACAATCAGCATTCCTACAATCCATATTAGATAAGATTGTGCATCCGGGCGTTCCCACACTGCATATACGCTACCCATAGGAAGCATAACCAGTATGGATAGAAAGGTATTCCACAGGTAAAGATTCATAAATCTACTGGCTATAACCGTTGATGTTTTCACGGGAATTGACATCAGAAAATCATAATCCCTGTAGCCGAAAAGCTCTCCCGGTGCTTTAAATACCGTAAACACCAGTGTAACGACGCTGCTGATGAAGAAGCTGAGAATCGGTACCAGTTCCGCCAGTCCCAGGTAGCACATACCATAGGCCGCAGCACCCATGTAAAAAGCCATGATAGGTAATAGTACAAGCATCGTCACCAGAAGCAGAATTTTATTGTTTCGTTTTTTTGAATCTTTTCCGTATCTTATCTCATTGATTCCCGTCTGGGCGGCCAGACGATTGATAACCAGAAGAAAACATTTATTTTTCATTCCGCCTTCCACCTTCCTCACTGTCTACCTTATTCAGGAACAACTCTTCGAGGGATTCATTTCCGCGGACAGAAGACATATCTCCCTCTACCACCAGTTTACCATGGTCAATCATCGCCACTTTCGTGCAAAGTTTCTCCGCCACATCCAGAATATGTGTGGAAAAGAAGACCGCCCCACCCTCTTTACACAATTTATGCATCTGATTCTTTAATACCACGGTGGCTTTGGGGTCTAATCCTACAAAGGGCTCATCCAATATCATCAGCTTAGGATGGTGAATTAACGCACCGATGATAGCCAGCTTTTGCTTCATCCCATGTGAATAGGAAGAAATAAGGTCTCCTAAATTTGCTGTAATTTCAAATTCATCTCCATATTTTTGAATATCCTGCTCCCGGCTCTTAGCAGGTAATCCAAAGATATCCGCAATAAAATTCAGATAACCAATTCCCGTAAGATGTTCAAATAAATCAGGGTTATCCGGTATATATGCGAAGATTGATTTACATTCCAAAGGCTGGCTCTTAATCGACATTCCATCAATCAGGATATCCCCTTCTTCAAAATCCAGAATACCGGCTATAGCACGAATTGTCGTAGACTTTCCGGCACCATTGTGTCCGATGAACGCATATATATCGCCAGACTCAACAGTAAGCGTCAGATTATCTACTGCCTTCTTTGTCCCCTTGTAAGTCTTACTGAAATGATTAATCTCAAGAATACTCATCTCTGCTCCCCCTTTTCCATACTATACATGTTCCTGGTAACTCCATATCACATATACCTGTATTATTTTTCCTTGCTTCTAATAACGTTACACGCAACTTTCTCAAACAAAAATTTAATAATTTCTTTGAAAGCCTCACTTGTAATTTCTCTATCCCAATACGCTTCTCCTATGCAATATCAATCTCTAATCAGATGGATCATAAATTATACTCTCTCTATGATTTACCTTTTCGAGAACAAAAGCTTGTCAATTGTAATTTTGGGACGCCACCAATTCCTTGCTTGTTCAAACTCTGAATAGTTGTTGTACCATTGCCACGAAATGTCGAACCCACCATCCGTTTTCTGAAGCTTTTCAAGAGTTTTGCATTCTATATCAATTAGTCCTTGAATCTCTTTTGTAATAAATCTTTCATACATTCCTGCAAAAAAGTCAGAGGGCACTGGCACATACTCCACACCATATTTTTCAGGATCCTTGCAAATTGCACTTCCTATTTTTTTAGATAAAACAGAATATGTCGCATTCAAGTCTATCACATTTCTAATATTATTTTCATAAAAGAGTTCATAGCTCAACAAGAAGCACTTCAAAGCATCTCCTCCGATATCATCGGCATTCTGCAAATAAGAAAATGCATCCCGCACAATCTGTGCATAATACTCCTTACTGTTTCCAAAACAGACCATGAAAGCTGCGAGAGACACCGTGGGATTAAAGCCGTGAATTCCGTCGCTCTCTCCCTTTTCCCACCAGATGGCATGTGGATAATCCTTATTACTGTCAATTGCAAACAGCCAACGCTTCCGGTCCTTATTAAACGAAACGTGGGAAGATAGATAGCGGATGATTTCCTGCACCATTTCACTAGTGTTGTCCAATGCACCGATTCTGTAAAGAGTAATAATTGCATCATTGGTCGCAACTGGATTAGAATTTGGATTCCAATTATCAGCTTCTAAACCATGACCGAAACCACCATCCGTATTCTGATACTTCTCCAGTTCCATTATCACATTATCTTTCGGTCCATTGTCAAAAAAATAGTTGAATAATGCCAATTCTAAAGGTCTGGCATTTTCTAAAATAAATTTCCTTGCTTTCTCACACCTCATCAATATCTCCCTCTCATATTCTCGTCTTTCGCTTTCTTTAATCTGCTTATATAGTACCATTTCACTACTGAATAGGCAAACAAAACTTTAGCACTTCACCTTCGGATATTTGCCCAAACATCTTCGGGTATGAAGATCGAAATATCACGCTCTAAATTGCTAAAGCAGATTCAATATCCTTTACTTTTAAGGATAATTAAGGTCGGGAACAGAAGGTATTTCGAAAACAGATCGCCACCGTATACTGCATCTGTTATGTTGATGATGTCAGCCATTAGAATTCTATCTATTTTTAAAAAGCCTCTTACGTTTAGATCTAATAAAGCTAATTTCTCGCATTGAACATACCCTTCCGTACTATCTGTTCTGATTTTAATATGAAGAGGGCTGGGCATGCTATCCTGAAAAATGGGACAGCCAATAATTTCTCCGGTCTGATTAAACCCCTTCCAAGCACACCGGCAATCCCATTAGCCAGCACAATCGTCTGCCCGGTTCCATCCATAAGCTTTGACATGATAACAAGTCCAATGACCGCAATGCCTGACGGCATCGTCATAGATATAGAATTTACAAATATCCTTTTGATTCCGCCCTTCTTAATCCAGCCGCGCTTTCTATAATATGCCAGCCCAATCAAAGAAGCTGCCAATAGAAACATGCTGGCATCCCCAATTAAATGTTCTTTCATCCACTCCACATCTTTATGTCGATTTGCAGCATTTACAACAATAAAATACTTGTCCGTGTCCAAGCGATAAACAATCAGATCATCTACAACACCGCCCCTTTCATTACACATTGGACTGTATCGAATCCGGCCCGTTTTCTGACTGCCATATGTTCCTCAATTACACCGGTATATTGTACCGGAAGAAGGTAGCCGGCAAACGGAACCATTTTCCCTCCCTGTTCCACATGGCAATCATATAAAGGTGTCTTCAATTCCATTTGTTTTTCTTCCCTTTCTTATTTTTATTTGCTGCAGGTTGCAGCCATTATCCACAAAAAAGACGGAAACGCACCCTTAACTAGGTGCGTCTCCGTCCTGTAACCTGAAAGATTCTTCCTCAATATCTTCCAGCATATTGAAAAGTTGCTTCTTCGGCGAGTTGATCACTTCTTGGCAGCCAACTGCTTTCCAGAGTATTCGTCCAATTCCGGTCCTTTTACCTGAGAGATTTTCACGCAATTCCCCTTCGGTGCTGCATCAGACAAAATACCTGTCCTACAGACTCTCCCGAAACCTTCAATCGATTTATATGTCATTTTTTCTATAATAAGTTATTTCTCCCAGAATTTCAACTGTCATTCTTACAGTCTTGCATAACTGATTTCGTCATAATGTACAAATGCATCCATTTACCAATCTTCAAATTGAAGATTGTATTTATTGATAAATTCCTTCATAAATGAATCTGTGGGTTTTTGTTCTTTCTAAGTATAAATCCTTGTAATTTCTCTGTTCCTCTGAAAAACTTGATGTTACATCTACCCACTCTACCATATAAGTCTCCTTCCTAACAAGTAACTATTTGCGTTCCGGTTAACTGCTTATGGCAGTTTCAACAAATGTACTTATTATATATATCCTGGACATCATTTATACATATTATTCTACCACAGTTTTCATAAAAAAACACCCCAAGACAAATCCTGGGGTGTTGTAAGCTGTTCTGGAACGTCGTAAGACGTGCCGAGCAGTAGAACAATTATCTCTTGCTGAACTGCGGTGCCCGACGTGCTGCCTTGAGACCGTATTTCTTTCTTTCTTTCATTCTTGGATCACGGGTCAGATATCCGGCTTTCTTTAAGAGCGGTCTGTATTCACCGTCTGCCTGAAGCAGTGCTCTTGAGATACCGTGTCTGATGGCACCAGCCTGTCCTGTGTATCCGCCGCCATGGACATTTACAAGGACATCGAATTTGTCAACTGTCTCTGTTGCAGAAAGAGGCTGACGTACGATAACTTTCAGTGTCTCTAATCCAAAATACTCATCTATATCTCTTTTATTGATCGTAATCTTACCTGTACCTGGTACTAAGTAAACTCTTGCGATAGATTTTTTTCTTCTTCCTGTTCCGTAGAATTTTGCGCTAGCCAATGTTTTTTACCTCCTCATTAAAATGTTAATACTTCTGGTTTTTGAGCCGCATGCGGATGCTCTGCACCAGCGTATACATGAAGCTTAGTAAGCATCTGTCTTCCCAGAGGGCCTTTGGGAAGCATGCCTTTTACAGCATTTTCCATAACCTTCTCAGGTTTCTTAGCCAACAGCTCTTTCAATGTGGTTTCCTTCATACCACCAACATAGTCAGAATGGTTGTAATAGATTTTCTGTTCTAACTTCTTGCCGGTAACTTTGATTTTCTCGGCATTGATAACAATCACATAGTCACCTGTATCAACGTGAGGAGTAAACTCCGGTTTATTTTTTCCTCTTAAAACTTTTGCTACTTCTGAAGCCAAACGTCCCAATGTGCAATCGGCAGCGTCAACTACATACCATTTCTTTTCAATCTTATCTGGATTAGCCATAAAAGTATTCATGGATTTACCTCCTGTAATCATTTTCTTATACTAAAATATATATGTGAAAACGCCATACCGGGGCTTTTGGCTTAGGCATTTACATACATTGGTCACATTGAACTATTATATTATACTCATCCATGCGTGTCAAGACTTTTTTCCGCAGCAAGACCCGGTAAATGTAGCATTTCATCCCATTCGGGATAGTGAATCCCAACCAGTGTCAGGCCCAGTGCCCTTGCTGTGGGCCCGGCGGCCTCACGGTCTTTCGCTTTTAGTATCTCCTGTACATGCTCCGGAGGATAACTTCCCTTTCCCGTTTCTATCAAGGTTCCGGCTATGATTCTGACCATGTTATAGAGAAATCCGTTACCGGTAATCTTAAGATGAATCATCTCATCCTCCTTCCAGACCTCCAGTGAGTAGACGGTCCGGACTGTATTTTGCACCTCCGGTGATGCCGTGGCAAAGCTTTTAAAATCATGTTCTCCCACCAGAAAGGACGCTGCTTTTTTCATGGCTTCCACATCCAGCCGACCATACCAGTGGTAAGCATTCAACCTGCGGGTGGGATCTCCAAAGGTTCTGTTCAGTATCCGGTACTCATAGGTCTTTACCGTACTCGTAAATCTGGGGTGAAATTCCGCCGGGACTTCCTCCGAACTTTGTATACGTATATCTTCCGGAAGTCTGGTATTCAGGGCATATGAAATTTTATCCGCGGGCATCCTTGCAGTTGTATCAAATACTGCCACATTTCCCAGGGCATGGACTCCGGCATCCGTTCTGCTGGCTCCTATGGTTTTAATTTCTTCCCCCAGCAATTCACTCAATGACTGATTCAGGACTTCCTGAACCGTAATTCCATTCGGCTGTATCTGCCAGCCGCAGTAATTGGTTCCATCATATGCCACAATCAGCTTTACCCGTTTCATAGCGTTCTCCTTCTTCACCACCCCAACAGACCCCGCGCTGCAATACTGATTCCGAGATAAACCAGAAGAATTCCATAGGCCACATAATCTTGCTTCGCATACCTGAGTGGTTTCATCTGTGTCCTGCCTGTTCCGCCATGGTAGCAACGTGCCTCCATCGCCAGTGCAAGATCGTTGGCTCTCCGGAATGCAGATACAAACAGCGGTACCAGAAGCGGTACCATGTTCCTGACTTTCTTAATCAGATTTCCGGTCTCAAAATCTGCCCCCCGGGCAATCTGTGCCTTCATGATTTTATCCGTTTCTTCCAGAAGTATGGGAATGAATCTGAGTGCAATGGACATCATCATAGAGATTTCATGGACCGGTACGTGGATGACAGCAAGTGGCTTCATCAGCCGTTCCAGGGCATCCGTCAGCTGATTGGGAGTGGTCGTCAGTGTCATGATTGATGAGCCCATAATCAGATACACCAGACGAATTGCCATCCGCCCCGCCAAAATCAATCCTTCCCTGGTGATACTGATAAATCCAAGTTTAATCAATACCTCGCCGGGAGTAAATATTATATTGAAAAATAACGTAATAAACAAAAGTACCAGGATGGATTTCAGACCTTTTACCATAAATTTAAACGGTACTTTAGAAATCCATATGGCAGCTCCCAGGAATAAAGTGCCCAATATATATCCCCAGCTTTTAAATAAAAAAAGTGATACAATATACACCAATGTACCGATGAATTTTACACGGGGATCCAGTCTGTGCAAAACAGAATCTGCCGGATAATATTGTCCTAATGTAATATCTCTGATCATCTTTTTATCCCACCTGTATCAATGTTGTGGGCGAGTGCATGCAGAATAGAGTCTTTCGCTTCATCCACTGTGGCCGCATTCACATCCACATCCATCCCCTGTCCTTGTAGTGCATGCATAATATAAGACATCTGCGGCGCCGCAAGCCCCATCTCCTCGAGTTGTTTGTAATGTGAAAAAACTTCTTTTGGAGTTCCGTCATATGCTTTCTTACCCTCATTCATAACAATCAGCCGCTCCACGTATTTTGCAATGTCCTCCATGCTGTGGGATACCAGCACAACCGTAATTCCCCTGGTCTTATGCAAATACGCAATCTGGTTTAGTATCTCATCACGTCCCCGCGGATCAAGTCCTGCCGTGGGTTCATCCAACACCAAAACATCCGGATTCATAGCCAGAACTCCTGCAATGGCAACCCTGCGTTTTTGGCCGCCGGAAAGTTCAAACGGTGACTTTTCATAGAACTCCGGGGATATGCCGACATGCCCCAGAGCTTCTGTTGCCCTGACCCTGCATTCCTCCGGGGCCAATCCTTCGTTCTTGGGGCCAAAGCATACGTCCGTCAATACATCTGTCTCAAACAACTGATGCTCCGGATACTGGAATACCAGTCCCACATGAAAGCGAAGCGCTCTTAAGGGATAGCCTTCTGACCAGATATCCTGCCCTTCGTACAGCACTCTTCCGCTGGTAGGCTTGATCAACCCATTTAAGTGTTGTATCAATGTGGATTTTCCACTTCCTGTATGGCCGATAACACCTATAAACTGTCCCTGTGAAATCTCCAGATTTATATGATCCAGTGCATGAACCTCATACACAGTTCCGGGGCTGTAGGTGTAGGTGACTTCTTCCAGCTTTATAGATTTCTTATGATTCGCACCCGTCTTTTCAGGTTCTGTCCTCTTCATTTCAGGTAAGCGGATCGCGTCCTCTTTGTCTTTTTTTTGGTTCTGACCAGATTCTAATGTGATTCTTTCTTTCATCCAGGGAAGTGATATCAGTTCCTCTATTGTCAGAATTCCTTTCGGAATATTCACTCCTGCCTTCTCAAGTTCATGAGCCAGCAGTGTGACCTGCGGGACGTCCAGGCGCAGTTCCTTCAGCCGGTCTACCTGAGAAAATATTTCCCTGGGAGTCCCCTGTATCACAATCCGGCCCTTATCCATCACCAGTACGTGGTCTGCAAAGATTACCTCTTCCATATAGTGTGTAATCAAAATGACTGTTACACCTTCCTCCTTGTTCAAATCACGAACTGCCTGAAGCACTTCCTTTCTGCCATTCGGATCCAGCATAGCTGTGGGCTCGTCAAGTACAATACACTTTGGACGCATGGCCATAACGCCTGCAATCGCTACCCTTTGCTTCTGTCCTCCAGAGAGTTTGTTTGGAGAATGGTGACGATAAGCCACCATCCCAACTTTTTCCAGACTTTCATCTACCCGCTTCCAGATATCTTCCGTGGGAACACCCATGTTCTCAGGGCCAAATCCTACATCTTCTTCTACTACGGTCCCGATAATCTGATTGTCCGGATTCTGGAATACCATACCGGCTTTCTGTCTGATTTTCCAGATGTCTCCTTCCTTGGAGGTATCCATATTATCTACCCAGAGAGTCCCCTCCGAAGGTACCAGAAGTCCGTTCAAATGCTTTGCCAGTGTCGATTTTCCACTGCCATTATGACCCAGAATCGCGATAAACTGCCCCGCTTCAATATCCAGGTTCACATCATCAATCGCGCGGTTGACCTCCGGCTCTTCACCTTCTTCATTATATTTAAAATAATCAAATCCCAATTTAGACGCTTTAATAATTCCCATAGCAGAATTCCTCTATCAATTCCCATATTTCATCTCTGCCTTGCTTTGTCTGGGCTGAAAATGGAATAACCGGTGTTCCCTCCACCACATCCAGTTCTGTGCAAATCAGTTTTATCTGCTTTTGAATCTGGCTGCGTTTTATCTTATCCAGCTTGGTAGCGATGATGATTGGCTGAAATCCATTATGGGTAATCCAGTCATACATGATTTTATCATTGGCAGAAGGTGAATGTCGGATGTCAACAAGCAGAAAGACAGCTTTCAGGGTTTTGGAAGAACCCAGATAGCGTTCTATCATCTGTCCCCACTTTGCCTTTATTTCTTCGGAAACCCTGGCATATCCATATCCCGGCAGATCCACCAGATACATCTCTTCATTGACATGATAAAAATTAATGGTCTGTGTCTTTCCCGGCTGGCTGCTGGTTCGCGCCAGGGACTTTCTGTTAATCAGTCCATTAATAAGGGAGGATTTCCCTACATTAGACTTGCCGGCAAAGGCAACTTCCGGCTTCCCTGTATCAGGAAGTTTACTTGTAATTCCGCATACGATATCCAACGATACCTGTTTTATCACCATCTGTTATTCTCCCAGGTTTACAATTGCTTTGTCCAACACCTCATCCATGGATTCCATGAAGCAGATTTCCAGACCATCTTTAATTTCAGTTTCAATTTCTTCCACATCCGGATGATTTTCGGCTGGTACCAGAACTGTAGTGATTCCTGTTTTCTTTGCAGCCAGAAGCTTCTCCTTCAACCCGCCAATTGGCAGTACTCTTCCCCGAAGGGTAATCTCTCCGGTCATCGCCACATCCGCCCGTACCGGAACACCGGTAATTGCAGATACCATAGCTACAGCCATGGTTATTCCGGCTGACGGTCCGTCTTTTGGAACCGCACCTTCCGGAATATGTATATGGATATCATTTTCCCTGAAAAATTCCTTTGGTATCTGATACCTCTCTGCCACTGACCGGATATAACTGATTCCCGCCTGAGCAGATTCTTTCATCACATCCCCCAACTGTCCGGTCAGAAGAAATTCTCCTTTTCCCGGCATGATGTTTACTTCAATCTGAAGCGTGTCTCCCCCGGCACTGGTCCACGCCAATCCGCGCACGATGCCAATCTCCGGCTTTTCATTTGCCTTCTGGTAATTGAATCTGTGTCTGCCGAGAAATTCTTCCAGATTTGTCTTATCAACCTTCACCGCAGACGTCTTCTCTTCCAGGATTATCCTGGCTGTTTTTCTGCAGATCTGCCCGATTTTACGTTCCAGACTACGAACGCCTGCTTCCTTCGTATATCCGCTGATGATCTCTTTTAGTGCATCATCTTGTATCTGAAGCTGCCCGGCTTTTATTCCATTCGATTCCATCTGTTTGGAAATCAGATGTTCTTTCGCAATATGCTCTTTTTCATTCTCTGTATAACCGGAGACTTCAATCAGCTCCATACGATCCAGAAGCGGTTTGGGAATCGACTGCACATTATTGGCAGTAGTTATGAATAATACCTCTGACAAGTCCATGGGAATTTCCACATAATGATCTACAAACTTACGATTCTGTTCTGCATCTAAAACCTCCAGAAGCGCCGAGGAAGTGTCTCCCTTATAGTCTGAACTGACTTTATCGATTTCATCCAATAATATCAGCGGATTCTTCACTCCCGCCTGGCGAATCCCTGATGCAATCCGTCCCGGCATAGCTCCTACGTAAGTTCTCCTATGTCCTCTGATTTCCGCCTCATCACGTACACCGCCCAGGCTGATCCGAACATACTTTTTATTTAAAGCCCTTGCGACTGAGCGGGCAATGGATGTTTTTCCGGTCCCCGGCGGTCCCACCAGACACAAAATCGGGCTGTCTCCCTTATGAGTTAATATACGTACTGCAAGGAACTCCAAAATACGTTCCTTTACTTTAGCCAGTCCGTAGTGATCCGCCTCCAGTATTTCCCTTGCCCTTGCCAGATCTCTGGAATCTCTGCCTGCTTTGCTCCAGGGCAGAGCCAGCAAGATCTCAATATAGCCTCTGGTAACAGCACCCTCCGCAGGATTGCCGCCTGTATTCTCCAATCGCTTAATCTCTGCGAATACCTTATCCTTAACAGTCTTTGGAGCCTGAAGTTTCCCTGCCAGTTCGCGGAAACGCATGAGTTCAGACTGCACATTATCCTCACCCAGTTCCTCTTTAATTACTCTTAACTGCTCCCGTAAAACATATTCCTTCTGATTCTTATCTACACGTTCTTTTACCTTCGCCTGGAGCTCAGCCCGAATCTCCAGGATTTGTATTTCATTGCTGAGAATAATTCCAAGCAGCTCATAGCGTTCTGAAAGGTCTATGGTCTCCAGTAACTTCTGCCGCTGCTCATACGCGAGTGGAATATTGATGGATATCTGATCCACCATCTGCTCTACATCCTGGCTCTCCATAATCTGGTTCAAGAGTTCCTTGCTGATCCTGCTGTTCTCTCTTCCATAGGCTGCAAAGATCTCTTTCATGCCGCGCAGCATGGCTTCCTTCATATTCTCGTTCTCAATCCTGGATTTTTCTTTTTCGATTTCCACTACTTCTGCCTCCAGGAATGGATCATTTGATCCAAAGCGGGTCAATTCTGCGCGGCTTTCACCTTCCACCAGAATTCTCAAAATACCTTTCGGCATCTTTACAATCTGCTTAATAACAGCAATCGTTCCGATTTTATATACGTCAAGCGGACCCGGATCTTCTATGTCCGGGTCTCGCTGTGTGATTAAAAAAACTTTCTGATCTAAGAGCATGGCTGTTTCCACTGCTTTCACGGATTTTCCCCTGCTCACGTCAAAATGAACAATCATATCCGGCAAAATAGTCGTGCCGCGAAGCGCAACAGCCGGTATAACTCTACTCAGGTCACTCATCTGTACTCCTTTAAGCATCCTCCTTAAGCCGTCTCCGGTCTTCCTTTTCTCCTGCTCTGCTTACGTCTCGGCACCGGAGCCGGCTCTCCATATTCAATCATAGGAGTTGCTTTCTTATCCACTGTTTCCTCTGTAATTCTGCAAGACTTAATTGTATTATCAGAAGGCGTCTCATACATCAGCTCCATCATAGTTTCCTCCATGATAGCTCTGAGCCCTCTGGCACCGGTTTTCCGTTCCAGTGCTTTCTTTGCTATTGCCTTAAGTGCCGCTTCTTCAAACTCCAGCCTGACTCCATCCAGTTCAAATAATTTGTGATATTGATTAACCAGTGAGTTTTTCGGTTCTGAAAGAATCTGTACCAGCGCTTCCTCATCCAGCGCATCCAGCGACACAACCACCGGAACACGTCCGATAAATTCAGGAATCATACCAAACTTAACAAAATCCTGAGGCATAACTTTTCTCAGAAGTTCTCCTACATTCCGGTTTTTGTCTCTGCCGATATCCCCGCCAAATCCAATAGCCTTGGTGTCCTGCCGGGTTTCAATAATCTTATCCAGACCTTCAAACGCCCCGCCACAAATAAAAAGAATATTTGTCGTGTCAATCTGAATAAACTCCTGATGCGGATGCTTCCTTCCCCCTTGGGGCGGCACACTGGCCACTGTTCCTTCCAGGATTTTCAAAAGTGCCTGCTGTACACCCTCACCCGATACATCCCTGGTAATGGATGCGTTCTCCGATTTTCTTGTAATTTTATCAATCTCATCAATATAGATGATGCCATGCTGTGCGCGTTCCATATCATAATCTGCCGCCTGAATCAGCTTCAGCAGTATGTTTTCAACATCTTCACCGACATAGCCTGCTTCCGTCAGAGCTGTTGCATCTCCAATGGCAAATGGTACATTTAACAGCTTTGCCAGTGTCTGAGCCAACAGAGTTTTTCCGGATCCGGTTGGTCCCAGCATTAATATATTACTCTTCTGAAGCTCTACATCTGAAAAATCCTGTGCCATAACACGTTTATAATGATTGTATACAGCTACAGACAATACTCTTTTTGCATCGTCTTGACCTATGACATACTCATCCAAAAATGCCTTGATTTCTTTCGGTTTCATAAGGTTTATTGTATCGGAATCTTCCATCTCCGGAACGAACTCTTCCTCAATAATTTCTGAGCATATGCCCACACACTCATCGCAGATGTATGCGCCATCAGGACCGGCGATCATCTTACGTACCTGTTCATCATTTTTACCGCAAAATGAGCACCTGATTCTGGGTTCATTTCCCTTTATTGCCATGTTTATCATTATCCTTTCTATAGATAGGGTTACAACTATAAGCCCACTTATTCATGGCCAAACCATGATGAAATAGGTCGAAAGGGTGCTGCAAGCGCAGTACCCCTCCACCACATATCTTATCTGTTCGTAATAACTTTATCAATTAAACCATATTCCATAGCATCCTGGGCTGACATGTAATTGTCACGCTCGGTGTCAACTTCAATCTTCTCCAACGGCTGTCCGGTATTGGATGCCAGAATTTCATTGAGTTTTTTCCTTGTTTTCAAAATATGCTCCGCAACGATATTAATTTCCGTTGCCTGTCCCTGTGCTCCGCCTGACGGCTGGTGAATCATGATCTCCGCATTCGGCAGTGCCAGACGCTTGCCTTTCGTACCGCCTGACAACAAAAAGGCACCCATACTTGCCGCCATACCAATACATATGGTCTCCACATCACACTTGATATAATTCATCGTATCATAGATGGCCATACCGGCAGTCACGGAACCTCCCGGACTATTGATATACAGATGAATATCTTTTCCCGGATCCTCCGCTTCCAGAAACAAAAGCTGGGCCACAACTACACTTGCGCTC
This sequence comes from Novisyntrophococcus fermenticellae, assembly GCF_018866245.1. GTDB lineage: Bacteria > Bacillota > Clostridia > Lachnospirales > Lachnospiraceae > Novisyntrophococcus > Novisyntrophococcus fermenticellae. Next base: position 2,989,479 of record NZ_CP076458.1, read on the forward strand.
ACATCCGAAACTTCTTCTCCAAGAAAAATAATACGATCCTTTAACAGCCTGGAATAGATATCATAACTTCTCTCACCCCTGCTGGTTTGTTCAATGACATAAGGTACTAAACTCATTTTGTCAGCCTCCCTTTCAGAATTTTACTGCCAGGCCCGCGGCCTGTTTGCCGTAATTATTTACTTTTCAACTGCATTCTCTGCCAGGAATGTTACTGCTTCCTGAACAGCCAGGTCTTTCTTCATCTGCTCTTTCTCGTAGTCTCCGAGCATATCCTGGAATTTATCTGCCTCCATCTTATACATCTCTGCCAGATTTTTGATTTCCTCCTGGAGTTTATCCTCTCCGGCTTCGATATTTTCAACTTCTGCCACTTTTTCAAGAACAAGTCTTGTCTGAATACGCTTTAATGCCTGAGGCTTCATCTGCTCCTGCATACTTTCCGATGTAGAGCCCGTGAACTGCATATATTGCTCCATGGTAAGTCCCTGGGACTGGATTCTTCTTGCGAAGTCATCCACCATCTGATTTACCTGACTTTTAATCATAGCATCCGGGATCTCCATCGTGGCATTTTCAATTACCTTTTCCACAGCCGCATCTTCTTTTGCACGCTTTGCTTCCGCTTCTTTTTTACTGATCAGGTTTGCCTTTACATCAGCTTTATACTCCTCAAGGGTATCAAATTCAGACACATCCTGTGCAAAATCATCATCTAATTCAGGCAGTTCTTTTGCTTCGATTTTATGAATCACACATTTGAAAACTGCTGCTTTTCCCTTCAGCTCTTCTGCATTATAGTCGTCCGGAAAGGTTACGTTAACCTCTGCTTCTTCTTCCACGTTCTTACCCACAAGCTGCTCTTCAAAGCCCGGAATAAAGGAATTAGAGCCCAATGTCAACGGATAATCCTTGCCTGCTCCGCCTTCAAACGGAACACCGTCAACAGCTCCTTCAAAATCAAGGGTTACCGTATCCCCCTCCTTTGCTGCTCTGTCTTCGACCGTAATCGTCCGGGCATTCTTGTCCTGTTCTTTTTTCAGTTCTGCTGCAATGTCTTCATCTGTTACTTCTATATCTGTCTTCGGGACTTCCACTCCCTTGTACTCTCCGAGAGTCACTTCAGGCTTTACAGCCACTTCTGCCGTAAAAATAAACGGCTTTCCTTTTTCTATCTGAACAACATCGATTTCAGGCTGAGATACAATTTCCAGCTCAGATTCTGCAGCCGCACTTGAGTAGTGCTGAGGAATCAGTGAATTCGCGGCATCTTCATAAAAAATACCTGCGCCATACATCTTCTCAATCATAGCTCTCGGAACCTTCCCTTTACGGAATCCCGGAACGCTGATTTTGTTCCTCTGCTTCAGATATGCTCCCTGGATGGCCTTTTCAAAATCTTCTTCTGAGACTTCGATGGTAAGCTTTGCCATATTCTTCTCTAAATTTTCGACCTGTACGCTCATGTTTGTAATTTCCTCCTTGATATCTATGAAAATAATCCTTCCGGATAATTCTGCACATACTTACAGTCATTATTGCAGTATAGCATAAACACCTGCAAATGAAAAGTATTTTTTTGAAGTTATCCGCGTAAACCTGTTAAGACTGTTTATATGAAAATGTATGTCCATAAACAATTGCAGTCTTTAATTCTGCCGCTGCTTCTTCCCCTTTCAATAGGCGTATCAGCTCGAGGCTGTAGGCGATAGCGGTTCCCATGCCCCTGCTGGTGGTAATATTCCCATCCGTCACCACGGGCTCATATGAGACTTCAGCATCGAGGAGTTTTTCTTCCATCCCCGGATAGCATACTGCTTTTTTCCCTTTCAGAAATTCGTTCATTCCCAGAATTACCGCCGGCGCTGCGCAGATGGCAGCGAGATGCTTTCCTTCGTTGTTTTTTTCCTTCAGAAGTTGAATCAGCGGACTGTAGGTAGCAAGATTCGTCGTTCCCGGCATTCCTCCCGGAAGCATAAACATATCTCCATCGGAAAAGTCTGTTTCAAGAAATAAGCGGTCTGCCTTAAATTTTATCTTATGTGCTCCTTCGATGGTATTCGTTCCCATGATAGAAACTGTCTCCACATCAATTTCTGCCCTGCGCAGCAAATCCACCGGAGTCAATGCCTCTATCTCTTCACAACCGTCTGCTAAAAATATATATGCTTTTGCCATATGTCTATCTCCCTTTCTTGTTAAAAATTCCCTTTCTTTTTCCCGTACTTCTATGCTACAATGCAATTAAAATCTATATGAAAGCAGGATTTATATGGAAATCGAACGCAAATTCCTGGTATCCGGACTTCCGGATGGCCTGGACCAGTTTTATCATTATGAAATCGAGCAGGGATACCTGTGCACAGAGCCCGTGGTTCGTATCCGCCGTCAGGGTGATGCATACTTTCTCACTTACAAATCCAAGGGGTTTCTGGTCAGAGAAGAATACAATCTCCCCCTTACCAGAGAAGCTTATGAGCATATGCGCCCTAAAGCCGATGGTCTCATAATTTCAAAAACCCGCTATGTCCTGCCCATAGAATCAGAGCTGAAAATCGAATTGGATATCTTCCATGCGCCTTATGAAACACTTCGCCTTGCCGAAGTTGAATTTCCCGATGAGGATACAGCCAGACAGTTTATTCCTCCGGCCTGGTTCGGAGAGGATGTTACTTTTTCTGAAGCCTATCAGAACAGTACTCTGAGCAAAGGATTTTTCCAAAATCCACATAACTGAACTGTAGCAAATCCTTTAGTTTTAGTAACAGTATACTACCTTTTTTTAAAGCAGGCAAGTTTAGACAACACAAATGACAGTGAGAAGCGGACTTCCGCTTCTCACTGTCATAATAATAAGGTTCATTTTTTACCGGTACTGCATTCATTCAAGTACTTTTTTTGCATATTCGGTAGTCACCAGTTCTTCATAAGGGGCACGCTTTGAAAGCTGGTCTGCACTTTCCAGAATATCCTGCAGCAGTTCAAAGCTTTCTTTTTCATAGACCAGATCACCTTTCCAAGTGTCCTGTTCATAATAACGGGTCACGATTGTAACGATTGTATCCACATCTGTTTCTTTAAATTGGGGAGCTATCACCTCTGCAATTTCTTCAGGGGTATGATTTTGGACATAATCCATTCCTTTTTGCAGTGCATTCGTGAATGCCTGAATAACCTGCGGATTTTCCTCCATATAGCTGCTCTTGGCACTATAAGACGTATAAGGTACATATCCCGAATCCTTGCCAAGAGATGCAACCACATAGCCATCCCCCTGTTTTTCCAGGGCTGTGGCTGCCGGTTCGAATTCTATCGTGTAATCCCCCTGGCCTCCGGAAAATGCGGCGGCGGTGGAACCAAAGTCGATACTTTGATTGATATTCATTTCCCCGGGATCGATTCCGTTTTGTTTCAGTACATATTCGAATACCATCTGAGGCATTCCGCCCTTCCGTCCTCCCAATACATCTTTTCCTTTAAGAATATCCCACTGGAAATCAGTCTCCTTCTCCCTTGAAACCAGAAAGTTACCTGCTCTTTGTGTAAGCTGGGCGAAATTCACCACAACATCATTCGCTCCTTCCAGATAAGCATAGATGGATGATTCGCCTCCCATGAAGCCAATCTGAGCCTCTCCGGAAATCAACGCTGTCAAAACTTTATCCGCGCCAAACCCAGTTACCAGCTCCAGATCTAAGCCCTCCTCTTCAAAGTATCCCTCTTCAATTGCCACATATTGGGGTGCATAGAAAATAGAATGGGCAACCTCGTTCAACGTTACTTTTGTGAGTGCCTTCTTGTCAGAATTTTCCGAAACAGAAGTTTCGGATACGGAGCTCTCGCCGGATCCGTCAGTAGATTTTGATTTATCTGTTTCACCTGAGCATCCGGCAGCTAAAGTACCTGTCAGAAGCGCAAAACAAAGTAGAATAGAGATTTTTTTTCTCATAGGATCCTCCTGTTAAAACTTTACGGTGCTATACTATATGAAAAAAAATCATGAATTGTCACTTTTCAAAATTCAAAATACGTATTGAATGCCGCAATACAATGCGCTACCGGTACCACACACAGCAGACAGAATAGAGCCGCCCCACTCATAATACAGATTCTGAAAACAGATATATTTCTATACTGAAAGATAATCGAACATATAAAAACCAAGAACATCCAGATCATGAAAATCAAAGTTATAATCCGTTTATCTGTAAGCCCATATACACTGATATAAAGCAGCATCTTACTCATAGCCGTCACAATCAGAAGGAGTGTCAGTGTGGAGAGCAGGACATTTTCTCTTTTTAGCCATACATTTTTTCCGGATCCTGTTTTTGCAAATAAATTTGCTCCAAAAAGTATTACCAGGTTTACTACTGAAATGTCACACAGCTCAAAGAAACCACGGCGGGCATACTCTGCATAAGTAAACTCCTCCGGTCTTATTCCCACAAAAGCCGAAAACAGGTATCTGGTCTGAAAACCGATAAAGAGCAGATAAACCAGGCATACAAGCAATACTGCCGTATGAATTGCGATATCAGGTATGATTTTGATATTCCGTCCCGACTCCCTGATGTTCTCTTTCTTAATCCGGTCTGTGTTTCTGTCATGAGTCACTCCATAAATAAGTCCGAATAAATAGGCGCTGACCGGGAGTGAAAACAGAAATTTCAAAATGTACTCGGAAAAATTCTCCCTTATAAAAAATCCACTGTATCTCATGAATTGTTCAAATCCGGAATCTGCACTGCCCAACAGAGGCAATATTATCGTTAAAAGGGGAACTGTGATGATAATTCCCAATCCTACTGCCCATATTTTGCCCGCCGGATGTTTTCCGGCGCCTTCTTTCTCCTCTCTCCCGCCAAGTAACACCTTCGCATGGCAGATGATATTATGAAAAGGGATTATTAGCACAGCATTTACGCTGTCACAGAAGACCCATTGTGAAGTTTTCCGGTTTTCCATCAGCTTTCCGCCTATTGCAGATGTCCAGTACAGTGAAACAAATTCCAAAGCTAAAATCTGAAAGGCAGGCATAATACTCCACCAGGCATAGGGAATCCCTATCCCTAAAAGTATCAACGTCCAAAAGTATCCTTCTTTCGCTGGCTTCCTGCCCTTTAACAGCATATAAGTTACAACCAGAACTGTATAGCCTATGGTAAATATGGCAATATTTCTTCTGAAATGCTCGTTAAAAATCCCATTGATAAATACATATCCTAAGACCAGATATATAAATGCAAATACGCGGTCTCTGCCATCCGCTGTAATTGGACTTTCCTTTGCTTCACTTTCTAATAATTCTTCCTGACTATCTGTCATATTCTGCTCTCCCATAAAACCCTCCTCTACCGCGCCTCTTCTATGTCTTCCACATACTCCAGAATATCCCCCGGCTGGCACTGAAGGGCTTTACATATACTGTTCAGAGTACTTAGCTTGATTGCTTTTGCTCTTCCATTTTTAAGTATCGAGATATTTGCCATGGTAATGCCTACTCTCTCAGATAATTCGGTCACACGCATCTTTCTCTTAGCCAGCATCACATCCACATTTATGATAATTGCCATATGCTCCTCCTATATCGTCAGATCCTGATCATCCTGCAGCTGACTGGCCTTATATACCAGATGAGAAAGCGCAGCACTGGCAACTGCTATAAATACACAGATAAATAATATGACCACAATGCCAAATAGAAAGCCAATACTGTACCGATACCATCCCTTAACGCATGCGGCAGCCAATAATATAATATAAAGCACACAATCCACCAGTATAAAATGACTCATGCCTTTTAAAGCATTGGCGTTTTCTCTGCAAAACGACTGATCCATCCCGATTCTGACGCAGATTCCCCAGAACTTCCACAGGCATAACAGACATGGTATTGCGGTAATCCAGATAAATATACAGGCAAGCCGATACTCAGTTTCTCCTATATCATTTAATATCAGATCTTTCAAAACAAACGGTAAAAACCAACCTGCAAAAGCCAAAAACAATATTGTAATTACAATTGTCACAAGCTTCAGGTACACGGACATCTCTTTTTGTTTCATAAACCGCCCTCCCAGACTTATTCGTGTATTTATTATACAAAGTGCTTCTCTGAATGTCAATCATTATTTATTGTATCTCGATAAATAATGATTGACTTATTATATGGGAGCGAAGTTTTCTATCTGACTATATAATAAAAAAACTTAAGTAAAAAACTACTAACCATATATACAGTTAGTAGTTCCGGGCTTTTCGGGATCAGAACATCGCGTTCATGAACTAATTATCTTATATTTTATCGCAGACCCTGCAATCATAGGGCTCCTCCGGGAGTTTTCCCTCACACCACGCCATGCGCACGGGCCGTATCGGACAGTTCCTGCATGCATCATACAGCCTGACGTTACTTATTTCCAGATCTTTAAAAATTCCGTCCTGATCCATATTAATTGTATATTGCTGGTGCACGGTTAACTCGTTCAGGTGCTCCTGAAGCCACTTTCTCTGATGCTCTGATAAACCGCCATTTCTTTTCCCAAGCGCATAATCCAGATCCGGCTGAAGGCTGGCAGTGCCATTTGGCGCACGAAACTCAATCAAAGCCAGATATCCCTGGCGAATTAATTCACTGACCGGATCCGTTCCTTTATAATCCTTCCCCAGTATCCGCCGGGCTGCCTCTGCATGATACGCCTCTTTCTTTTCAAAAAATTCACCTTCCGGTGATAAAAAACCATCCGCCATACATATAATACCCCTCTCACCAAGTTATAGCATTTCACTCTCTTCCAGCAGACGCAAAAGAGCAGGTTTCAGTTGAAAACACTGACATAGTTTTTGTATCTCTTCCAGCATCAACTGTCTATGCTTCTGTGTAATATTGGACTTTACAGCCCTGATCAATAGATTCTTAGGGGTATGAGACAAGTCCACAAATTCCATCAGCTGTGTTTTATAACCACAGTACTCCAGCAGATTTCCCCGTATCGCATCGGTCATTAAAGCCGCCGTACGCTCTTTTACAATACCGTATCTTTGCAAAATGCTGATTTCTTCACTATTCATCTGCCCACAAAGCTCATGCTGGCAACAAGGTACAGAAATTATCATCCCGGCATTCCACCGAATGGCATTAAACAGGGCATAATCCGTAGCTGTATCACAGGCATGCAGAGAAATCACCATATCCACCGGCATCTCGCTTTGATATCCATTAATATCACCTACTATAAATTTGAGATGATCGTATCCATACTTCCTTGCTGCTTTATTACATTTTACAATTACATCTTCCTTCAGATCAAGGCCTGTCATCTCTATCTCTAATTTTTTCACAACGGTCAGATAATAATACACAACAAACGTCAGATAAGACTTTCCACATCCGAAATCAATGATACGAAGCTTATCCAGCCCGGATTTGTCCACCGCATCATCAATAAACTCCACAAATTTATTAATCTGACGGAACTTATCGTACATCGTACGGACTACCTTGCCCTCTTTGGTGAAAACACCCATATCAATCAGAGGTGGAATAATCACTCCCTCCTCCAGAAGATATCTCTTCCTCCGGTTATGCTCCGGTCTGATTTTCACAGGCACTTCTAACTCCCTCTTCTGAAATAAGATTTTTCCTTTTTTTGAGATTTTTACAGCATATTCCCTCGTTTCACCCCAGGCATTCAGTTGGCCAAACCCCTCCTTCAAAAGTTTCTCACTATAGTCTGCCGCCCTGTTTAGTTCCAGATTCTCATGAAACGCCTGCTCCTCCGTCAGTTTTTCCACCTGATAAAAATTTTCCCTTCTCTCCAATATGATTTTCCTGTAAAGAAAGTCCTGATTCTTCTGATTGCTGAATATCGCTTTCCGGATCTTATCCGAAAAGATGCAGCTCAAGGTCTCCCGTAATTCCTCCATGTTTTCCTAGCTCCTGTCATAACCCACAAACGTGTCCAAATCCGGACGAACCCGGTGTCTGAACACGTCTGTAGCCTCTATATTCTAATCTTCCTTTATTTGGATGTACTGTCTGCGGAACTGCCGGAAGCGTCTGTACCCGCATCTTTGGCTTCTGCAGGCACCTCTGTAATGGTTGCGGAATCCAGAATCACCTTCATAACAAGTTCGCTCTCAATATAAGCATCTACCTGATCCTGCCCATTTTGTTCAATCAATTCCTCTTCTGTCATGTTAAACTCTTTTGCTGTCTTGGCCAGCATATCTTTATAGTCCTTACCGTCTTGCTTTATTCCCTCGTTCTGCGCGATGGCCTTCATGATCATCTTACTCTTGGCCGAGCTTTTGGCTCCTGCATTCATCTGAGCTTCAAATTCTTCTTCTGAAAGCCCGCTCTGCTGCTTATATCCGTCCAGATCTGTTCCCATCATCTGCGCATACTGGGTCATCCAGTTCTCCATCTCTTTTCTTGCAGCATCAACCTCTGACTTCTGGTACTGTGTTACGGTACAGTCATTCATAACCTTTTCCCAGGTTGACTGCTTCAGAGCACTTTCATCCGAGGTAACCGCCTGATCCTCCAGCTGCTTTTTGATTGTACTGCGGTACTCGTCAATGCTTGCAGATTGCGTATACTTCTTTACCCAATCCTCTGTCAGCTCTGAAAAGGGACGTGAAATATTATTCACCGTAACCGTAAAGACTACGGCTTTTCCGGATAAATCCTTGTTCCCTTCATAAGGATCTGGAAACGTCAGATTTAAATCCTTTGTCTCCCCGGCTTTCATGCCTATCACGCCATCATCAAAACCATCAATATAGCCGCTTGATCCCAGGGTAATTGAGGTTCCGTCGGTGCTTCCGCCATCAAATGCCTTTCCATCCAGCTTGCCCACATATGCTATATAAACCGTATCCCCTTTCTGACAGGGTTCATCCGTAATGGTCGTATTGCTGTAATTGGATGTAATTGTATCTTCTACTTCCTGGTCCGTAACAGACGTAACGGTTTTCTCCAGCTTCAGACCTTTATATTCTCCCAACTCTATACATTTCATAACATCTTCTTCGTCTACAACCGGAATCCCATCATCCTCCGGAGTCTGCGCACTGTCAGAGGCACTCTCGGACGTGCTGCTTACAGAAGTACTGGAATCATTGTTCTTTTCTTTTTTTCCGCAGCCGGTGAATACCACTGCTCCGACACTGAGACATAATAACAGTAAAACACATTTTTTCTTCATATTCTTATTTTTCCTCTCCTGATTCCACCTTATACTACCCACCCGCTCTTTCGCTATATGAGCAAACAAAGAATATCGTAACATATTTTTACATCGATGAAAAGTCTATTCCGTTTTTTTTCTGGCCTGACGCACATAATCACTTCTGATTTGCGTCCAGTATGTATTGGAATTATCAATATTACAGAAAAAATTAAATCCCAATGATTTCAGATAAACATATTTCTGGTCATTTTTCGAATAGTCGGTCCAGCTTGCAATATCAGTTCCGCCGGGATAAAGCAAAATATCACTGCCACCCGTCAAAATTCCCACACGCTCCTGCCACTTCTGCGCATCGGCCTGAACCCGGTCCAGGGTACTGGCATAACTCATGCCGCTATAGCCATTGCTTGCAAACTCCCATCCATCATCTTTTAAAGCTTGTATAACTGTCCGGGCACTTTTAGTTTCCGCCGCAGTATCGAATGTCCCATAGTTTCCATAGACATTCCCTTCTTCTGTGCTTTTTCCCAGATCCTCATCGGTACGATATCCCAAAACGCCGTTATAACCGGTAAGTCCCAGTATTCCCCTTGCATTGTGATAAGCAAAATCGGGATGATTCTCTATAAATGTATCGAGACAGGGAACCACATCATAATCCCCTGTTATTGCGCTTCCATCCGCCTGCTGATATTCCACAGCGGGTTTTTTATCTTCCCCTGTCACAATTCTGGATCCGCGTCCGGTAGATGCCATTGAAAACGGATAACTGACATCCTCCTGTGATAATACAAAGGGTTTTTTACCCGGCGGAAGCATCAATGTTCCTTTTTCAAATTGAGCTTCTCCCTTATCATTCTTACCTTCCTTCACCAAATCCCGAATACTGACCAGTATATATCCATTGTCATACAGTTTCTGCAGCAATTGGTTAAATGCGTCCACCGTCATGGTATTTTGATTGGCTGTCTGTACAGACGCATCCTCGGAGGCATTGGCAAGCTCCGGATCTACAATCAGGCTGCGAAAGAAAAAATGCTCCACCTGCTCCACATCATAGGCAGCCATACCCGCCTTATCCTTTTCAAATGCAGTGATTTTGGCTGTTATGTCTGGATCTTTTTCATAGTCTTCCAATCCCTTCATGGCTGCAATCGCTCCATCATAATCGTATTGTGCCGCCATCTGTTCCGCCTTGATAAGGATGTTCTCGCTCTGCTGCTTCTTCTCTTCTTCCATGCGGGTCTCTTCCTCTTGTCTGGCCACCGCCTGCTGCGCTCTTTTTTTATTCTCTTTACTACAGCTTTTCATGCCGAACACAATCCCCAGGATCATCCCGATAAATATTATAACGCACACAATCCGCAGTATAATAGCTTTTTGTCTCCTTCGTCTGCGTTGCTCTTTCAGACGTTTCGCTCTTTGGCGCCTGCGCAGCTCTTCTTCCTCTCTGGTAAGCTTTCTATTGTCACTCATGAATTCAAATTCTCCTTAGGTTTTACTCCATTCTCATGCTTTGCGGGTCCCAAAGTCGTGCTTTTTCATGCGAGCATGAAACGCATGACCTTTTGACCCTGTGATACCTACGGATTGCTCCGCACAAAAGTGCTTTCGCAATCCTAAAACATTCGAATTTTGCCCTGTTCGGGCTCCATTCTCATGTTTTGCGGGTCCCAAAGTCGTGCTTTTTCATGCGAGCATGAAACGCATGACCTTTTGACCCTGGTATCATCATTTTAACACAGGCTGCGTTAAAAATCCATTTGCCTTTTACTTGAAACAATGATAGAATAATTTAGGTAAAAACAGGAGGTGCAGGTATGAAAGTCTGGCAGATTTTATTAATTATTCTGATTGTGCTTGCCATAGCAATGGTTGTGCTTTATTTTCTCGGGAAAAAGGCTCAGAAAAAGCAGGAAGCCCAGCAGGAACAGATTGAAGCAGCAAAGCAAACGGTCTCTATGTTAATCATAGATAAAAAGCGTATGAAGATAAAAGAATCCGGTCTTCCTCAGATGGTGATTGATCAGACCCCGAAGCTAATGCGCCGTGCAAAGCTTCCTATCGTAAAAGCCAAGATCGGTCCAAAAATTATGACTATGGTAGCAGAGGAAAGCATCTATGATTCGATTCCATTAAAGAAAGAAGTAAAGGCAACCATAAGTGGTATCTACATAGTAGGTGTAAAGGGTCTGCGGGGTCCCTTGGAGGTTCCGACCAAGAAAAAAGGCTTTTGGAAACGTATGATGAGCAAGGCCAGAGGTGAAAACTAAAACAATTAATACAAACATAAGAGGTTGTTGTGCAAAGATATTTTCTTCGTACATCAACCTCTTATGTTTTCATGGTTTCTTATCCCTTCGCCCGAATCGTCAGGGCAATGGTGCAATCCGCCACATAAGACTCATTCATATCCAGAGCATAATCCACCAATACACCAATGGTGTCTTCCTGTTCATCAATCTTAATCCGTGTGGCTGCGACCCCCATGTTCAACATGCCATAGGACGTGCGGTAGTAGGATAAATTCTTTTTGTTTTCCTCGAACACCATTTGTACATTAACCAGACCTTTTTTGTTTAATTCCATCTTATTACTATCAAATTTCATAATATTTCTGGTTTTATTCTCTGGCCCATCCATCATTTCATCGTATATCAAATAGTGTTTTTCATCCTTTTTGAAGTACTGGCCTCCCACCACAATTTCAATCGGCTCAGCTTCCGAATGATTGGCCCCTTCCATATATTGGAGCCCTGATATATAGATTATAACATCTTTTGTCATTACCGACCTCTATTCTTCTGTTCTCTTTAAAACTCATCGATCTGCACAAGTGTTGTGGACTTTATTTCATACGGCAGGACGGAATTGGCAAACAGATTAAAACGATCTACCGCATCACTGCTGAAAAACTTATATTTTTCATCGTCACATTCCTGTCTTTCCCAGTAAATATCCGGATTTTCCAATTCCAGCTCGCTAAGAAGCCTGCTTAACACCCAGGCAGTCTCATAGGCGGGATTAACTAAGGCCACCTTCTCTCCCACGACTTCCCTGAGCAGCGAACGTAAGAGGGGATAATGGGTGCATCCCATAATCAGGGTGTCGATGTCCTTTTCCAAAAGCTCATCCAGATATCGCCGGGCAACTTCATATGTAACGGGATCTTTTGTCCAACCCTCTTCCACCAGTGGAACAAATAGGGGGCAGGCCTTTCCAAACACAGTAATCTCCGGGTTCTCCCTTTGAATCAACGTGGGATAGAGATTGCTTCGAATGGTGCTCTCTGTGGCAATCACTCCGATTCTGTTATTTGAAGTGGTTTTCGCCGCAACATGAGCACCCGGTATAACTACCCCAAGAATCGGAATGTCCACCTCTTTTTCTATCACATCCAGGGCAAGGGCACTGGCCGTATTACAGGCCACCACAATTGTCTTTACCTTCTGCGTCTGGAGAAAGCGTACAATCTGCCTGGAATAACGTACAACTGTATCCTTGGATTTACTGCCATACGGAACTCTTGCAGTATCTCCAAAATATACAATCCGCTCATTCGGCAGGTTCCGCATGATTTCACGCACTACCGTAAGCCCGCCCACCCCGGAGTCAAACACGCCAACCGGCGCATGTCTATCTAATACCATGGTACTCTCCTAGTTAATTTTCTAAAGCATCTTCTTTATGATACTCTGTAACGTCACCGATTTCAAGTCCCAACCAGCGAAATGTAAAGTGTACATCCTCTTTTTTTAAAATTGTATTATAAGCCTCATCGCTCAATACATGTTTCAGTTTTCCATCTTCATCCTCTAATACAGGATGCAGCGCATCTTGAAAACACAGACCCGGATAAAGCATGCACCACCAATTATGTCCTCTGGCCTTTCCAATTTTGACTCTGAGTGCCTCATATTCTCCCGCAGGAAAAGTGTAATTCCCATAATTTTTTACCGGAAAATGATCCGTCTCATAGCTGACTGCCACTGCCTCCTTGCTTCCATATTCCCTAAGGCATTTCAAAGCTTCCTGTTCCAGATATTCTGTATGGTTTTTAAGTATTTCCCTCGTTTCTTCCAACGAATCTGCACCCTCCAGCAGTGTATTCATGCATTCAATCAGATGTTCCTTTACCCGCAGTTTAAGCTCCTGGTCAGCCACCTGGTCACTGTTGGCCAATATATGGAATCTGACAACCTGTCCCGCGATTTCCTGCTGTACAGCAGCCTCCCTTCCTTCCACATTCCCCGCAAATGCAGCTGCAGCCAGGCCAAGGGCAATAGCTGCGCCCCAGATTATCATAGATTTTCGCATAAAATCACCTTACCTTCTTCCACTTTCAACTGAGGAAGCCGCGTAATACGTTCCTCATTGTTCCAATCATAATAGATGTCCTCCAATGTCACACCCTTTTGGCGGGCTCCTTCATGGTTATCATAAATTCCGGTCAGATACTGCCCAAGACCATCTTCTTTCTGTGCTCCCGTCTTCATAACATCCTCCATGGAATTTGTCATAAAAACATAAGCGTTTTTACCAATTTCGGTACTTTTCTGCATGTCCTTCATAAGATTTTGATACGCCTCTGGCTGATTTAACAAACGTTCGCTGAAGATAATCGCCTTAACGTGTCCCAAATCCAGATAATATTGCTGCGATCTTGCATAGTTTGCCCTTATCTCTTCCAAATTCTGACCCTGGACTTTAAGGCTTAAATCAGTATCCTGGTTTCCTTTATCCTGTTCCGTAACCTCCTGCAGATTCGCCATACCGTAAACTACAGAATAGTTCCCATCCTCATAATCCCAGGCCAGTGCCAATGGATAATCCCGTTTTTCCGGCTCCACTGCCCCACACCCACCCGCAATCAGCAGGAATGTTATCACACCTGTTATAATATTTTTTTTTAAATAGTGCTTCATTTTTGTCTCCTCCTAAGTCCGCATCCCGCCAACAGCGTTATAATTACAAATAATGGTGCATACCCAAATTGCAGTAATTTCAGGTATACAGCATTCAACTTTATTCCTTCGATGTTCACCATAGATGCCGCCCACATGAGAGCTGCTGCTCCCCACAAAATATTTCTGCTGATACGGCTTTCCTTTTCTTTATCCGAATCTTCCTTTGTCCTCACCAGCCTGACGCAGTAGAATAACAGACTTCCCAGTGAAAACAGCAGTGCAAAAAGAAGGAGTGCCATCCATATAATATCAAACCGGTCAAGAAATCCCCCCGGCAGACTGGTCCCGGCCATAAGGTTCAAGACGGGAAGTTCCATCGTTTTTACCCCTGGATATCCATATGTTCCCAGCAAAATCAAAACTGTAGATATAATCAAAATTGTCAGGAGCAGCCAGGATTTCCCCATTTCCCACGTCTGTTTTTTCCGCCTTTCTGTTTTTACATAGGCAAACGGAAGAAGGCTTATGACCGTTCCCATGGAAAAATACAGGTATCCGTAAGACAACATGGATTTCCCGTTTACTTTGGGCATTGCCTGTACATCCGGAATCCGCATATGGAGCGCCGCCAGAATCAGAAGCAATACGAATCCCCAAAAGATCAGAGAAAATGATGCTTCCCCCATACGCCCTCGTTTTTGTACATCGCTTCCCATTCCCAAAGCTGCCGTCACAAGGATAAGGATCTTCAGAAGATTTGGATCAATCTCTGATAAAAGATAAATATGACTGATTTTGCTTATCTGTTCTAACAGGTATCCACCCGTCAGAACCAGAAAACTGCCATAAACCAGATAAATAATCCACTTTAACACCTTACCTCCGGTAACCAACTTTCGCATTGCCGTCATGTTTTGAGACAGAAAGAAAAAGAAAGCAAGCAAACCTAAATACCCCAGAATGATTCCGAAGACAGCATTAAGACCTCCTCCTGCCACTCCACCGGATAAAAGCAATACCAACACACCGGCGAAGGAAATCACCATCTGTCTCTTTAACTGCCTGTTTGATATTTTCTGATTATCAGCAAACATACATTTTTCTCCCTATACTCCACTTATTTCTTTTTTAATCGCACTCTTTGCTCTTTTTTCGCAAAGATCGGTCTGTAGCGCATCCTGCGGAACGGTGCACGCAACATGCTGTCACCCTCTCTTTTGTATCCCGAAATATCCTGCCCGATAAATGGAATCAAGTATGGAATCTTGAAACTGGTCAGCGTGGTAAGATGCCCCAGCAAAAGAAAGCAGCCCAGTACCAGTCCAAAGATTCCCAGTAATCCACCCAATAATATAAATCCATACTTCAGAAGCCGGAATGCTGCCGAGAATTCCTCATTGGGAATTGCAAAAGAAGACAGCGCACTTAAGGCTACCACAACTACTGTCATGGGGCTGACCAGATTTGCGCTGACCGCTGCATCCCCGATAATCAGACCTCCTACGATACCAATCGTCCCCCCAAGTGGTCCCGGCATTCTGACTTCTGCTTCCCGAATCAATTCGAAGGCAAGTTCCATAATAATAATCTCCAGCAGGCTGGGAAACGGAACACCTCTGCGGGCTTCTGCAAAAGAAAGCAGCAAATTGGTGGGGACTACCTGTGTATGGAAATTGATAACCGCCAGATAAGTTCCGGAAAACAGCAAAGCCAGAAATGCAGCTGCA
Source organism: Novisyntrophococcus fermenticellae (assembly GCF_018866245.1). Lineage (GTDB taxonomy): Bacteria > Bacillota > Clostridia > Lachnospirales > Lachnospiraceae > Novisyntrophococcus > Novisyntrophococcus fermenticellae. The sequence goes on from NZ_CP076458.1 coordinate 3,005,307, forward strand.
AATCGAACCAGCCTTTGTAGGGAGACAATCGCAAAACGATTATAACGATCCTCACTCACCTTTAAAAAACTGTTAAAAGTTGTAGGAACCATGATTGCCATCGGCGAATTGTCACAAATAACTATCATCCTTCCATTTAGTACCTCAAGAGCTGCCCTGTCAGGCCTTTCTGTAGTTTCAAATTGTGGAAAAGGGGATTTCCAGTCTTCTTCTGTCAGCTGTTCCAGCATCCCTGTATCCATAACGCCGTCAATCTCGAATTGCTCAAGCCTTCCCTTCACCTGTTCCAGGAGTTCGGGGTACATAAGTTCCTCCATATACACCAGTGCAATCATTGTATCCGAACGTGCACCCACCATCATTTCTTCAACCTTCAGATCGGTACTCCGTACCCGTTTTCGGATGAGCGCAGTATTGATTTTTACAGATTCGCTGAAGCCTTCCTGTGAACCTCTTAAGACCTTCTCTGATTCCGCTTTGGAAACCCCCATATTGGGATATCCCTTACTGCTGATTTTCATGGCTTTGTCATATCCGTCCAGGAAAAAAATCGCATTTCCTGCCAACATTGCCTTAAATGCCGGCTCCATTTCAGTAAACTCTGCAGTGTCAGAGATTCCAAGACCATTATCGGCTACGAATTCAGCAATTTTTTCCCCCGGCATGTCCCAAAGATGATTGATCAGCTTCCCGATTACGGACTCCTCCAATGTCATATTGCTGACTGCAACCTCAATATATACAACAAGGCAATACACCTTGACTCCTGATCCTAACAGCATAGGACGAATGATGATGTCGGCACACCCTTTGCATCGGTTTCTGATGTAACTCTCATTTATCTTTATATCTTTACTTATTTTCATAGACACTCCAGCGCAGCCCTTTCTAGTTTCTTATAGTCCTATATTTCATTATCTCCATATTATGGAAGTTCATACTATCATGTTGGACTCAAAAATAAGAATCCCCCCATAAGGAAAGAAAATTCTTTCCTTATGGGGGGATTCCCCGTTATTCTATATCAGTTATCTGGTTCATCATTTTGCTGCATCATCTTCATAATTGTATCTTGCTGCCTCTTGATATGAACAATTGTATATTGATAGGCAGCACGCTCATCATGCATTCCGAGTGCCTTGCAGATTCCATTATGCTCCTCTATTAATGACCCCCGAGTCTCCACATCCTTCAGATATTCGATGCGGTACCGGTACATCTGTTCCCTGAGGTTATTGAGCAGCTGCACCAGTCTCTGGTTATCCGTAGCCTTATAGATAAGATCGTGAAACTTTACATCCGCTTCAGCCAGAGCTGTAATATCATCTTCTTCCACGGTATTGACCTGGTCTTCAAATTCTTCCGCTGCTCGTTTCAGTTCTTTCAGCTGCTTCGGCGTGATCCTCTGGCAGGCAAACTTTACAGCCAGCTCCTCCAGCCCCATGCGTACCTCCAGCACATCTTTCAGATCCTTTTCAGTAATCTGAGCAACCTGTGCTCCCTTTCTGGGAACCATAATTACGAGTCCCTCCAATTCCAGCATCCGGATTGCTTCACGTATCGGTGTTCTGGATACACCCATACGGTTGGCCAGTTTAATTTCCATCAGACGTTCGCCCGGCTGTAAAACTCCATGCAGAATTGCATCACGAAGGGTATGAAAGACAACATCCCTAAGCGGCATGTATTGATAATTTCCCATACTTAAAGTCAATTCATCATTTCCCATATCTCATCGTCCTCCAGGAGCAAATGGCTTCGTCAGGAATATCTGCTTCACCAGATTCATATCCTGCAGCTGCCTGTATGCATGCCCGGCCTTCCTTCTGTCATCAAAAATGCCGAACACAGAAGGACCGCTTCCGCTCATCATTGCAGACAATGCACCGCGCTCCATCATAAGTTGTTTTATTTCATCAATTACAGGGTAGTCTCTTACCGTTACTTCCTCCAGTACATTCGCCATGCGTGCCGTTACGCCCATAAGAGAACTCCCCCGGATAGCGTCAATGATTCCGTCAATATCCGGATGATTCTGAATCTCATCGGCACGCAGGCTTTTGTATACATTTTTCGTGGATACATTGATCCCCGGCTTTGCAACCAGGATATGGCAGGGGGGCAGGGAGGGTAATTGCGTCAATATCTCTCCGATTCCCTCTGCAAGTGCTGTGCCCCTCATAATACAGTAAGGCACATCGGCGCCAATTGTTTTTCCCCGGTCCGCCAGTTCCTCCAGGGACAGATTCAGATGAAACATCCGGTTTACACCTACCATGACGGCTGCTGCATCCGAACTCCCTCCTCCCAGACCTGCTGCTACCGGTATTACTTTTCTCAGACGGATATCCAGCCCTTTCTCAATGTGAAATTCATCCATCAGAAGCTTTGCAGCTTTATATACCAGATTATTTTCATTAGAGGGGAGATAGGGCAGGTTTGTCTTGACCTGAATACCCGGCCTGTCGCTCCCTGCAAGATCAATCTGATCATACATGCGGATGGTTTGCATAATCATGCGGACCTCGTGATATCCGTCATCCCGCTTTTTTATCACATCAAGCCCTAAATTTATCTTAGCCATAGCTCTTAATCTCATGTGGTACCTCTGCGATTTCTCTCACTATATCATATATAGTTCATTGTATACAGTTTATGTTAACTGATTTGAAAATAAAATGCAAGCACTCTATTCGACTTTTTTTACCAACATCAGAGAATCCATAGGCTTCACGCGATCCGACTCCAGTTCATTCAGTGCGCGAATTTCGTCCACCGTGGTATAGAACCGCTTTGCAATGTCCCAAAGTGTATCTCCGTCCTGAACCAGATAGCAGACAATCCCCGGCATGCTGCGTAACTCTTCCATATCCAGAGGCTCTTCGCTGATTTCACTGACAACAGCCATGGGACGTTCCCGCATCACAATTGCGTTCAGGTTCAACACTGCCTTGACTTCAATATCATTGCTGTCAATCATCGTAGTGGACAACTGCTCTATATCGCTGCGCAGATGATATTTACAATCCTTACTGATACCGGGAGCCTCTACCATATGTGTAAATGGTACCGCCGTTTCCATGGAATAAAATGGCATATCATCATCGCTGATAATATAGAGAATCCGAAGCTGTATGATTCCGTCTACCTGGATACCATTTTGAACAACCTTTGTGTCATCAATTTTGACCGTACCTTCACTATGACAGATCTGCAAAATTTTATTTGATGGTTCCTGGACATTCACCCTGTCATTCACCTTACACTTTGAATAATTCTTAACCAACAGACTTTCCAAGACCCTGGGTTCTGTAGTCAATATGCACTTTTTCTTCGGGGTATAAACGTCCTGCAGAAGACTGCAGCTGTTTTCCTTATAAAGTTTCATATCCAATTCAAGCACTACATCCATCTGCAGTACACGCTCTTCGCCATCTGCATCCGGAACCACTTCCATATTACATTGTGTCATAGTAACATCTATATTCGGTATCATATCCGTGGTGGAACCTGAGCAGTCTACCTCCTGCTGCCAGGGCAGAGCCTGCTCCAGATATTGAAGAGGATGATCTTCATCATCACCGGAATACAGACAAAATACAAAGAGTTCTCCCTTAATCTCCACTTTTCCATCCAGCCCCCGTATATCCAGGGCACGCGTCTGCATATCCTGCCACAAGATGGTATGTATATTGGGTTTGTTCGAAGCAAGCGTGAGTTCTTTTTTAATGCGCATTGTATCTTTTTTATGTACGCCCAACTCCAGAACCGGAATCTCTTCTTTTTTTACAGAAACACCTTCTGACTCCTTCAGATCTGTGGGCAGCTGGATATCCTGAATCTCTTCTACGTACGCATAAAATGTAATCAGAGCGCGGATATTCAATTTACGCGAATTAATCAGATGTATGCTCAGATCCTCCATCTCCCATTTAAGACAGATTTTATCACCACTGTTAAGACCATCCAGATTAATGTTCTCATCAATGGGCAGAGAACCATCCAAATTATAAATTCTCCGGACATCGCCATCAGATACGTATAGCAGATAAAAGTCCAAAGAGCCAGTGATGCGGGCATGACCTTCACTGACCTGGACCTCTTGCAGGTTCACCTCGCCTTTTTTCTGAATCATACGCCCGACATCCGGTTTCGCATCCGGTACATTAAAATCTTCATCAAAGGTGATCTGTGTCTCAGCATCACTCTTTCTGCATATCTGATGCAGGTTTTTCTTCATTAACTCCATTCATTTCCCCTCCTGATTCTTCAAACATTACCGGATATCCCGGGTCCTCAAGTTTCAACACAAAATATGGGCAGGAGCCATTACCCTTCTGCTCTTCTTTCGTCTGGGGGCCCAGCAGCTCACTTTTAATGTGAAGCATATCCTTTGAGATGCCTACATCCAGAATGCGGATGGAGTAGCCACCGGTCTTCTGCCTTCCATATCCACGCATGACATAAAGCCATCCATCACTCCTGTAAACCATTTGAAATGCCTCATCGCCCTGATTTTTTATTAATTCCTGAACTTCCCCGGGAATCTCTCCTACCTTCACCACAGTATAGTCAACAGCCTTGTACGCACCATCTGTATTGTCCTGGATTGCACAGCCATGCATTATAACCGCAAGCAGCGCACAGATAAATATGTAGGTAAATTTCTTCATGCTTTGGCCTCTATCCGCTCTTTATTGGTATTGTATGCACCAAAGAGGTCCTTTAGAATACAAAGAAACGGCCACCGGCAGTTTCTTTTGCATACTTTGGCATACAAAGAAACGGCCACCGGCAGTTTCTTTTGCATACTTTGGTATACAAAGAAGGGAGACATTTTCGTCTCCCTTTATCACTTGTTTTCTCTATTTTATTAGTAACTCCCGGTTTTTTTCCAACATCCCCTCAATAATCTTCTTTGTATATGCACCAAGGTGTTTCTTATCCTCCGGAGACAAATCTGACGGGATAATCGGCGTTCCGTATTCCAGGATTACATGTGTTGATTTAATTCTTGGAAAATGAGCCTCGAAAATCTCACAGGTATTTACCATGGCCATAGGAACGATGGGGCAGTCTGTTTTCTGTGCAATCTTAAAGCTGCCTTCATGAAATGTTAAAAGAGGCAATTCTGTCTCTCCCCTGCTTCTCGTCCCCTCCGGAAAGATGCAGATGGAAATTCCATCTTTGATATTCTGAATGCAGGATAGAATCATCTGCATACCAGCTTTCAAATCCTTCCTGTCCAGAAACTGGCAATGCAGATATTTCATCCAGCTGCTCAGAAGAGGCACCTTCAGCATTTCCTTCTTGGCTACGTACCCGGTAAGTCCGGGGCATCTGGCATAAGTAATCAGCACGTCAAAAAAACTCCGATGATTCCCGATATAGAGAACCGCCTGATCTCTTGGCACATTCTCCTCACCGATGACTTCCAGCTCAATCCCTGTGATTTTCAGAATCACTTTAAAAATCCACTGTACCAGCCGTAAGGAACTGATGTCTTTCCGATATGGATTGAACTTTCCGATCACCCACTCCACCAGAAGAACTGGGATAGATAGAATCAAAAATGCCACCACTACAGCTGCTACCACAATAAAACGAAACATGGGAATCTCCTCTCGTCATTTCTTCGTTTCCGCCGACAGGCGTTCCACGATTTTCTCAAACTGCATGGAATGAGAGGCCTTTACCAGAACGGTATCCCCATTCATAAGTATCTCCGGCAGTTTCTCCATTAGAGAATCTCTGTCCGCAAAATGAAGTACTTCCACCCGGGGATTAGACTGCTTTATCCCCCTGGCCAAATGTTCACACAATGGCCCTGCACAATAGACAGCGTCCAGATCCAGCTCTCCTGCAAAAACTCCGATCTGTGCATGGAGTTGTTCCTCCTCTTTCCCGAGCTCAGCCATATCGCCGAGCAGCGCTACCTTACGTCCGGTCCCATCCTGCAAAGCTTCCAGCGAGGCCTTCATGGATACAGGATTCGCATTATAGCAATCATCAATAATCGTATATTTTTCTGTCTCAATGATATGAAATCTTCCGCTTACAGGCTGCAGACTTTCAATTCCGGTTCTAATCTCGTCCGGACTCAGTCCATAGACCATGCCTGCACAGGCAGCAGCCAGAGCATTATAAACCATGTGGCGGCCCGGAATCGGAATCAGGGTTTTAAAGCTGCCCTGAGGTGTGTGTATCACGCAAGCCATTCCTTTCAGTCCCTTACTTTCTATCTGATCGGCATAGATGTCGTTCTTTTTATCTAAGCCGAACTTCATCAGTTTTGTTCCGCGGACTTCCCGGATTGCATCCAGCTTATCATCGTCTCCATTTAAAATTACATGTCCGTCTTCACGGATATAATCAAACATCTCTGTTTTTGCCTTTAAGACCCCATCCCGATCCTTTAAAAACTCAAGATGGCAATATCCGATATTTGTGATAATCCCTGTGTGGGGACGGGCGATTTTAGCCAGACGGCTCATCTCCCCAAAATTACTGATTCCCATCTCCAAAACCGCAATCTCATGCTCTTCGCGCAGCCGGAACACCGTAAGCGGCAAGCCCAGCTCATTGTTAAAATTGCCCTGTGTCTTTAAAACATTGTACTTTTGTGACAGAACGGCCGCAACAGTTTCTTTTGTACTGGTCTTTCCCACACTCCCTGTAATTCCAATCACAGGGACAGCCAACTGTTTCAGATAATACTCCGCGATGTCTTTTACCGCCTGAAGTGAGGACCTTACCCTGATATACGGAAAGTCCACCTCACCCAGATCCTGTTCTGACAAGACGGACAGTGCACCGGCCTCCATCACCTGTCCGATATAGTCGTGCCCATCCGCCCTTGTGCCCTTTATCGGTATGAAAAGACAGCCGTACGTTACCTTACGGCTGTCCGTTGTAATATCGGTTACACACTTAAGTCTGCTCATCTTTGATCCGATGTACAGTCCATTACATGCGGCTGCGATATGTTCCAGTGTCAGATTCTTCATAAACTCTTTCTCCATGCTTATCAAATATATAGTTACTTCCCGCTCTGGCTTTACCAGGAATGGGTCTTTCCATGTCTGTCCAGCGATATCTGAATCAGCTTCTCGCAAAGAGACGGATAGTCAATTCCAATAGCCTGAGCTTCCTGGGGAAGCAGACTTGTCGGTGTCATCCCCGGAAGTGTATTTGCTTCCAGGCAATACATACGGCCATCTTCCAACATCATAAAATCCAGCCGGCAATAGCCTTCGATGTTTAAAGCCCTGGCACCAAGTATTGCGTACTCCTGCATCTTCTGAGACAGCTCGGTGCTTAGATCAGCAGGACAGGTTTCCACAGTGGAACCCGGCTTATATTTATTCGTATAGTCATAAAAGCCTTCAATCGGTGCAATCTCAATAATCGGGTATGCTTCTTCGTCTACCACACCCACAGAAAATTCCCGTCCGTTTATATATTCCTCTACAATTACTTCTGATTCATAGGAAAATGCTGCTTTCAGTGCATCCTCGTATTCTGCCTGATCGTTTACTATATATACACCCAGACTGGAGCCTCCGCAGCAAGGCTTTACCACCAGGGGCAGCTCCAAACCATAATCGGCCGGATTCCCGGAATAATTTTTTTTGTCCAGGGTGATCCCTTTGGGCGTTGGAACACCGTATATTTCAAAAAACTTCTTAGAAACCCCTTTATCCATCGCAATAGCAGAACTTAAGTATCCGGTACCTGTATAAGGAATACCAAAAAGGTCGAATGCTGCCTGTATCTTTCCATCCTCGCCATTCGCGCCATGAAGAGCGAGAAACACCACTTCTGCCTCTTGGCAAATTTCAATTACATTAGGGCCAAAGAATTTTCTGCGCTCTGCTCTGACCTGTTTCAGATTTTCATTCCGGCTTTTGATGTCCTCTGCTGCCCGCTCCACATCATAAGCTTTCGGAAACAATATTTCCGGCAGCTGCTCCATTCCAAAGAATACATCCACCAGTATCGCATAATGCCCTTTTTCCCTCAAAGCTTTACATACATTGGTGCCGGAAACAATGGATACGTCCCTCTCCGAACTGGTTCCTCCGGCTAAAACAACTATATTCATACAAAAAACTCCTCCTGAAAACAACTTTAGATGGTATTCTCCTGCGTTGGTGACGGTCCTACAACCTGATCTGTACTATAATATACGATTACAGGATATCCAATTCCAACTGTATTAAAGATTTTTTCCGCCGCATCATAAGGAGTATTGATACATCCATGGGAACCGGCAGTAAGATAGTGGTCAGGTGTATACTCAGCTGCCGTACGCCAGCTGGCATCATGTATCCCTACATCCCCATTGAAGGGCAGCCAGAAGGTCACCTTTACCGGATATAGCTTGAAATTAGCATCTCTCTTCTTTGCATCAATTGCCCAGACATGGCCTGAAGGTGTATCATGGCCTGTCGTGTGATTACCTGTGATTACAGGTGTTTCCACGAGAAGCTTTCCGTCCTTATAGCACCACATCTTCTGTTCACTGATACTGATTTCTACATATGTACCTCCGATATCATTCGAAGACCGGTCTATACCCTTATATAGATAAACAGGCTCCCTTACCTCCTGAGTTCCTGCATTGACCGCTTCAATCAACGCCTGCGTTGTCTTATCTCTGTTGATGCACCATCCATAATCTCCGCCGTAAGGCAGGGTGATTGTCTTCCCTGATGTGGTCTTGAACTCCCGCGCAAGGCCAAAGGTGTCCGTATCAACCGCCATCTGCTTGACCCACTCAGCTGCCTTCGAATTATCCAGGCTGTAAGTTCCATCTTCTCCTTTGCCAATCCAGCTCTTTATGACAGAACGGTCTGCCGTATACTGCCGGTCTGTGAAATCATAGACAATATTGGCAGATGTCAATGTATTGAGTTGCTGAAGATTTGTATTCAGCGCCTCATCCGAGCTCAGGACAGATGGTTTTTCATAAAGATCCAGTTTTTCCAGATCAAGCTCTTTCTTCCCGGAATCTATAGCATCAATTACTGCATGCTTCACATCTTCACGCTTTAAGGTATTCCCTTGTACTTCAGCCGCTATCGTATATCCTGTATCCGTTTCCTGTATAGCAGCATCCGCGGGAGCAGTTAGATTCTCACTTTGAAAGCAATCCAGGTTATCCAGAATTTCATCTATGATATCCTTATCGTAAGTAATATTGGCTGACATCTCATAGTTCTTATCTGCACCCAGAGAAAACAGCCACATAAAGCCATTCTGTTTCTCCAGCAGTTTTTCCACGCCCTGATCATCTACGTAAGTGAGATTCAACTGCTCTCCGTTAATACTTTCTTCAGTTCCTCCACGCTCCTTCAAAATCAGGTTGTATTCCTTTACACGGTTTTGTATAGCTTCCTTCGCTTGTTCAGCCGACATTCTGCCACAATTTGCTCCGTTAATGGCAACCCCGGAAAAAAAATGCGATTGAAAAAAGAAACTGACCCCCAGGTATACGCCAAACATAACCAGCACAATACCCAGAAGGACTCCCAGTAATATTTTATTCTTATTCGACAGTGTTTTCATAATTACTGACTTCCTCACCTTATATACTATTTAAACAAGTAAGCCCCGGCAATCCGAATGCGTTACTATATCAGTATAGCACCTGAAGCTTTTATGGTAAAGACCTTTCGAAAACGTAAAACGACTTTAATAACAGCATCCGAAAAAGGCAGGCAAAAAGGCCCTCCCGTTTTGTATCCCGGACGGCCTTTCATATGGATGATTAGAGGTCAAAAGGAGTTTTAACCCTGATTCATATGGTTTAACTGTAACAGTTTTTCAATGCTTACCAGTTTTACACTCAAAACAAAAATCTGAGCTGCCAGAGCCAGTTCTTCCTGTGTGGGCAATGTCGGCGCAATCCGGATATTGGAGTCTTTGGGATCCTTCCCATAAGGGAATGTCGCCCCGGCTCCCGTCATAACAAGACCGGCTTCTTTTGCCTTCGCTACAATTGCTTTGGCACAGCCTTCCATCGCATCAAAGGAGATGAAATACCCACCCTTCGGGCAGGTCCAGGAGCCGATATTTAATCCTTCCAGCGATTCCTTCAGGACTTGCTCCACTGCTTCAAACTTAGGCCGGACGGACTTGGCATGTTTCATCATATGAGCCTTTATCCCATCCATATCCTTGAAAAATCTTACATGACGCAGCTGGTTCAGTTTGTCATGTCCTATCGTCTGATAGTTCATATGAAGTTTTATCTGCTCCAGATTCGCTTTGGAACTGATGACTGCGGAGATGCCTGCACCTGCAAAACTCACCTTGGAGGTGGAAATAAACTCATATACCATATCCGGATTCCCTGCCTTTTCACACTCTGACAGGATTTCAAGAATCTGAGACTGATTTTCCTCTTCCTCATACAGGTGATGCACGCAATATGCATTATCCCAGAAGATACGGAAGTCCACAGCAGCTGGTTTCAAGTCTGCAAGCCGTCTGACTGTCTCATCCGAGTAGGTATAGCCTTGAGGGTTGGAATATTTGGGCACACACCAGATACCTTTCACAGATTCATCCTCTGCAACCAGTTTTTCTACCTGATCCATATCCGGCCCATCCTCTGTCATGGGGACATTAATCATCTCTACACCAAAGTATTCCGTAATCCCAAAGTGGCGGTCGTATCCGGGTACCGGACAAAGAAATTTCACTTTATCAAGTTTCGCCCATGGAGTGTTTCCAAGTACACCATGGGTAAATGAGCGTGCCACAGTATCAAACATGATATTTAAGCTTGCATTTCCATGGACAATTACGTGCTCCGCCGATACACCCGCGATATCTCCCATAAGCTGTCTGGCTTCTGGTATTCCTATTGGGCCCCCGTAATTACGGCAGTCCAATCCATCCAAAGTGTCAGTGTCTCCGCTTCCTTTCACGATGTTCAGCATCCCCTCCGCCAGGTCCAGCTGTTCTTTGGAAGGCTTTCCTCTGGACATGTCAAGTGCCAGACCCTTTCCTTTGATATCTTCATATTCCGCTTCCAGTTTATTTTTCAATGCCAGCAATTCATCCATACTTAAGTCTGTATACGCTTTCATGATTTCCTCCTTGACAGATTTCATTGCTATCCATTCTAATACTTAAAATGACTATTTGTCAAGGAAATCCTTCACTTTTATCCTGTTTCATGCATTTTATAGTCTTAATGGGATAAAACTTGCAACTTTTTTATCGTATTCTTGCATATTCAAATTTTATTTTCCCATCTGCCCGAAGCACCACAGGGTAAGATAAGTCCTGAAGAAACAACCGGTAAACCAATCTCCCCGGAATCCACATGCCCACTGTATTTTTTTAAGACGGTAGAAATCATGTAGGTCAGCACCGCAGGAGCGAGTCCTGTTGTGTAGGAATTCACCAGAAAGAACAGGGGTTCTTCGCTGAGCAGTCTTGCACACAACTGAATAAATGGATAGATAGATTCCTCAATCTTCCAGATTTCTCCTTTGGGCCCTCGTCCATAAGATGGCGGATCCATAATAATTCCGTCATAATGGTTGCCCCTTCTGATTTCACGTTCTACAAATTTCTTACAATCGTCCACAATCCAACGTATTTTCGCATCTTTTAGCCCCGAGGCTGCAGCATTCTCTTTTGCCCAGGTTACCATTCCTCTGGATGCATCCACATGAGTCACTTCTGCTCCGGCAGCTGCCGCCGCCAGTGTCGCACCTCCTGTATACGCAAATAAATTCAATACCTTCACCGGTTTTCCAGCATGACGGATCTTATCGCCAAACCAGTCCCAGTTGACCGCCTGCTCAGGAAACAATCCCGTATGTTTAAAGCTAAACGGTTTCAGGTGAAAGTTCAGGTTTTTATACTGTATTGTCCACTGCTCAGGCAGATTAAAAAACTGCCATTCTCCTCCACCTTTACTGCTTCTGTGATAATGCCCGTTCTTTTTTTTCCAGTCCGGGTGATCATGAGGTGTATTCCAGATAACCTGAGGATCCGGCCGCACCAGTATATAATTTCCCCATCGCTCCAGCTTCTCACCATTGGAAGTATCCAGTACTTCATAATCTTTCCATCCGTCGGCAACCCACATCTACTCTTATTTCCTCTCGTTTTATCTATCTTGCTTCATATGCTTTGACGATTGCACCGATATACATCGTATGAAAATCTTTATCCGAATACCATTCTTTGATCTCTTCCGGTCTCATAAAGGATTCCGGTTTCATCTCCTGTGCATACAGCTTTCTGCATACCAGTACAAGTGCCGCTTCCTCGAAAGAGGGATGACCGTCAAACTCAATCACATGCAGATCTGTCTTCTCGATTTTATCAGGCTCATCATATCCGGATACACTTCCAAGATATCCCATGGCTTTTTTCTGTTTGCCATTAAAGAAAGTCAGCGTAAAGTAATCCGATGAATCCACAAATCCTTTTGTACATCTCTGCGGTCTGATATATGCAGTAGCCACCGTCTTTCCCCACATAATTCCAACACCGCCCCAGGAAGCCGTCATCGTATTAATCTTACCTTCTTTTTCCGCAGTTATCAGCATCCACTCATCAGCAATCATGGAAAATGGATTCTTATCCATCTTTTTGACGTCTACTTCTTTAAATTCCATCTTTGTAAACCTCCTCTTTAACTTAAAATCTGCAATACTAGTATAACAGAATTTCTGATTTTTACAAACTTAATGAAATCTTAAGTTGTAATTCACTTGCATTTAATCAGAATAGGATATACTATGTTTATTCCAGAGAAAGGAACAATATTATTTATGAGCGCTACAGCCATAAACATAAAAAGAGTCGCGAAGGCAGCAGGTCTTGCCTTTTGCATTCTGATTCTTATATTTTTAATCAAAAGTTATTTCGACGGCTACTTTCACTCCGTCTCTACGTTTAAAGGATACATCCAGGGTTTCGGTTTTTTTGCTCCGGCAGTTCTCTTTACTGTTCAGTTATTTCAGGTCGTCATACCCCTTCTTCCGGGCTTTCTGGGCTGTATCGTAGGTGCCGTGCTATTCGGGCCCGTCGGTGGTTTCTGGATCAATTACCTGGGTATCTCTGCAGGCTCCATCATTGCCTTCTTTATTGCAAGAAGATTTGGCTCACATGTGGTACAAGGTCTGATCGGAGAAGCAAACTATCACAAGTATTTGGATTGGACGCAAAAAAAATCCTTCCTGTCTATATTTGCACTGGCTATTCTTCTACCGCTTGCACCCGATGATATCCTTTGCTTTCTGGCCGGACTCACCCCGATGTCATCCAGAAAATACATCTTTATCATCCTAATCATGAAGCCCTGGTGTATCTTATTCTATAGTATCTTTTTCGCACGTTTTCTTTAACATACAGGTTCTATAAAAATTACCGAAGCTCCGGTAATTTTTTTTTGCGTTATTGCCTTTGCAGGAAACACATGATACACTGATATCAGGATTAAAAGTTCGTACGTTTCATGCCCGCATGTAAAAGCACCAACTACGCATCCTTAAAACAGCAGGAGGAGATTTTATGAACGATTACTACAACAGCAATCCGCAAAGCTATGATTATAACGGTCCTGACGTGCCTTATCATCCCCCGGGGGCTCCCGGTATGGCTACAGCTGCGTTAGTCTTAGGGATATGTTCCATCTTATTTTCACTTACCGGTCTCGGTCTTATTCTGGGGTCCATCGGAATTGTTCTGGCTCTGCTTTCCAGAGGAAAGGGACAAATGAATACCTCTGCAAAGTTCGGTCTCGGATTGTCCGCAGGCGGAGCAGTACTTGGCATCATTATCATGCTTGGGTCTCTGTTATTCATAACGCATTCTATCACTAAAACCGACTGGGATGATTTTTCGGACTATGTCTATGAATATGATGCCGGAGATCAGGATGGAATGGAAGACTTTTTCAGCGGTATCCTGTGATAAACTAAATTTAAAACTTGGAGTATAAATATATGGAACAGTCAAAACAATTAAAAATGGATGCCCGTGAGGCATTAATCGGCAATTATGGAACCTATATTGCCGCTTATCTGATATTTACATTGATCAATACCTGCGTTTACTTATTTTTATACTGGTTTCTGATGTTGGCAGCCTCCCGCTTTTCAGCCATTGCCGGTATTCTGGTTTCTTTTCTTTTCAGTATTCTGTTGAATCTGTTAAAGATAGGGTTAGAGAAATCAGCACTATCTATAAGCCGTCATCAATCCATCGGCATTGGAGATCTGTTTTTCGGGCTGACACATCATCCGGATCGTTTTCTGGTGATTGAGTTTATTAAAGGCATTGTATATGCCGTATTCACAATCATTCCTGCCTTCGTGTTTACAAACTATACATTCACAAAGCAGGGCACAGATATGCTTCTGCAAAGTTCGGATGTAACAGATATACTTTCTTTTGCTCTCCCCTATCTGGGTGGATTTCTGTTAATTACAGGAATCGGTACTCTGATTGCATCTTTGCTTCTTATGCCTCTTCGCCTGTCCACCTTTCTATTGATGGATGACTCGGGGCTTTCGGCTATGAATGCCTTAAAGAAAAGTGCTTCTATGATGAGAGGACATATGGGAAGTTACTTTTTTCTGAATTATCTGAGTTTTTTAGGGCTTCACCTCTTAAATTATGTGGGAAGTGGTCTGCCTATGCTCTGGATTTACCCATATAAGCAGGTAACACTTTCTAACTTTTACAACACACTACGCTCTGTATAATCCGAATCCCCGTATGGCGGTAACGTCTATCGTCATACGGGGATTCGAATATTGCGTTTCTATCTTGAAAAAAGATATCCCATCAGTTCATGTCCCTGATTCACCTTATTTCCACTGGTTTCAGCCTCTTTTTCGTTATAATGCCAGACATGCTCCTCTGGTGAACTGCTGTCATACAGCAGATACGGCACAGGATCTGACACATGGGTACGAAGGCGAACCGGAGTCGGATGATCCGGAAGTACCAGAAGGCGGTAATCCTCTCCAGACGCATCCATCTGCGCCCTGACAGGCGCAAGAATTCTGGTATCCATCCGGTGTATGGCCTCCACTTTCCTATCGGCACTACCCTGATGTCCCATCTCATCGGGTGCTTCCAGATGGATGTAAGCAAAATCATATCCATCTTTCAAAAGTGCATTCACTGCCGCCTGGGCTTTACCTTCATAATTTGTGTCAAGGCCTCCGTTGGCTCCTTCTACTTTAATATTGGTAATTCCTGTTCCCACGGCAATCCCTTTCAGTAAATCCACTGCCGATATCATGACACCCTTTTTATGGTACTTCTCCGAAAAAGAAGAAAGGGCAGGTCTGGTACCAGCACCCCAGAACCAGAAACTATTAGCAGGATTCAATCCTTCCGACTTCCGCTTTACATTGATAGGATGATCTTTCAAAATCTCATAACTGCGCTTCTGCATCTGAAGAAGTTTCTCATCCCCTGGCAGATAGTGCGTAATCGTCTGCCCCAGCACATCATGCGGCGGGGTTAGCGGAACTACCTGCCCCTTTGACCAGATCAGGCAATGGCGGTAACTGGTTCCTGTATAAAAGTGATAAACCTCGTCTTCAAGTTCTTCTGTCACGGCCTGCAAAAGGATCCTTGCATCTTCCGTGGAAATTTCCGAAGCACTGTGATCTATAATTGTCCTTTTCTCATAGGGCACATCCTCTTCCGAAAGAGTTACGATATTGCAGCGTAAAGCCACATCCTCAGCGCTCATATTTACCCCTATACTCAGTGCTTCCAATGGGGAGCGTCCTGTATAATACACCTTGGGGTCATATCCGATGACAGACAGATTCGCAGTATCTGACCCCGGAGCCATACCCTCAGGAATTGTCTGTACCATTCCGATTTCTGATATCTTCGCTAACGCATCCAACGCCTGAGTTTCAGCATATTCCAAAGGTGTCTTCCCATCCAGACTTTCAACTGGTTCATCGGCCATCCCGTCTCCCAGCATCACAATATATTTCACTTAAACTTCCTCCTGTACAAAAACGTTGGTTCAGCCATGCAGTCTGGCACGAATCATGCTGATAATTCCCTCAAGTTTTACTGACTTTTCTCTATACTCTGCTTCCGTCATCTCACCCGTTATAAAACCAAATTCTCCATCCATGCTTGGAATGGATATCGGATCAACTTCTCCAAATGCATGCTCCACAGCAGGCAAAACACTGGATGCATTCCCCCGGATACGTACAAAGAAACGGCTGGAGACTTCATCCAAAGGCAGCAGCTCCAGTTTTTCGGGATTCCATCCTTCGCCCATCACGGTCTTGTTCAGATTTTTTGCCGCCTCAACTACATCTGCGACCACAGCACTTGCAGTGGGCAGTTTACCTGCTCCTCTTCCGTAAAACATGGCATCACCAAGCATGTTGCCATGGATGGAAATCGCATTGAAAACTCCATTGACACTATACAGTGAATTGGCTGAGTCAATCATAACCGGGCTGACCATGGCATAGGTTCCTTTTTCCGTACGACGGCTGATCGCCAGCAGTTTTATACTGACTCCAATTGTCTGGGCATATTTAATATCAGCTGCCGTTATCCTGGTAATTCCCTCTGTATAGATGTCCTTATAGTCTACATAATTCCCAAACGCCAGAGATGACAGAATTGCAATCTTACGGCAGGCATCGTATCCTTCCACATCCGCTTCGGGATTTCGCTCTGCATACCCTTTATCCTGGGCCTTTTTCAGAACCTCCTCAAACCCAGAACCATCGCTTGCCATTTTGCTTAAAATATAGTTTGTAGTTCCATTTAGGATACCGGAAACCTCATCAATTTTATCCGCAGTCAGGGATTGATATAAAGGACGAATAATCGGGATTCCTCCTCCACAGCTGGCCTCAAATAAAAAGTTTACATGATGCTCCCTGGCAGTCTGCAGCAAATCTGTTCCATGCTGCGCCACCAGTTCTTTGTTGGATGTACATACACTCTTTCCATTTTCCAGGCATCTCTTTACAAAGTTAAAAGACGGATTCAGCCCTCCCATCACCTCTACTACAACATTCACTTCCGGATCATTCACAATGGTTTCAAAGTCATGTACCAGGACCTTTTCCACCGGATCTCCTGGAAACTCTCTCAAATCCAAAACATACTTAAGCTCTATGTCCTGGCCCACGCTCTTGTTAAGTACTTCCTGATTCTGACGAAACACTTCCACAACTCCGGATCCTACGGTCCCATAACCTAAAACTGCTACTTTTATCATGCGCTTCTCACTCCCTGCCTAATATTTTAAAATAATGAACGCCATCCTTTTTCTCAATGCTGCCCATCATGGCGGCAGCATCTCCTACCTCCGGTGCTATATCCACACTTATAGTAAGTGTAGCCACTCCATTAAGCGGTATGGACTGATGTATGGTCAAAACATTGCCGTGGTATCTGGCAATGGTTTTCAAAACCCCCGACAACAGCCCCGGTTCATCGTCCATCTGCAGTATAAATGTAATTGTCTTCCCCTTCGCATTGTCATGAAAAGGAAAAATATCATCTTTATACTTATAAAAGGAGCTTCGGCTGATCCCCACTCTTTCTGTGGCTTCCTGTACCGTAAGCTCTTTCTTTTCCATCAGGCTCTTGGCTTGTAATACCTTCAGCAGAACTTCTGGAATTGCCTTTTCTTTTACCACGTAATACTTGACTGTATCTTTCATGCTACCTCCTCTCCATCTGTTCGCCAACGGAAAACATTTGTACTCACTGTAAAGATACTAACATATTTTGTTTGATTCTGCAATTAAAATTTGGAAAGAAAAATAAAAGGACAGTTCTGCATCGGGAATCAGATTTCCCTTACAGAACTGTCCTCTCTTCATTTTCTGTAAATCAGCAGCAGATAAGCCGCCCTTTACTTATGGTATAACACAAAAGCTTCATAGGGTTTTAATTCCAGGGTCCCCTCATAACACTTTCTTTCGTAATTTGCAATCAAACATTCTGCTTTTGAAAATTCAGAGGGAATCTGGATATTGCACCTGCTCTGATTATAATTGCAGACTACAAAAATCCGCTGATCATCCAGTGTTCTTGTATATGCAAAGATATTCTCATCATCCGCCAGCTGCAATTCGTACTTTCCATATACGATAACCGGATATTCTTTACGAAGCTTTATCAGTTTCTGATAATAGTAAAACACAGAATCTGGATTTTCCAATTCAGCTTTTGCATTAATATCCGTATAATTGGGATTCACCTGAATCCATGGATTTCCCTGGGTAAACCCTGCGTTTTTTGTATCATCCCACTGAACAGGGGTTCTTGCATTATCACGGCTCTTATTCAGGAGGCAAGGCCAGAAATCCTCATGCTCCACTTTCCCGGATTCCACCCAGTCTTCATATGCATGAATACTTTCAATATCGCGAAAATCCGCTTTGGACTGGAAAGGATAATTGGTCATACCCAACTCTTCCCCTTGATAGATATAAGGTGTACCCTGCATCATATGAAGCAAAGTACCCAGCATCTTGGCTGATACCTCTCTGTATTCGGCTCTGTCATCGCCAAAGCGTGACACTGCCCTTGGCTGGTCATGATTATCCCAGTATAAGCTGTTCCATGCATTTCCGTACAGCTCAGTCTGCCATTTTGAAAGGTTTTCTTTTAAAAATGAAAGCGGTATCCTCTGATCCGACCACTTTCCATATTTACCATCTGATTCAACATGTTCAAACTGGAATACCATGTTGAGTTCATGGCCGTCCTCCCCGGAATAACGTTTCGCCTCTTCAACTGTCACTCCGGCGGTCTCTCCCACCGTCATTAAATCATATTTGGAAAGAACCTTCTGGTTCATCTCCTTCAAATAGTCATGGACATGCGGACCGTGGATACTGTACGGGCCGAAATCTCCATACCCCTGATCCCCGACCGGTCCATCCGGCATCTCCGGCGTCTTGGAAATCATGCTGATAACATCCATCCTAAAACCGTCAATTCCCTTGTCACACCACCAGGTCATCATATCAAAAACTTCCTTGCGAACCTGCGCATTTTCCCAATTCAAATCCGGCTGTTTTTTCGAAAACAGATGGAGGTAGTACATATTCGTGGCTTCATCGTATTCCCAGGCTGAGCCTCCAAAACAGGCACCCCAGTTATTCGGAGCGCTGCCATCCTCTTTAGGGTTTTTCCAGATATAATAATCTCTGTATGGATTTTCTCTGCTTTTACGGCTCTCCACAAACCAGCGGTGTTCATCGGATGTATGGTTGACCACTAAATCCATGACAATCCGGATTCCCCGTCTGTGTGCCTCACGCAGCATCTCATCAAAGTCATCCATCGTTCCAAATTCATCCATAATATCCTGATAATCACTGATATCATATCCATTGTCATCGTTTGGCGATTTGTAAACCGGCGACAGCCAGACAACATCTACACCCAGAGTCTGGAGATAGTCCAGGCGGCTGGTTATCCCTTTCAGATCACCGATTCCGTCCCCATTACCATCCATAAAGCTCCTTGGATAAATCTGATATACAACTGCTTCCTTCCACCATGCTTTGTTCATTGGGAGTCTCTCCTTTCATCAACCGTAACTTTTTTAATTCATTATTTTTTCAGGGCTATCCACTTCAGGTATGCATTGATAAATGAATCAATATCTCCATCTAATACAGCATCTACCTGACCTTTCTCTTCACTGGTCCGGTGATCCTTGACCATTGTATAGGGCTGCATAACGTAGGATCGAATCTGATTGCCCCAGCCTATATCTGTAACCTCACCCCTGATACCCGAAAGTTTTTCTTCCTGCTCCTGCTGTCTCAGCAAGTACAGCTTTGCTTTCAGCATCTGCATCGCCTTATCCTTGTTCATATGCTGAGACCGCTCATTTTGACAGCTTACCACAATTCCTGTTGGATAATGGGTAATGCGGATTGCAGACGAGGTCTTGTTAATGTGCTGTCCGCCGGCACCGCTGGAACGGAAGGTATCAATACGAATTTCTTCATCTTTAATCTCGAGATCGATATCTTCTTCAATGTCCGGCATCACATCACAGGATACGAAAGAAGTCTGCCTCTTTCCATTGGCATTAAAGGGTGAAATTCTGACCAGGCGATGGACACCTTTTTCGGATTTCAGATACCCATAGGCATTTTCTCCATTTACCTGGAAAGTTACGGATTTGATTCCCGCCTCTTCACCTTCCAGAAAATCCAGTTCCTCTACGGAAAATCCCTTCTGCTCCGCCCACCGGGTATACATACGGTAAAGCATGGAACACCAGTCCATGGCTTCAGTTCCGCCAGCACCTGCATTTAACTTGAGGATGGCATTGGTTTTATCATATTCACCGGACAATAAGGTCTTGATACGGATTTTGTCAAAATCCTGCTTAAAGGTTTCCAGCATTTCTTCAATCTCCGGAATGACAGAAGCATCATTCTCCTCATAGCCCATCTCAATTAAGGTTTCCATATCTTCTTTAGCTGTGACCAGCTTTTTATAAGTGTCCCTGTCTTCTTTCAGACTTCCCAGCTCTTTCATCATCTCCTGAGCCTTTTCCGGTACATCCCAGAAGTCAGGTTCTTCCATCTTTCTTTCTAATTCTTCAATCCTCTGCTCTTTATTAGCGAGGTCAAAGTGAATCCCTCACTTCCACTAATGGTCCTTCGTAGACATTCAGCTCTGTCTTGAACTGATCTAATTCAACCACTGTTTCACCTGCTTTCTGTTCTTATTTATGAAATATCTATTCATATCCTCTTTATTATACACCACAAATGAGCGTGTTACAACACAGAACATAGCTGAAAAAGGAGCTGTAACCAGCTCCTTTTTCATGTGGTATAAATCAGTATCCATCAAGCACCTTTTCTTCCGCAGCACTGCTTGTACTTCTTACCACTGCCACACGGACAGGGATCATTCGGATAGATCTTCTTTTCAGAACGCTGATAACCCTTTTTCGTTACAGACTCGTCTTTATTCGTTCCGGTTACCTTAGCAACCTGTTCCCTCTCGACCTTCTGCTCCACGCGTATATGGTAAAGCAGCCTTAAGGTATCCTGCTGTATCGAGTTAATCATATCGTTGAACATCTCATAAGCAGTCATCTTATATTCAACTTTTGGATCGCGCTGCCCATAAGCCTGCAGTCCAATTCCCTGACGAAGCTGATCCATATCATCGATATGATCCATCCATTTCTGGTCAATGACTTTCAGAAGAATAACGCGCTCCAGTTCACGAATCTGTTCTTCCTGTGGAAATTCGGTCTCCTTCTCTTCGTAAATTTTGACCGCTTTCTCCTTAAGTGATTGTTTCAGCTCATCCTTTTTCATCTTTTCAACATCTTCTGCAGTCAGAGGTTTCAAGGGAATAATAGGATCCAGGATTGTATTCAACTCATTCAAGTCCCAGCTGGCCTGGTTTGTATTCTCTCCGATACACATGTCCACCGTATTGTCAATGGTATCATATACCATCTTAAATATGGAATCACGCATATTTTCTCCATCCAGAACACGGCGTCTCTCTTTGTAGATGATTTCTCTCTGTTCATTGTTAACCTGATCATAATCCAGCAGATTTTTACGAATTCCGTAGTTGTTCGCCTCTATCTTCTTTTGTGCTTTTTCAATTGCAGAAGACAGCATCTTGTGCTCAATCTGTTCATTCTCAGCCACACCCAGGGATTTGAATACACCCATCAGCTTTTCAGATCCAAACAGGCGCATCAGATCATCTTCCAAAGAAATGTAGAATCTGGATTCACCAGGATCTCCCTGACGTCCGGAACGTCCACGGAGCTGGTTATCAATACGTCTTGATTCATGACGTTCCGTACCGATAATCTTCAGGCCGCCTGCCGCCCTTGATTCCTCATCCAGCTTAATATCTGTGCCACGGCCTGCCATGTTAGTCGCAATCGTAACAGTACCTGCCTCACCGGCATGTGCTACAATTTCGGCCTCCAGTTCATGGAATTTGGCATTCAGAACCTGGTGCACAATTCCCTCTTTCTTTAACATCTTGCTCAATAATTCAGAAGTCTCGATGGTCACTGTACCAACCAGAACCGGCTGGTTGTTTTGGTGTGACTCCTTGATTTCCTCTACAACAGCACTGAATTTCTCGTTCTTGGTCATATATACCGCATCATCATAATCAATACGGATCATCGGCATGTTGGTCGGAATCTCAATAACATCCATTCCGTAAATATCACGGAACTCCTGTTCCTCAGTCAGGGCCGTACCTGTCATACCGGCACGCTTTTCAAATTTATTAAAGAAGTTCTGAAAAGTGATGGTAGCCAGTGTCTTGCTCTCCCGTCTTACTTTAACATGTTCTTTTGCTTCAATTGCCTGATGAAGTCCATCGGAATAACGACGGCCGGGCATAATACGTCCTGTAAATTCATCTACAATCAGGACCTCGTCATCCTTCACGACGTAATCCTTGTCACGGAACATCAGATTATGAGCCCGCAAAGCCAGTATGACATTATGCTGAATCTCCAGGTTTTCCGGATCAGACAGATTTTCGATATGGAAGAAGTTCTCAACTCTCTTAATTCCTTCTTCCGTCAGGGTTACAACTTTATCTTTTTCATTAACAATAAAATCGCCGGTTTCAATAATTTCTTCGCCCATAATGGCTGCTATCTTGGTCATCTCGCCGCTGGCCTCGCCGCGCTTCAGCTGTTGTGCCAATATGTCACAAGTCTCATACAGCTTCGTTGATTTACCACTCTGGCCTGAAATGATCAAAGGGGTTCTGGCTTCATCGATCAATACAGAGTCGACCTCATCAATGATTGCATAGTATAAATCTCTTTGTACCAGTTGTTCTTTATAAATCACCATGTTATCGCGGAGATAGTCAAATCCCAGCTCGTTATTGGTAACATAAGTAATGTCACACGCATATGCTCTGCGGCGCTCATCGTTCTTCATGGAGTTAAGAACCACCCCGACCGTAAGCCCTAAAAATTCATGGACTTTTCCCATCCATTCAGCATCGCGGTTCGCCAGGTAGTCGTTGACCGTAACAATCATAACGCCCCGGCCGGTCAGAGCATTCAAATACGCCGGAAGGGTGGACACCAGCGTCTTTCCTTCACCTGTACGCATCTCGGCAATACGTCCCTGATGGAGGATGATACCACCGACAATCTGAACCCTGTAATGTTCCATATCCAGAACACGCTTTGCAGCCTCCCGGACAGTTGCATAGGCATCTGGCAGTATATCGTCCAGAGTTTCCCCTTTGGCCAAACGCTCCTTAAACTCTTTTGTCCTGGCGCGCAGCTCTTCATCGCTAAGCTTCTGCATCTCAGGACGCAGGGCCTCAATTTTATCCACCAGCGGCGTGATACGCTTCAACTCACGCTCACTATGTGTTCCAAATATTTTTTCTGCTAAATTCATGAATTATTCACTCCTAATGTTCATACATTCTTATAGTTCAATCATACCATATATAACGCCTATTCTATCACTTTCTGTCATAATTAACAATGAATTTTTCGTAAACATTCCATAACGTCCGAAAAAAGGGCTGACGCAAAGTGCATCAGCCCTCTTTTTCATCGTCTTATCGGAGATATGCAGTCGCGCTAGGAACTCCAAAAGAATTAACATTCCGGCTCAATAAGTCCGTAGGTATCCCCTTTTCGCTTATAAACCACATTCACATCATTAGTCTCGGCATTGCGGAACACGAAGAAATTATGTCCAAGAAGTTCCATCTGAACACAGGCATCCTCCGGAAACATTGGCTTCATTCCGAATTTTTTTGTTCTGATTATTTTGATATCCTCATCTTCCAGGTATTCATTTTCAACAAATGATTTCTGGAAGTTGGTTATATCCTGCTTTTTATCGATAATTTTACTTTTATATTTACGAAGCTGTCTTTCGATTACTTCTTCTACCAGATCAATGGATACATACATGTCGTTGCTGACCTGTTCAGAACGAATCAACCGGCCCTTCACCGGAATTGTGACCTCGATCTTCTGTCTTTCTTTTTCAACGCTCAAAGTTACCTGTACATCTGTATCAGGAGTAAAATATTTTTCAAGTTTGCCTAACTTCTCTATGACAGCGGAACGAATAGCCTCTGTCACTTCAATATTTTTTCCACTAATAATAATATTCATGCCGTCAACCCCTTTAATCTATATTTTACAAAGAGCCTGTCTCTCTTGTAAGTACTATTATTATACCAATCTCAAGACAATATTGCAAGAGAATCCGGGCTTTACAATTGTCCGCAAAATTTTAAAACTTCATGGAAATCCATACTTCCGCCAAAGAGACTCAATGCACTTCCTATCGTTACATCCAGCTTATTCTCACTTTCTCTGCGCAATTTCTCCAAATCCTCAAACCCTCCTATGCCTCCTGCATACGTGACAGGAAAATTATCCAGGCACGTTAGAATCTTGACCAGCTCCCCATCAATACCGGAAGTTTTCCCTTCCACATCCACTGCATGGATAAGAAACTCATCGCAGTACGTATGTAGTCTATCCAGTACCTCCGGCTTTATCCTGACATCTGTGAATTTCTGCCATCTGTCTGTCACGATATAGTATTCCTCATCTTTTTTCCTACAACTTAAATCCAGTACCAGTCTTTTTTTCCCCACGGTATCTGCCATCTGTTCCAGCCTGCCCCAATCTACTCTTCCTTCCTTAAAAACATAAGAGGTCACAATTACATGGCTTGCCCCGGCATTCAAAAAATCCAAAGCATTTCCCGGATGGATCCCCCTCCTGCCATAAGTCCTCCCGGATAGGCATCAAGTGCCCTCATTGCCTGTGCGTAAGTCTCCGGATAGTAAACAGAGTCCACAGAATTCAATAGGATGATATGCCCTCCCCGGACTCCGTACGTCTTATATAATTTTGCATAAAAAGCGGCATCCTGGCTTGATACAAAATTCTCACTGGCCTGGTCTCCTTCATCCTTCAAGGAGCTTCCGATAATCTGCTTTACCTGCCCGTTATGTATATCTATACAAGGTCTGAATTTCATAATTTCTCCTGTTATTTCATCTGCATATCTATAGTAAGATTGTTGTCCCGGATCTCTATAGCCGCATACCCGCCGCTTATTACAGGCAGCATCGGAGGCAAATGCCCCAGATCCACATCCATCACGATAGGAACCTGGAAAGGTTCCAGCAATTCATATACCGCCCGATACTGGTCAAGTCCGAACATTTCCTGCCCGAAACAATATGGTCTTCCTATCAGAAAGCCCTTTGGATGTTCGAACCATCCGGCATGTATCATCTGCCAGATTGCTCTTCGGATCCCTACAACATTCAAATCGCAGGATTCCAGAAACCAGATTACCCCCTCTTCCTGATATCTTTCATTGAACTTCTTCACATGATCATACTTTGTACCAGTCAGATTAACCAAGCAATCCATACATCCGCCCAACAGTCTTCCTTCAAACTTCACGTGCTTAGTTTCAGGAAAACACTTTAATATTTTTGGTTCTGATACATGATACGGTTCAAGCGGATGTTCCTCATCCTTTCCGGATTCTCTCTCCCAGCTGTCATATCCGGTTATCTTCAGTTTCTTCCCGCCTAACAGGCGCAATGCATCCCAGATGGCCGGATGCCATGGATCCATCCCAAAAGCTGGTGCACAGGGGCCATAGATAGCTGCCACATCGCAAATTGTAGGCAGTAAAAAGGTCAAATTCGTATTGTCGGAATATCCCATGAACCATTTTGGCTCAGTATTATTTACCCTGTTGAAATCCACGTAATCCAGAATCTCACACATCAGTTCACCACCGCCGCATGAAATAAGCACATCACTGGTTTTGGCACAATACTGCTCAGTGAATTCATCTCCGCATAGCTTTGGCGTATTACTGATTCCAGTTCCTCGTCCTTCATAGCAGTTAGGCCCCAGCTGCAGACGATACCCTTCTTTTTCAAGCTTACTCTGTGCATTTTGAAAAGCCGTCCTGTAAGGTTCGGTCTGACACCCAAAAGAGGGAGCTACAAAGCCGATTGTTCCCCCGTTTTTTAAAAATTCAGGATATCTCATTCTTTACCTCCATGTTTAATTCAAAACAGCCATGACTCATATTTTTTCTCTATAAGTCACAGCTGTTCTGATCACATTATCTTCAAGGATTTGTTGTCGTTGTTCCGTTAGTCGTTGTTCCGTTAGTCGTTGTATTGTTGTTGTCGGTTCCGGTCACATCATCTCCCAGGTCTTTTACACCTTTACCTGCATCTTCAATTCCTTCACCGACACCTTTTACAACGTCATCCACTACACCGTCACCATCGTTATCGACAGCATCATTATCCGTAGCATCGTTGACGATTCCATCGTTATCCGTGGCATCGTTATCCGTATCTACATTATTCTTATCCACGTTATCCTTCACGCCGTCTTTATCCACATCATCTGTTGTGGCATTGTCATCTGTTGTGGTATTGTCGTTTGTTCTGTCAGTAGCACTGTTTGTGTTGCCACATGCTGCTATACCTGTGAGCATTACCGCCATCAGGCAGCAAAACAAAACTTTTTTCATATGCTTCATCATAACTCTCCTTTACTTAAATCAAATTTATAGGAGTAGTATGCGAATTTTTCATATAATTATTCAAAGCCATAAAACTTTTTAATGATTGCTTGAATACTTAACCGGCAATGACATCACTCATGTCGTACATACCTGCTGGTTTACCGGCCAAAAATTTAGCTGCCTCTATCGCACCTTTTCCAAAAACACTTTTTGAATATGCCTGATGAGAGAATGTAATCACTTCGTCTGGTCCTGCAAAGATAACATCATGCTCTCCTACAATTGTTCCGCCGCGAACAGAAGAAATGCCGATTTCTTTTGAATCTCTTGGCTCATGTCTCTGACTGCGGTCAAAGCAATAATGGTATTGCTTGTCCATAGCCTGATTCAGACTGTCTGCCATCGCAATCGCCGTGCCACTTGGTGCATCACATTTTAATTTATGATGTTTTTCTACAATTTCCATGTCAAATCCAGCTGTAGCCAAAACCTTGGCTGCATCCTGAATCAGCTTTAATAATGCATTAATTCCAAGAGACATATTGGCTGAGCGAAGAATCGCTGTCTTTTTACTGGTTTCCTGAATCAGGTCAAGCTGCTCTGCTGTCAGTCCGGTGGTGCAAAGCACCAGGGGCAGTTTTCGCTGCCCACAGTACTTCAGCACATGATTGGAAGCTTTATAGGAAGAGAAGTCAATCATAACATCCGCTTCCACGTTACATTCAAAAATCTGCGTATATACAGGAAAGCTATACGCTTTTGTGTCCGCTCTATCTATGCCGGCAGCAATTTCCACATTCTCATCATCTTCTGAGAGTTCGGAAATAACTTTTCCCATATGGCCGTTGCAGCCATGCATTATCACTTTTATCATAAGATTCCCATATCCTTCATGATATTCTTCAGTAATTTCTGATTTTCCGGTTCCATCTCCGTAAGAGGAGAACGAAGAGGCCCAACCTCTTTACCCTGCATATTCATAGCTGCTTTTACCGGAATCGGATTTACTTCACAGAACAAGGCTTTACACAGTGGAATAGCATCCAACTGCATCTTCATGCTTCCCTGCATATCCCCATCCAGATATTTCATAACCATATCATGCATGTATTTGGGTGCAACATTGGACACCACAGAGATTACTCCGATTCCTCCGAGCGACAAAAGCGGAACAACCTGATCATCGTTACCCGAGTACAGTTCAATTTTCCCCTCTGTCAGGTGCATCAGTTGTGCCACCTGGGAAATGTCTCCGCTGGCCTCTTTAATTCCTACAATATTCTCCACATCACGAACCAGTGCCGCCACCGTTGCGGGCGCCAGATTACAGCCTGTTCTGCTTGGTACATTGTATAGAACCACAGGAAGAGAAATCGAATTTGCAACTGCTGTATAATGAGCAATCAATCCCTTCTGTGTTGCCTTGTTATAATAAGGCGTAACCAGAAGTACCGCATCAGCACCTGCTTCTTCGGCTTCCTTTGAAAGATAGATTGCTGTTTCTGTACAGTTAGAACCGGTACCTGCAATTACAGGTACGCGCTTTGCCACCTGTTTGATACAATGCCGGATCACCTCCAGATGCTCCTCATGTGTGAGGGTAGAAGACTCTCCGGTAGTGCCGCAGATTATAATTGCATCCGTCTGTCCTGCAATCTGATCCTCTATAATTTCTGAAAGTTTTTCAAAGTTCACATCTCCATTGGCCTTCATCGGAGTTACAATCGCAACACCCGCTCCTTTAAATATAGCCATAATTTTCCTCCTTATTAACAACAACACTTGTGTACATGTTTAGCAAATGGAAAAGAGACGGGTTATGTGCGCCGCCTCTAGTATATAATATGCCATATACACGAGATAGCACTCCATCTTGCGATGACAGTCGTGTCATATTTCATGCCACGCCCAAGGAATATAACTTCAGGCTTTATATCCTTTCGGCACTTTTCCCTTTCTTCTGCCCTCCTTTGCTCCTGAAGCATCCGACATCATACTTTTGAAAAATGCAACCTCTATCTACTTTTCAATTCTTATATTTGTTCAAATAATATCACCTGCCCTTGTTATTGTCAAGGAGCTTTCCAACGCTTATTCCTGAATCATACAGAAAACCTGCCACTGGCAGCTTTCCTTGCATACTTTGGTATATCAAAAGGGACGCAGCAATTGACAAAATCAACTGCTGCGTCCCCTGTACGCTCATCCCTGATCCACATATTCGAGTTTGCTTACAGACACTTCGTAAGCAATTCTTTTTTCTGATTCAGTCTCACTGATACGTTTTATATATTCTCTGCTCTGAATTCTGCCCCAGATCAGTACGTGTCCACCTACTGAAAAAACAGACGCGTAACGGGCATTTCTTCCCCAGCAGATACATGGAATATAATCTGATTTTCCATACGGCCGGTTGACCGCTATAAGCAGATCTGCAATCTCCCTTCCTAACGGTGTCTTCCGATATACGGGGGGCTTGCATATGTAACCATCCAGAAAAATCTGGTTGGATTTGACGGAATCATCTTCCTCTTCTATAAAACTTATTTCCCGCGCAAAGACGGACAGCACCAGGCGGTTCTTTTTTTCCTCGTGCCTGTTGTATGAACGGAATTGGCCTGTTACCATTATGTATTCGCCTTCGTAATCCTGCGTCACATCAATAAGCCGTTCTGATATCATAACCGGAATTATATCTTCAGAATCGCTCAGACGTTTAACCATGATATCGACCAGATAGAATCCCTCCCCGAAGACCTGGTGACTGAAAGTAAATTGTGATCCGATTTCGCCCATAATTTGTACCTGATTGTTTTCAATAATCTTATCTGCCATGAATGATAGTTCCCCTTTCTCTCGTTGGTATCTTATATTAAACATATTTATTCAACAGAATTCCATCTTAGAACCATTATTTTTTTGTATTTTCTTCCCCTACCCAAAACCGACAAAACATGCTATAATACTATGTATTTTGATATCGTTCACTCAGGCAATGCGCCCTGTCTTGTGCTGAGTTATGAATTGTCAATAACCTTTTATATGTCAGTTTAGAAAAGAAGGAAAATTGTTAATGAAAATCCAAAGAAATGATGTAAGAAATGTTGCGATTATTGCCCACGTAGACCACGGCAAAACCACCTTGGTGGATGAGCTGCTGAAACAAAGCGGTGTATTCCGGGCAAATCAAGAAGTTCAGGAACGTGTAATGGACTCCAATGATATCGAGCGCGAGCGCGGTATTACCATATTGTCCAAAAACACGGCTGTATATTACAAGAAAACCAAAATTAATATTATTGATACACCGGGACATGCGGATTTTGGAGGAGAAGTTGAACGTGTACTGAAGATGGTAAACGGAGTAATCCTCCTGGTGGATGCTTTTGAAGGAGCTATGCCCCAGACAAAATTTGTTCTTCAGAAAGCCCTGGACCTAAACTTAAGGGTGATTGTCTGCATCAATAAGATTGACAGACCGGAAGCACGCCCAGAGGAGGTCGTAGATGAGGTTCTGGAGCTTTTGATGGATCTGGATGCCTCCGATGAGCAGCTCGACTGCCCGTTTTTATATGCTTCAGCAAAATCCGGATACGCAGTGTCGAATCTGGAGGATGAGCCAAAGGACATGACTCCTTTGTTCGAGACAATTATGGATTATATACCGGCGCCTGAAGGGGATCCTGAAAAAGGGACCCAGGTTCTGATCAGTACCATTGATTACAATGAATATGTGGGACGTATCGGTGTGGGTAAGGTGGACAACGGCAAGATTGCAGTGAATCAGGAAGTCATGCTCCTGAACCACCATGATCCTGATAAAAAGAAAAAAGTGAAAATCAGTAAACTCTATGAGTTTGATGGGCTGAATAAGGTAGAGGTTACGGAAGCCACGATCGGTTCTATCGTAGCTATCTCCGGAATTTCTGAAATCCATATCGGGGATACCTTGTGTGACCCCTCGAATCCGGAATCCATACCCTTCCAGAAAATTTCCGAACCAACCATCGCTATGAACTTTATGGTCAATGATTCCCCTATGGCCGGTCAGGAAGGTAAGTTTATCACCTCTCGTCACTTGCGTGACAGGCTTTACCGTGAATTAAACACAGATGTCAGCCTTCGCGTTGAAGATACGGACTCTCCTGATTGCTTTAAGGTTTCCGGACGTGGAGAACTGCATCTTTCCGTACTGATTGAAAATATGCGCCGTGAGGGTTACGAGTTTGCCGTCAGTAAGGCAGAGGTTCTTTATCATACCGATGAAAGGGGACATAGGCTGGAGCCTATGGAAATCGCTTATGTAGATGTTCCTGAAGAGTTTTCCGGTTCTGTGATTCAGCGGTTAAGCGAGCGTAAAGGCGAGCTTCAGGGCATGAGTCCCACCAGCGATGGCAACACCCGTCTTGAATTCGAGATACCCGCCCGGGGATTGATTGGGTTCCGTGGGGATTTTATGACTATGACAAAGGGACAGGGAATTTTAAATACTTCCTTTGATGATTATGCCCCTTATAAGGGAGAAATCAAGTTTCGTAAACAAGGTTCCCTGATTGCTTTCGAAAGTGGTGAATCCGTAACATATGGTCTGTTTTCTGCTCAGGATCGTGGAACATTGTTCATAGGACCCGGTGAGAAAGTATACGGAGGTATGGTAATCGGCCAGAACGGCAAGGCTGAGGACATCGAACTGAATATCTGCAAAACAAAACATCTGACCAATACCCGTTCTTCCTCTGCAGACGAAGCTCTGAAACTGACTCCTCCCAAGGTACTTTCTCTTGAGCAGGCACTTGAATTCATCGATAATGATGAATTACTGGAGGTTACACCAAAGAATCTTCGTATCAGGAAACGGATTTTAGACTCTAAACTGAGAAAACGTTCAAATTTGAAATAGAAACAGGGCTGCGTCATAACTCACTTTGACGCGGCCCTGTTTCTTTATCGGTTTTTATCTGTAGCGGTATCATTTTCCAGGTTTTTATCAGTAAATCCAAAATATGTAACACCTGATTCGGTTTCATATCCTCTGGAAGCCGCCAGCTCTTTTACAGTTACCAAATCAAATCCCCGGTTCTTAAGCTCCGGTATAATCGTCTGACAGGCAGTCACGGAAGCTTCATGAATATCATGCATCAAGATGATATCCCCGCCACCTGCATGGTCCAAAACGGCTGCTATATCGGAATCAACATTCTTCGTCTCCCAATCTCGTGTGTCCAGGTTCCAAAACCAGCAGGATCTGCCAGTAGCTTCAGCAAGCTCTTTGGTGTACTCACCAAAAGGAAAACGAATCGCCTCTGCACCTGTGCCATTATTATACTGCGCAATCAGCTGATCCGTCTGATCAAACTGCTGCTGTGCCACCTCCGCACCTGCAGCCTTCAGGTTAGGGTGATTATAAGAATGGTTTCCAAGCATACATCCTAACTGTACCATTCTTGGAATTGTATCGGCACCGTAACGTTCTACATTAATTCC
This sequence comes from Novisyntrophococcus fermenticellae, assembly GCF_018866245.1. Taxonomy (GTDB): domain Bacteria; phylum Bacillota; class Clostridia; order Lachnospirales; family Lachnospiraceae; genus Novisyntrophococcus; species Novisyntrophococcus fermenticellae. The sequence continues at coordinate 3,037,376 of NZ_CP076458.1, forward strand.
CTGCATGAAAAAAGTTGCCTTCGCATCATTCTGTTCCAGTACGTCAAGTAAGGTGTTCGTGTATGGCCCCGGTCCGTCATCAAATGTCATCGCAATAACTTTTTCCTTATCCCTGCCGGGATCATAAGTTCCGTTGTCATTGAAATAATACCCTTCACCTCCGATAGGCGTCCAACCTGTATCCATGTATCCATCACTGCCAAAATGATACTTCTGCTCATCAATTGTCAGCCATCCATTCGTATACATACTTTGAGTATCCGCAGCATACCACCATCCATGCTCATTCACCTGCCATCCGGGGGTATCACTTGTTATCCTGAGACCCTCCGCAAGCGGCTGCTTCGCCGCATCGCCGGATCCATCCTCCAGATTATTCGTACCTGCCTGGACCTGAATCAAAGGCATCGGACTTCCGGCAACGGGAACACCTGTCCTTTTGACAAAGGGCTCAGCCGCTTTCCATCCGGCAGTTACGATTACCAGAGTTACAACAACGCAGATTCCAACTTTTATACAATTCTGTATCAAAGTAACTCTGCGATTCCGCTCCACGATTTTCCTTAGTCTTTCCTTATCCATATTATCACCAAATCCCTTATATAACTATCATAACGGTTTTGATGACAATATTCAATTACATTTCTGTTAAAATTTGCAAATATCGACAAAAAATCAGAAAGATAAAATTCCAAGATGTTCCATAAGTATCTTAAATCCCATCAAAACAAGAATGATGCCTCCACCCAGCTCCGCCTTTGATTTCAGCCTTGCTCCAAAAGCATGTCCAATATAGACCCCTGCCGTAGAACAGACCAGCGTGATTACCCCGATGAGAGACACTGCAGGTACAATAGAAACATTTAAAAATGCAAAAGTGATTCCCACAGCCAGTGCATCGATACTGGTTGCAATTGCCAGCATAAGCATAGATTTTGGATTGAGCTCCATGTCCTCATCTGCAGAACAGACCCCTTCGCAGTCCTCTTTTGCGCAGGCTTCCTTTATCATGTTTGCACCAATTAATCCAAGGAGCACAAATGCAATCCAATGATCAACAGCGGAAATCTGTTCACGGAACTGAACACCCAGGATATAGCCGATTACCGGCATACCTGCCTGAAATATGCCAAACCACAGCCCTACAGTCAAAGCATTACCAAACTTAATTTTCCTAAAGCATAAGCCCTTACAGACCGCCACTGCGAATGCATCCATAGACAGACCCACTGCAAGTATAAATAATTCACCAAAACTCATTCGTTCTAAACCATCCTTCCTGTTCTTCATTTGTAGATATCTGATTCTTTCTGCACGCTTTGTGCCTCTTAAGAGCTGCAGTTTCCAGAAATTCTCCCACGCACAAACGAGACCTGAAAAGGCCAGAAAATGGCCTTTCAAGTCTCGTTTTTTAAAGTGATACCAGATTTACATCATTATGTTGACATCACTGCAGGAATTCTGCAAACTACTCCCTCAAAAGAATGTACTTTGTATTCTACCGAATCATTACATCTTTGTCAAGCATCAATCAGCTTTTCCGTGTATATTATCCTTCTCATCCCAAAAACTGCAATCCTCCCTGCCTATTACCTGAGAATTAAATGGAGTACCATCATTCTTCCTGAAATGTCTTGTGGCCTTAAATACACTGTTTGCACCCACATAAAGAATAGGGACATTGGCTATCACAATCAGAATATTTCCCAAATCAGAAAACGCCCACAGGTTTCCTAATTCCAGGCCTGCAATATTACAGAGAATACCGAATGCCATAGTGAATAACGCCAATGCACGAATGACACTGATGAACCTTTTACTTTTATTAATTCTGTTTGCAACAATTTCCGAAAAGCTCACCATACCAAGTAATGTTGTATATGCAAACAGGCAAAAACACAAAGTCACAAGAAAAGACATTACCGCATTAAATGCAGTTCCCGGAGTCAGTTCGGCCACGGATGCCGTAAACTTAGGGAGTTTATCCATCTCAGACCAGGCTGCGGAATCCGCGCCGGTCCAGCAGTGAGCCATGATCACCACGAATCCCGTCAGAGTACATATTACAATAGTATCCAAAAATACTCCAATAGATGCCACCAGCCCCTGTTCACAGGGATGCTTTGCATCTGCCGCCGCAGCCGACATGGTAATCGTACCCTGTCCGGCTTCGTTGGACATCAGTCCACGCTTTACCCCTTGTGCCAGGACTGTACCAAATACACCTCCAAAAAAGGCTTCAGGCTTAAATGCACCACCAAATACGCTTTTAAAGAAAAAAGGAACACGATTAATATTAACCAGTATCAAAATCAAAACAGTCAGTACATAAACAACAGCCATTACCGGCACCATCTTATCCGTAATCTTTGTAATCTTCTTAATGCCGCCATATGCAATCACGGCGGTACCTACCACCACTATGAAGCTCAATACATAATAAAAAACTGACTGGGAAGCAATCGTTTTGCCTGATATAATTTCTCCCATCCGCCCAATAGAGGAAACTACATTGAAGCCCTGGGCCGGAAGACAACAAAGCGCATATAATATGTATAGTACAGATAGTGAGACGCCAATCCAGACCTTATTTCCTAACAGCTTTCTCCCGTAGAATGGGAGTCCGCCTATATATTCATCCTCTTTCTTTTCCTTGAAAATCTGAGCCAGAACAGCCTCCATATAAGCAGTGGCCATTCCAAAAAATGCAGAAACCCACATCCAGAAAAGGGCTCCCGGTCCACCAACTGCAATTGCACCTGTAACTCCGATGATATTACCTGGTCCGACGCGCATGGCAGTACTTAAAAAAAATGCCGCCAGCGGAGAGATTCCTGTATGAACTGTACGTTTGTCGGTCAGAATTTTTATTCCCTTTTTAAAGCCGGTAACTTGGATAAAACCCAGCCTGAAAGAAAAGTAAATTCCTGATCCCACCAGTAAAATAATCGCAAATGGCAAACTCCCTAAAACAGGTATTCCTGCATACCAGTCGAAATTAGTCGGAAATTCCCATAGAAAATCTGACAATGGTCCAAAAAAAGCAAAACAATTATTGATAAACCTGATAATAGCTTCCATTTCTTATTTTATCCCCCCTGATTTTATTATTTGTTAATCCCAAAACCGTGCTATGGGATAATTCCCTCCTCAAATACCCAGTGCTCACCCTCCTTCGTCACCTGAGCCTTCAGTTTTGCGCTGTCGGAATAGTTTTCCGTATTGTAGAAAAAGAAAAAACGCTTCCGTACCCTTTCCGCAGTATAACTCAGTTCAATTTCCACTTGCATAGCATCCTCTTTATTCTGAACAGACGTAGTGACCCTTGTAACACTTAATGTGGATATTCCTGGGGTTTTACGCGTTGAGAATTCAGAAACTAACTCCTCATATGATTTTGGGGCTGAATTCTGCATCTTTGTATCACTGGCAAAGAATGAACTTATTTCTTTGAAATCCTTATGGGCGGCGGCGGCAGTATAAATTCCATCAATTGCTTTCTCCGCCTGCTCACATATCTCTTTTCCTGATTTATTATTCAGCTGCAGTTCCGGTATAAACTCCAGTGCCTTCTTTTCATCTAACTCAAAAATCTTTCTATATGTGTCTTTTCCTGACTCTTCCAACTCTATGGTGTGATATCCGCGAAACAAATAGGGGATATTATAAGTTGCCCGATCCGATACCTCAGACTCTTTCTTTAGCTCTTTTAGCACATCAACTCCATCTATGGTAAGTCTGGCTCCCTCCGGGACAGTAATGCTTACATCTTTTATATAGAGACTTTCCGGCAACACATACCAGTTATTAAATACCTTAAGTACGCTGCTGCCTCTTTCCAAAGCTATACTTTCAATATAAGCATCTCCATCATCCTTTAGGGAGTAATTCACCTGGTACGTGGCACGGTTCCCATTATCCTGCTTCTTCCTCATCATATACGAAGTAATCTCGGGGGGTTTGATCTCTGCAGATGTCCCGTTCTCTTGATACGACATTGCGTTAACAAAAATCTGTCTGCTCAAAAAGCGGGAATCCGGAAATTTGCAGTTATCATAGACTGCATTCCAATCCTCTGCCAATTTTGCTTCGTAATACCCTCTGGCTGTCTTGGCCGGACCATAGATATAACTTCCCGCCATGAAAAAGATCAATACCAGGAGCAGCATAACTGCCACATTCAGAAGCAGCCCACATATCCAGGGCGACAGACCTTTAAACCACAGGATTGGAGAAAGTTTCCGATGGTTCTTCTGTTCTTCCATCTTCAGTATTCCTTTCTTTTTTATTAATGAGAAACATCAGGCCTTCCTGACGCTTTATAGGTGTCTATATTGTCATTATCCTGGCGGTATGTCTCATTCTCATCATAATACTGCTTTGAATTATCCGGGAAGTCATTAATAGTTTCTTTCACATGTTTCCCTTGCCCAGGCTGAAATAAAAACAGACAAACAATCAGGGCCAAAAGAAAACCATTTATAATCATCAACACCCCGTTTGCTGCTAATTTTAAACCAGTATTTTTCTGACTTTTTATATTTATATTCTCTCTGTTCTTCAAATTTCCTCTTCCTGTTCAAATATTTTGATACCTGTGCTCTTTCAATCCTTGATATTATTTTATATTTTTTTGCCAAAAATAGCAAGGGGCAGATTCCATTCTTTGTGCACGCCTGAATAGTATCAAAAAAGCGCCGATTTCCCGGCGCTTTTCGATTACTATTCATCAACTGTTACTGCTTCCTGTTCTTTTTGATCTGCTTCTGCTATTGCCACTTCCTCAGAAACCGCTTCTGTTTCCGCAGCATTATCATCGGTGTCTGATTCCTCTTCTATTAAAAGCTCTTCTTCACTAAGTGCAAGTTCTTTCAACTGCTTATCCGTATCCAGCTTTATATTGCTGTAACACTTCATACCTGTACCTGCCGGAATCAGTTTACCAATCAAAACGTTCTCCTTCAGGCCGATCAGATTATCAATCTTACCTTTGATTGCAGCTTCCGTCAGGACTTTTGTAGTCTCCTGGAATGAGGCTGCGGAAAGGAAGGAATCTGTAGCCAGAGATGCTTTCGTAATACCCAGCATAACCTGCTTTCCATCAGCCGGTTCTTTTCCTTCTTCAAGCATCCGCTGATTTGTCTCTTCGTAATCAAGAACGTTCACCAGGGTTCCCGGCAGGAACTCCGTATCTCCATTCTCTTCAATACGAACCTTTTTCAGCATCTGACGAACAATAACCTCAATATGCTTATCATTGATTTCAACACCCTGAAGGCGATATACGCGCTGTACCTCACGGATCATATAATCCTGTACATCACGTACCCCTTTGATTCTTAAGATATCATGAGGATTCACGCTGCCTTCTGTCAGTTCGTCACCGGCTGCCAGCGTCTGGCCATCCTGTACTTTAATTCTGGATCCATAGGGAATCAAATAGGTTTTTGCCACACCTTCTTCATCATCCGTAACGGTAATCTCACGCTTCTTCTTGTTGTCTTTAATCACAGCCTGACCCTTGATCTCTGTAATAATAGCAAGACCTTTTGGCTTTCTGGCTTCGAAAAGTTCCTCAACACGAGGAAGACCCTGTGTGATATCTCCACCGGCAACACCACCGGTATGGAAGGTACGCATCGTCAGCTGTGTACCAGGCTCACCTATAGATTGGGCCGCGATGATACCGACGGACTCACCGACCTGAACGGCTTCACCGGTTGCCATATTGGCGCCATAGCATTTCGCACAGATTCCGATATGAGACTTACAGGTTAATATTGTACGAATTTTTATTTTCTTAAATGGCTGACCTTTTTCATCAACACCGTCTTTCATAACCCTGGCAGCTCGTCTCGGTGTGATCATATGATTTGCCTTTACAATAACATTGCCATCCTTGTCCTTGATTGTTTCGCAGGAAAACCGTCCTGTAATACGCTCCTGAAGACTTTCGATTTCCTCCTTGCCGTCGGCAAATTCCTGCACATATATGCCTGGAATCTCATTTCCTTCGCAGCAGTCCACTTCACGGATAATCAAATCCTGTGATACATCCACCAGACGTCTGGTCAGATAACCGGAATCGGCTGTACGCAAAGCCGTATCGGACAAACCTTTACGGGCTCCATGGGCAGACATAAAGTATTCCAATACATCCAGACCTTCACGGAAGTTAGACTTGATAGGCAGCTCAATCGTATGACCGGTCGTATCAGCCATCAAACCACGCATTCCTGCAAGCTGTTTGATCTGCTTATCAGAACCACGGGCTCCGGAATCAGCCATCATAAAGATATTATTATATGCATCCAGTCCGGAAAGCAGTGCATGCGTCAGCTCATCATCCGTCTCCTTCCAGGTCTCAACAACTTCTTTATAACGCTCTTCATCTGTAATCAAACCACGTTTGTAGTTCCTGGTAATCCTATCCACGGTATCCTGTGCCTGCTGAATCAGCTGAGGCTTCTGCGGCGGCACGGTCATGTCGGAAATGGATACCGTCATAGCTGCCCTGGTGGAATACTTGTAACCTGTGGACTTAATATCATCCAATACCTCTGCAGTTTTCGTTGCTCCGTGGGTATTGATAACCTTTTCCAGAATCTGTTTCAGCTGCTTTTTCGCAACCAGAAAATCAACCTCCAGCAGCAATTCATTGCCCGGAACTGTTCTGTCAACATACCCTAAATCCTGAGGAAGAATCTCATTGAAAAGAAATCTCCCCAGTGTAGAATTAATATTCTCCTGGATTGGATTACCCTCCAGGTCTTTGCCTGCACAACGTACTGTAATACGGGTTTGTAAAGTCAGATACCCATTCTCATAGGCCAGAATAGCTTCATTAATATTCTTAAAAGCCATTCCTTCTCCCACTGCTCCGGGTCTTTCCTGTGTCAGATAGTAGATACCAAGCACCATATCCTGTGAAGGAACAGCTACCGGACCTCCATCAGAGGGTTTTAGCAGGTTATTCGGAGACAGCAGAAGGAATCTGCACTCAGCCTGAGCTTCCACAGACAGCGGAAGGTGAACAGCCATCTGGTCACCGTCAAAGTCTGCATTGAATGCAGTACATACCAGCGGATGCAGTTTGATTGCCTTACCTTCTACCAAAATCGGTTCAAATGCCTGAATACCCAGGCGGTGCAGTGTAGGTGCACGGTTCAGCATAACCGGATGTTCTTTAATAACATCTTCCAGCACATCCCAAACTTCGGTCTGGAGCTTTTCAACCATTTTCTTCGCATTCTTGATGTTATGTGCGGTGCCATTAGCCACCAGTTCTTTCATAACAAAAGGTTTAAAAAGTTCAATTGCCATCTCTTTGGGCAGACCGCACTGGAATATCTTCAGCTCAGGTCCTACCACAATAACAGAACGCCCGGAGTAGTCCACACGTTTACCCAACAAGTTCTGACGAAAACGGCCGGATTTACCCTTCAGCATATCAGAAAGAGATTTCAGTGCACGATTTCCGGGTCCTGTTACCGGACGGCCGCGGCGGCCATTATCAATCAATGCATCTACGGCTTCCTGAAGCATACGTTTTTCATTCCGGACGATAATGTCAGGTGCACCCAACTCCAGCAATCTTTTCAAACGATTGTTCCGATTAATAATTCTTCTGTATAAATCATTTAAATCCGAAGTTGCAAATCGCCCGCCATCCAACTGTACCATGGGACGCAAATCCGGTGGAATTACCGGAACTGCGTCCATAATCATCCATTCCGGACGATTTCCGGATTCACGGAATGCTTCAACAACCTCAAGCCTTTTTATAATACGGGCACGCTTTTGACCTGTGGATTCCTTCAGTCCTTTTTTCAGTTCTACAGATTCCTTTTCCAGATTAATGGATTCCAACAGTTCCTTGATGGATTCTGCACCCATTCCAACCCGGAACGCACTGCCGTACTCTTCTCTGGCTTCCTGATATTCTCTCTCAGTCAGCACTTGTTTGTACTGAAGTCTTGTATCACCACAGTCCAGCACAATGTAATTAGCAAAATACAGTACCTTCTCCAGTGTTCTTGGAGACAGATCCAGAATCAATCCCATACGGGACGGAATTCCCTTGAAATACCAGATATGAGATACCGGAGCCGCAAGCTCGATATGTCCCATACGCTCACGACGTACACTGGATTTCGTTACTTCGACACCGCATCGGTCACATATAACACCTTTATAACGGATTTTCTTGTATTTTCCACAATGGCATTCCCAGTCCTTGCTCGGTCCGAAAATACGTTCGCAGAACAAACCATCTTTCTCCGGTTTGAGTGTTCTGTAGTTTATAGTCTCCGGTTTTTTCACTTCACCATGGGACCACTCACGAATCTTTTCCGGAGAAGCCAGACCTATTTTAATCGCATCGAATGTCATCGGTTGATAGGTTTCTTTATTTACTGTTTCTGGCATTTAAATACTCCTTTCACGCTTCGGAACTATTCATCCAATCCTTCGTCAAGCTCCAGAAAATCATCATCTTCTTCTTCCTCTGTATCATCTTCAACGTCAACCATCTCTTCACCGGCAATCTCTTTTTTGCTGTAACCGTATGCTCCAAAGTCTTCCTCTTCCTTGTTGGAATACCGGTCACCTTCGATGATGGAACGCATGTCTGTTTCGCCATAATCCACGGATTCCATAATTTCCACTTCCGTATTATCCTCATTCAATACTCTTACATCCAGCCCCAAAGACTGAAGCTCTTTTAAGAGCACCTTGAAGGATTCCGGAATGCCGGGTTCAGGAATATTTTCACCTTTAATAATTGCCTCATAGGTCTTTACACGGCCCACAACATCATCCGACTTCACGGTCAGGATTTCCTGTAATGTGTAGGATGCACCATATGCTTCCAATGCCCAGACCTCCATCTCTCCGAAACGCTGTCCGCCGAACTGAGCTTTACCGCCTAATGGCTGCTGTGTAACCAGAGAATATGGTCCGGTAGAACGAGCATGGATCTTGTCATCTACCAGATGATGAAGTTTCAGGTAATGCATGTGTCCAATTGTTACAGGACTATCGAAATATTCCCCGGTACGTCCGTCGCGCAGCCTTACCTTGCCATCCCGCGACAATGGTACACCCTTCCAGAGTTTACGATGCTCCCTGTTATCGGCCAGATATTGATATACTTCCGGAAGAAGTTCTTCCTTATGCTTTGTGGAAAATTCTTCCCAGCTTAAATTCACATAATCATTGGCCAGATCCAATGTATCCATGATGTCATCTTCGTTCGCGCCGTCAAACACCGGAGTGGCAATATTGAATCCCAATGCCTTTGCGGCCAGTGACAGATGAATTTCAAGTACCTGCCCGATATTCATACGGGAAGGCACACCTAATGGATTCAAAACAATATCCAGAGGACGTCCATTTGGTAAAAATGGCATATCTTCCACCGGAAGCACCCGGGAAACAACACCCTTGTTACCATGACGGCCTGCCATCTTATCACCTACAGAGATTTTTCTCTTCTGCGCGATGTAGATACGAACCGCCTGATTCACGCCCGGAGAAAGCTCATCTCCGTTCTCCCGGGTAAATACCTTTGCGTCCACAACAATTCCATATTCACCATGTGGCACCTTCAAAGATGTATCACGCACCTCTCTGGCCTTTTCACCAAAGATTGCACGAAGCAGTCTCTCTTCGGCAGTGAGTTCTGTCTCTCCCTTAGGGGTCACCTTTCCGACCAGGATATCACCGGCACGTACTTCTGCACCAATACGAATAATTCCCCGCTCATCCAGATCCTTCAATGCATCATCGCCGACTCCCGGAACATCTTTTGTAATTTCCTCCGGCCCCAGCTTGGTGTCACGTGCTTCTGCCTCATATTCCTCAATATGAACAGAGGTGTAGACATCATCCTGAACCAGCCTTTCGCTCAACAGAACGGCATCTTCGTAATTATAACCTTCCCATGTCATAAATCCGATCAATGGATTCTTGCCCAGTGCCAGTTCTCCATTATCAGTGGAAGGACCGTCTGCAATAACCTGCCCCTCTTCAACATGGTCTCCTTTAAAAACAACCGGTCTTTGATTGTAACAGTTACTCTGGTTGCTTCTCATAAACTTCGTCAGATGATATGCATCCTTCGTTCCGTCGTCATTTGCCATACGGATTTCGTTTGAAGCTGCATAACTGATGGTTCCGGCTTTTCTTGCAACAACACACACACCTGAGTCCACAGCTGTTTTCACTTCCATACCGGTGCCTACAACCGGGGCTTCTGTTGTCAGAAGGGGAACAGCCTGCCGCTGCATGTTAGATCCCATCAGGGCACGGTTCGCATCATCGTTCTGCAAAAAGGGAATCAAAGCTGTAGCCACAGAAAACACCATCTTGGGAGATACGTCCATGTACTCAAACATCTGGCGTTCATACTCCTGCGTCTCATCTCTGTAACGGCCTGAAACATTCTTATTGACAAAATACCCGTTCTCATCCAAAGGCTCATTCGCCTGTGCAACATGATAATCATCCTCTTCGTCTGCCGTCATATAGATGACCTCATCGATAACCCGGGGATTCATAGGGTCTGACTTATCTGTCTTTCTATAAGGTGCTTCAATAAATCCATATTGATTAATCCGTGCATAAGAAGCCAGAGAGTTGATCAGTCCAATGTTCGGTCCCTCAGGAGTCTCAATCGGGCACATTCTGCCATAGTGAGAGTAATGAACGTCACGAACCTCAAAACCAGCACGGTCTCTGGACAAACCACCGGGTCCCAAAGCAGAAAGACGTCTTTTATGAGTCAGCTCACCAAGCGGGTTGTTCTGATCCATAAACTGTGACAGCTGAGAAGACCCGAAAAATTCTTTTACAGCCGCTGTTACAGGTTTTATATTAATCAATGACTGTGGCGAAATTCCATCGATATCCTGGGTGGTCATACGCTCACGAACCACTCGCTCCAGTCTGGACAGACCAATTCGATACTGGTTTTGAAGCAGCTCACCTACCGCACGGATACGACGATTCCCCAGATGGTCGATATCATCATTATTGCCGAGTCCATATTCCAGATGCATATTGTAATTAATAGATGCAAAGATGTCCTCTCTGGTAATATGCTTTGGAATTAAATCATGAATCTCATGCCGGACCGCGTCTTTTATATCATCCAGCTCCGTATATTCTTCCAGGATTTTTTCCAGCACCGGATAGTAAACCTCTTCCGTCACGTGAAGCTCTTTGGGGTCTGCATCCACCCAATTCGTGATGTCCACCATCATGTTGGAAAGCACTTTTACATTCCTCTCCTCAGTCTTGATCCAGACATAAGGCACGGCTGCGTTCTGAATTTGATCGGCCAGCTCCAGAGACACCTTCGTTCCCTTCTCCGCAATGATTTCCCCAGTAGATGGGTTTACAACCGTATCTGCCAGTTCCTGATGGCGAATACGGTTTCTGAGCGCCAGCTTTTTATTAAATTTATAGCGTCCCACCTTAGCCAAATCATAACGGCGCGGGTCAAAAAACATAGAATTAATAAGACTTTCGGCGCTCTCCACTGCAAGCGGCTCGCCAGGACGTATTTTTTTATACAACTCAAGAAGACCCTCCTGATAGTTCTCAGAAGTGTCCTTTCCAAAGCTCGCCAGAATCTTTGGCTCTTCTCCAAAAAGATCCACAATTTCGGCATTCGTTCCAGCGCCAAGTGCACGAATCAAAACCGTGATAGGTACCTTCCTGGTTCTGTCCACACGAACGTAAAAGATATCGTTGGAGTCGGTTTCATACTCCAGCCATGCACCACGGTTTGGAATTACTGTACTGGAATACAGTTTCTTTCCCACTTTATCGTGGGCTATTGCATAATATATACCAGGGGAACGTACTAACTGGCTTACAATAACACGCTCTGCACCATTGATAACGAAAGTGCCTGTAGCCGTCATCAATGGAAGATCGCCCATGAATATCTCATGTTCGCTGATTTCGTCTCTTTCTTTATTATACAGCCTTACCTTCACCTTTAAAGGTGCTGCATAGGTTGCATCACGCTGTTTACACTCTTCGATGGAATACTTCACATCGTCTTCGCACAGAGTAAAATCTACGAATTCCAGGCTCAGCTTACCGCTGTAATCAGAGATTGGAGATATATCTTCAAAGACCTCTTTAAGACCTTCGTCCAAAAACCAATTATAGGAATCTTTCTGAACCTCGATCAAGTTGGGCATCTCCAAAACTTCTTTTTGTCTCTGGTAACTCATCCGCATACTTTTTCCACTAACTACGGGACGCATTCTGTTTTTCTCCATTGACGTTTCACCCCTTGTGTGTTTTAATATTTATTACAACGTTATACCTGAAAATGCTGTATTTTGTGATACAGACAAACTCCTAGGCATATCTTGCCATAATAGTGCATCTTTTACAATATCACAAATTTTCAAGCATGTCAACATTTTTTTACCAGTTTGGCCTAATAGCTGAACTGATGCTTTTTTCAGACAAAACAGTAACAAAAAATTCCCCGGACTCACCTTCTTTGGGTGTCTTCGGGGAATTCTTCTGTACAGGTAAACTTATTTAAGAGTAACCTTAGCGCCTTCTGCTTCCAGTTTTGTCTTAAGATCTTCTGCTTCTGCCTTAGCAGCTGCTTCTTTAACAACTTTCGGAGCACCGTCAACAAGTGCTTTTGCTTCTTTCAGACCAAGGCCTGTAGCCTCACGTACAACTTTAATAACTTTAACCTTGTTAGGTCCAACTTCCGTAAGTTCTACATCAAACTCGTCTTTTTCTTCTGCTGCTGCAGCACCATCGCCTGCACCTGCTGCTGCTACCACAACACCTGCTGCTGCAGAAACACCAAACTCTTCTTCACAAGCTTTTACTAAATCATTTAACTCTAATACAGATAACTCTTTGATCGCTTCAATAAATTCAGCGGTTGTTAACTTTGCCATTACCATTTACCTCCAGATAGTATTTTATTTTGTTTTTTACCAGCTGATTTTATTCAGCTGCTGCCTCGCCGCCCTTAGATTCAGCAATCTGATTAAGCACACGAGCAAAGTTTGTGATAGGTGACTGAATGCTTCCGAGCAATTTCCCAAGAAGTTCTTCTCTTGATGGAATTGCGGAAAGTGCTTCAACGCCAGCCTTATCATAGTAAGCTCCTTCAACACAACCTGCAACCAGCTCTAACTTCGGAGCTGTCTTTGCAAATTTAGCAAGCACTCTTGCCGGAGCTGTAGCATCATCCCTGGAAACCGCAATAGCGTTCGTTCCTTCCAGATCTTTACAAAGCTCTTCACAAGGAGTTCCCTTGAATGCAAAATTCATCATTGTGTTTTTGTAAACTTTGTAAGCCACACCGGATTCTCTTAAATTTCTACGTAATTCAGTATCCTGTGCAACGGTAAGTCCGCTGTAATTAACCAGAACTACGGATGCAGCATCGCTGATCAGATTGGAAATTTCTTCAACAACCGGCTTTTTTTGCTCTACTTTTGCCATGATTTGGTGCACCTCCTTATAGAATTTGTGTACACGCTAAAAATCCTGTTCAGCCAAACTGAACAGGATTTGAAATTCTTTTCAAAAAAGAATGTTCATCCTCGGCAGGCGTTTTAACCCTTATGCCATACGGCACCTGCTGTCTTCGGCGTGATACTGATGTATAATAACATGTTCTTTTAGGGTTGTCAATCCTTTTTTTCAAGATATGTCATCAAATCATCAAACTGCTCTGACATTCTGTCATAGCCATGTTGATAGAAAGCCATCAGCTTATCATAGTGGGTCTCTGTCCTGCTAACCGTCTTATCAAGCGGCTGAATCACAAAGAGTTTGCCTTCCTTCTGCAGTCTTTCCACCTTTTCCACGGATTGATTATAATTCAGGAATCGGGTTTTGAAAGCTTCATACAACTCCGGAGTATTTTTCATAACATGACGATAAAACCGCTTGGCTGCCTTGCTAAAGGGCTTTTTCCGATATCCGGGATTTCTGGTCAGTATTACCACATTCTTATCATTCCCATAAGAGAACATTCTCCCTAGAGGAATTGAGTCTGAAATACCGCCATCCAAATATGGGGTTCCGTCAATTGTCACCATAGGTGAGATCACCGGCATACTGCTGGAAGCTCTGCAGATATTCATGAATTTTTTCCGGTCACCCCGCTCATCCAGATATTCCGGTTTTCCGGTAAGGCAGTTTGTAACTACCCACTCTCCCAGCATCTCTGAATTCTCATAAGTATCATAATCAAAAGGATACTTATGGTTTGGATATTCATCAAACACTTTATCCATATCAAAAAGACAGTGTTTTTTCAAAAGAACTTCAGCTCCTATATAGCTTTCTTTTTTATCCTCGTGAATCATGCAGTCTCTGGAGCGTCCAATTTGACGGGAAATATAGTCTACCCCATTGCAGCACCCCGCAGATACCCCAATAACGTGAGAAAGCCATACATCTTTTTCCATAAGATAGTCTAAAACTCCCGCTGTGAACACGCCCCGGGTTGCTCCGCCTTCCAAAACTAATCCCGCTTGTACCATAAAGACACCTCCCAGTCTCATTTTATATGCGAAAAACCGGCGCAGCCTATTACGCTGTACCGGTTTTTGTCCATTTATTATGCAAGTTTAACAGGGTTAATCCTTACGCCAGGTCCCATTGTAGGAGCGACAGTTACGCTTCTCAAATACTGACCTTTCACTGCGGAAGGTTTTGCCTTATTAATTGCACCAATCAGCGTCTGGAAGTTGTCCGCTAACTGCTCCTCTGTAAAAGAAGCTTTTCCAATTGGCACGTGAACGATGTTTGTTTTATCAAGGCGATATTCAATTTTACCTGCTTTAATATCATTTACAGCTTTTGTAACATCCATGGTTACAGTTCCGGCCTTCGGGTTTGGCATTAAACCTTTGGGTCCAAGTACACGGCCCAAACGTCCGACAACACCCATCATATCCGGGGTAGCTACCACTACATCGAAATCCAGCCATCCATCATTCTGAATCTTCGGAAGAAGTTCTTCGGCTCCTACATACTCTGCGCCCGCTGCCAAAGCTTCATCTGCTTTAGCACCTTTTGCAAATACCAGAACGCGGACTTTTTTTCCTGTTCCGTGAGGCAGAACAACTGCTCCACGAATCTGCT
Source organism: Novisyntrophococcus fermenticellae (assembly GCF_018866245.1). Lineage (GTDB taxonomy): Bacteria > Bacillota > Clostridia > Lachnospirales > Lachnospiraceae > Novisyntrophococcus > Novisyntrophococcus fermenticellae. The sequence continues at coordinate 3,052,526 of NZ_CP076458.1, forward strand.
GGTCAGCGTGACGTCCATCACATCCTGTACGGATATGAACTTCGATTGTTTCATCAAATTTTGCAATTGCTAATTTCTTAACCATGGATATAGCGTCTGCAGGATCGTAAAGTGTTGCACGATCAACTGCTTTCGCAGCTTCTGTATATTTCTTACCGTGTTTCATTTTCTATAACCTCCTGGTGGTAATTGCGGGAATCTCCCTCCCACGTCTCTTCTTTTTCCTGGGCAAACCTTTGCTTTATGCTTATTCTTCTACAATGATACCCATACTTCTTGCTGTTCCGGCAATCATGCTCATAGCTGCTTCAATGGATGCTGCATTTAAGTCGGGCATCTTCATCTCTGCAATCTCACGGACTTTATCTTTAGAGATTGTAGCAACCTTATTCTTATTCGGAACACCTGAACCAGATTTCAGGTTGCATGCTTTCTTCAGCAATACAGCTGCCGGAGGAGTTTTGGTTACAAAGCTGAAACTTCTGTCTGCATATACAGTGATTACAACAGGGATGATTACATCTCCCTTATCAGCAGTTCTGGCATTGAACTCCTTTGTAAACTGTACGATATTAACACCATGCTGACCAAGAGCCGGTCCAACCGGGGGGGCTGGTGTAGCTTTACCAGCAGGGATCTGCAGTTTGATATATCCTGTTACTTTCTTTGCCATGATAAGGCACCTCCTATAATGTGGTAATTGCGGGAATTCCCCTCCCACGAGTCCGACGGTATCATGTTACATACCGGGAATCTTTCTTTACTTCTTTGTTGCTTTTTGTTACAGTTTTTTAACTTCTGCGAAACTGATTTCTACCGGCGTTTCGCGGCCGAACAGCTCAACATTGATGGTGACAACCTGCTTTGCCTTGTTAATGCTCTGGATTACTCCGGTTGTGTCTTCCCAGGCTCCGCCCGTTACTACAACTCCGTCACCTACCTCCAGATCGATGATCACATCCGCAGGCTTTCCTTCATCAGAAAGTCCCAGTGCTTCCATCTCAGTATCGGTCAGCGGCACCGGTTTGGATCCCGGTCCCACAAATCCAGTCACACCTCGCGTATTCCTTACGACGTACCAGGTATCATCATTCATGATCATGTTTAAAAGAACATAGCCGGGAAACATTTTTCTCTGTACCTGTTTTCTGGTTCCGTTCTTGACTTCAACAACTTCTTCCATAGGAACACGTACTTCGAGAATCTGGTCCTCTAGATGTCTGTTTTCAATTGTCTTTTCGATGTTGGCCTTTACTTTGTTTTCATAGCCCGAATAAGTATGGACTACATACCAATTTGTATTTGACATTGAACCACCCTTGTCTTTACTTAATAATCAAGTTTACTAATTCCAAGACAGCACTGTCCACCAGCGTAATCAGCAAGCACATGATAACAGAAATCACCACTACAGCCACAGTCTGTTTACTAAGTGCCTTCTTATCCGTCCAGACAATCTTCCTGAATTCGGACTTCAATCCTTTAAACCAGTTTTTCTTAACCTTTTTTTCCTTTACTGCCTCTGCCATCCTATCACCTCATAATTCAAGTACGCCCTGTCAGGCAGCCGCCTGCGGCGATCATACTTCATATATATAGAAGATGATTACTTGGTTTCTTTGTGCATCGTGTGTTTTTTGCAGAATCTGCAATATTTCTTAGTTTCCATTCTGTCAGGGTGATTCTTTTTTTCTTTTGTCATGTTATAGTTACGTTGTTTACATTCCGTACATGCCAATGTGATATTTACGCGCACGACTTCCACCTCCACTGTGTATTTGCGTTTTTGGGTGAATTCATTCACCTGCGACGGTCATCCTTCCTGCACTGTACACCAGAGATGCCGCTCTAATTTTGTGCACAAAAAAAAAGACCTACTTCCATGTCACCTGCTAAATATAGCATAAGACGACATGAAAGTCAAGCCATTTGTACTTATTCTCTTATAGATCATCCACCAACGCACTGCTTTTTGCATACGCAGTGCTGCGTGCTTCAAAGAAATCGGTTTTAATCATGTTGGCATTGCTGAACTGGCTCACCCAGGACATGCTTTCAGGCTCCGTCTCATGCCCTTCATAAATCGGTTCAAAGCCAAGATTTGCGCAGCGCAGATTTCCCAGATATTGAATATAATCTGTCACCATGTTCTGTGTCAGCCCCTGGATATCATTTCCGATTACATAATGTCCCCAGTGGATTTCCTGCTCACAGCCTTCTCTAATCATCTCCCTGTATTCGTCCATTTTCCCGGAGGTAAAAAGCTGCGGTTCTTCCTTCTTAAGCTCCATAATAATATTCTGGAACAGGCGCAGATGCGTATTCTCATCCCGGTTGATATAGCGGATTTCCTGCACGGACCCCGGCATCCTGTTATTTCTCCCCAGGTTATAAAAGAACATAAATCCGCTGAAAAAGTAAATCCCTTCGAGAATATAGTTTCCCATGATTGTCTTCATCATATTTTCTGGTGACTGCTCCTCCTGGAACGCATTATATATATCTCCGATAAATGTATTCCGCTTCAAAAGATGTTCATCATTCTTCCATTCGTAAAGTACCTTGTTTCTTTGTGCCGGCTCGCAGATTGTATCCAGCATATAGCTGTAGCTCTGGCTGTGTATCGTTTCCTGAAAGGTCTGAATAGCCAGGCAAAGGTTGATTTCATTTGCCGTAATATATTCTCCCAAAGTCGGCAGATTTGCAGATTGAAGACTATCCAGAAAAATCAGGAATGACAAGATTTTATCATATGCCCTCCGCTCAGGCACCGGCAAACCCGGATATTCTTTTAAATCCATGCCCAGGTTAATCTCTTCCGGCACCCAGAAGTTGTTCATCGCCTGCCTGTACCAGTCACTGACCCACGGATATTTCATATTATTAAAGTCATTCAGGTTCGTGGTATTTCCCCTTATCATACGCCTGTTAACTACATCAATATCTCCTTGAGGATTAAACAATCGCTTCTTCTTTAGCTGCTCCATATTCGCGCATTCCTCCTTCGTTTAAGTGTAACTATTATATCATATAACATTCAGGACGAACAAACTTCACATTCATCCACTTCCAGGCTTTTTGAACGGATGTAGTAGATTGTTTTGACTTTCTCTTCCCATGCTTTAATATACAGGTTCAAAATTCCCCGAAATGTATAATTATTGGTTATATACAGGTTCATGCTCTGCGCCTGGTCGATATGTCTCTGACGGACTCCATTTGCCCTCACAGACCACATCTGGTCTATATAGTGTGCATTCTTATAATACCAGAAGGTCTCGGCGGACAAGTCCGGTGCCACTCTTGGAATTAAACCGTTTTTCTTCTCCTCCAGAAAGTAACGGTTCATGACCGGATCCAATCCTGCTGTAGTTCCGGCCAGAATGCTGGTGCTGCTTGTGGGGGCAATTGCGATAAGATATCCGTTTCTGAGTCCCTTTTCTTTCACATCCGCTTTAAGTTTCATCCACCTGTCAGAGTTATAATCCCTCTTTTCAAAATAAATACCCGTCTCCCATTCGCTGTCTTTAAAATATTCATAAGAGCCTTTTTCCTCTGCAATTTCCTTGCTGGCAGTGATAGCTGCATAATTGATGTCTTCAAACACACGGTCTGCAAATGCCAGATGCTCTTCACTCTCCCACTTGATTTTATGTTTTGCCAGCATATGATGGTATCCGCTGACCCCTAGCCCAATCGGACGATATTTTTGATTATTAATCCTTGCATAAGGAAGCGGGAAAAAATTCAGGTCAATGACATTGTCAAGCGCTCTTACCACATTTCTCGTGATGTCCAGGATCTCCTGTGTATTCTCAACATCAATATTCCCAAGAGACAGACTTGCCAGATTACACACAACGAAATCCCCCGGCTTTGTGACCGTCACTACCACAGTTTCACCATTTACAGTTTCAATCCTTTGATCTACCGCTTCGATTGCACTCATATTCTGTGCAATTTCCGTACAGAGATTGCTGCAGTAAATCACTCCCTTATGGCTGTTGGGATTTGCCCGGTTTACATGGTCCCTGTTAAATGTAAATGGGGTGCCTGTCTCTACCGCACTCTTAATAATAAGGCGAATCAGCTCTTTTATGGCAATTACCCTCTTACTGATGCGGCCGTCATGTACGCATTCCATATATTTTTGTTCCCATTCTTCACCAAAGCTGTCTTCCAACGCATATCCCTTTATCGTTTGAATTTCATGAGGACACATCAGATACCAGTCTCCTTCTATATTATCTTTGGCCATTCTCCAAAAATAATCGGGATAGCAAACAGCCGGAAACACATCATGGGCCTTCATCCTGTCATCCCCGTTATTGGTGCGGAGATTTAAAAACTCGGGAAGATCCTTATGCCAGGCATCCAGGTAAACAGCCACAGCCCCTTGTCGCATGCCCAGCTGATCTACTGCAACCGCCGTATCATTGGCCAGTTTAATCCAGCGAATCACACCGCCCGCCGCCCCTTCAAATCCGCGGATACTGCTGCCGCTGGCCCGTACTTTCCCAAAATACATGCCCATTCCGCCGCCGAATTTACTTACCTTTGCAAAATTATCAATACTTCTGTAAATTCCGTCCAGACTATCCGGCACAGTATCAATAAAACAAGAGGACAACTGCTGATAGGGCTTCCTGGCATTCGATAAGGTAGGCGTAGCCATGGTCACCTGCAGCTTACTCAGCATATCGTAAAATTTTTTCACCCACTCATTCCTGTTATTTTTCTCCAGCATCGCCAGATGCATGGCAATTCCCAGATACATTTCCTGAACACCTTCTAGGGCCACGTTGGAATGTGAATGGATGACATAACGCTTAATCAGCAACTCCAATCCGGAATAATTCAATAATTCATTTCGTGAATGGTCAATATAGGTTTCAAAAAGATGAACTTCTTCTTTTGTATAATGCTTTAGAATATAGCTCCCATATAAACCTTCCTGTGTCAGATAACAGATTTTCTCATACAAATCATGAATATTCCTGTTCTCCTCTTCTTTTCTCAACTTTAATTCAAATTGGGCAAAAAGAAGCCTGCCCGCTATGAACTCCCATCTGGACGCCTCCTGTGTTGTCAGCTCCACCGCTGCCTTAATCAATATGGATAATTTCTCATCTGTATCCATATCCGGTTTATAGAAAGCCAGAAATTTTGTTTTCAGATGTTCCAGATTATACACCTCATCTTTGAAATCTTTCTGTATTTTTTTAAGCACCTGCCCAAGCACAGGCAATTCCCTGAAATAATTCTCAATCTCATTTCTCGCGGCCCGCATCCTGCTCCTGGTTTCCCGATATAAAATATAGCTTTTTACTTCTTTATAATAATCCTCTGCCATAAGCAGCTGTTCCACCTGATCCTGAATCATCTCCACCTGTACTTCTCTTCCGGTAGATCGTATGTCCATAATCTTCTCTTTGACTTTTTCCATCAGCCGATCATATTCCTTTTCCTCTGTCTCTGTACCGACACTGAAAAAAGCAGCCTTTACTGCATGCCTGATCTTATCAATACAAAACTTCTCATAACCCCCATCTCTTTTTACAATATCCATTCAGTCACCTCTCTGCTCTTCCGCCCTACTATATACTGTTATGTACCAATCAATATACTACAACATCTGGTTTTTCTCAAGACTCTTTTTCTTTATTTTATACTGTTTTAGTATATTTTTTAAAAACCTATTGACTTTATAAGTTTAAGTAGTATAATGATTTCAAGCAAAATAGTTAAGTTCTTAATTAATAAGGAGGTGAACAAAATGGGGAGTTCCTTAAAGGATAGCTTCATAAGTGCGTCCTTTCGGTTTAAAAAAGTAGATGCCTGCTATCCCTCAGCTTGCCGCATCCCCTTAAGCGAATGGGTAGTTATGGATAAGATTACGAATGGATGCATCTGCACCAGCAGCAGGCTGAATGTATCCGAGATTCAGACCTGTATGCATCTGTCCAGGCCGGCTATCTCACAGATACTGAATTCACTGGAGAAAAAAGGATACATCATCCGTGATATAGATTTGAATGACCGGCGGAAAATCTACGTAACCGCAACCCCCAGGGGAAGCGAGGTTCTAAAAAGAACAAGAACTTCCTATGAACAGGTACTGCAGGAAGTCGTAACCCGATTTGGCGAAGATGAGATGTTTAGACTGATAGAATCTCTGAACCGTCTTGTAGATATATATGAACGGATCGATCAGGAAAGGAGTGATTTTAGATGAAATGCCAACACTGCCATGAACATGAAGCTACTTTAAGCTTTGTCGTTAACTGGATGGGAATAGAACAAGAGGTGCACATCTGCGAATCGTGTGCCGAAAAATGGAGACAACAATACATGACTGCTGCTCAGCAGCATAATGCCTGGAACCAGATGGGTGGAAACGCCTGGCTGTATATGCAAAAGCCGGAAAAAGCAAGGGATTTGGGCACAAGCCCCTTCCTGCACGCCACAAGTAATGACCTTCAAAAAAGGCGCCGTCTTATCTCTCTTAAATACAAGCTGAAACAGGCCATACTTACAGAGCAATACGAAGAAGCCGCCCGGATCAGAGATGAGATAAAGAAAGAAGAAACGGAGGTGGTCACCTATGAGTAACAAGCGTTCATTTGAAGAAAAGACTAAAGTGATACTTCGGAGAGCCATGACCTTAGCCAATGACATGGAACATGGTTTTGCAGGTACTGAACATATATTGCTTGCCCTCAGTGAAGATAAAGGCAGCTGTTCTGCACAGGCTTTGCTGCAGGCAGGATTTGATGATGTATTGATTGCGGATTTAATAAATACCTATGACGAAGATGCGGCAAAGGCCTCAAGAGGTTTTGTCCTGAAATTAAGTGAGGAAGCAGAGCGGATTCTGGAATCAGCCGGGGAGCAGTCAGAGAAACTGCAGCATACGGCTACAGAACCTGAACATCTATTGCTGGCAATCCTCCTTGAGAAGAATTGTGCCGCTAACCAACTGCTGACATCCGCAGGTGCCGACAGTGACAAGATGATAAAGGCTCTCATGGATACCATGGGCACCTGCTGGCCCCGCACTATGACAGAAGCACCGGACAAAGAAAGCGGTAAAACGCAGACATTGGATCAATTCAGTGTCGATCTTACCGCTGCTGCATCGTCCGGAAAGTTTGATCCGGTCATCGGACGGGAAAAGGAAGTCCGCAGAGTGGTTCAGATTCTCTCCCGAAGGACAAAGAATAACCCTGTACTCATCGGCGAACCCGGGGTTGGGAAGACAGCTATCGCCGAAGGACTGGCCGAAAGAATAGCCGAAGGTCTTGTTCCTAAAAATCTGCTGGGCAAAAGAATTCTGTCATTGGATCTAAGCAAGATGGTTTCCGGAACCAAATACCGTGGTGATTTTGAAGCGCGTATCAAGTCCTATCTGGATGAAGCGAAGGCAGCCGGAAATGTCATCATTTTCATAGATGAGCTGCACACCTTAATTGGTGCCGGTGCATCAGAGGGATCCATGGATGCAGCGAATACTCTGAAACCGGCCCTTGGCAGAGGTGAAATCCAGGTCATCGGCTCTACCACGTTAAATGAATACAAAAAACACATTGAAAAAGATGCCGCACTTGAACGCAGATTCCAGCCTGTAATGGTAAATGAGCCGTCCAAGGAAGATACCGTTTTAATCTTAAAGGGAATCCGTGAAAAGTACGAACAATTTCATGAGCTGAAAATCAGTGATGCGGCAATTGAAGCCGCAGTGGAGATGTCTGAACGTTATATCCAGGACCGATATCTTCCTGATAAGGCCATCGATCTGATTGACGAGGCTGCTGCCAGTGTAAAGACTGACCGTATGACGATGCCTCCTCATCTGAAAAAACTGGAATCAGAAATCCATTCCCTGCAAAGTCAGAAGCAGCAGGCAGTGGATACCCAGAACTTTGAAGAAGCGGCAGCAATCAGGGACCGCCAGAAAAATCTAAAAAATCAGCTGGAGTTCCAAAAGGAGTTATGGAGCGGCTCCAGATGCCATGAAATAGGCACCGAAGATATTGCCGCTGTTGTCTCCTCATGGACAGGAGTTCCTGTCACAATGTTGACAGAAGATGAGAGCCGGCGTCTGATGAAGCTGGAAAGTACGCTCCACAACCGCGTAATCGGGCAGGATGAAGCCGTCAACGCTGTTGCAAAAGCTATTCGCCGCAGCAGAACAGGAATCCGTTCACCACAGCGCCCAATCGGAACTTTCCTCTTTCTGGGACCCACCGGAGTTGGTAAGACAGAGCTTTCCAAGGCATTGGCCGAGGTTATGTTTCAGGATGAACACGCCATTATCCGGATCGACATGTCCGAATATATGGAGAAGCATACTGTTTCCAAGTTAATTGGTTCTCCTCCGGGTTATGTGGGCTATGAGGAAGGCGGACAGCTTACAGAACGTGTAAGGCGCAGGCCATACAGCATTGTTCTGTTTGATGAGATTGAAAAAGCCCATCCCGATGTCTGGAATGCACTTCTTCAGATTATGGATGACGGAAGGCTCACGGATGGTCAGGGAAGAACGGTAAGTTTTAAAAATACCATAATCATTATGACCTCTAACGTAGGTGCCAGAGATCTTGCCGTCAGAAAAACACTGGGATTTTCCTCTTCAGAAGAGGCGGCTCAGGTTCAATCCGCAGATGATATGAAATCACGTATCACTGAAGAACTAAAAAACACCTTCAACCCGGAATTTCTGAACCGTCTGGACGACACCATCATCTTTCATCAGTTGGATAAAGAACATATTCATGCCATTACACGCAAGATGTTGGAAGACTTAAAGAAGCGTTCTGCGGAACTGGGATTCGCATTGAAGGCAGATGATAAGGCCATCGAAATCCTGTCACAACGTGGATTTAACCCGGTATATGGAGCACGTCCTCTTCAACGTGTCATCCAGTCTACCCTGGAAGATGCCATTGCGGAGAAGATGTTGGATAGCACGCTCTCTGATGGTGATACCCTGCTTGTAACCGGAAAAGATGAGGAAATTAAAGTCAGGGTGCAAAAGCGCAGGGTCAGGACCCCAGCTACTGTCTAAGGTATCACGGGGCTGAAATACCTTTTGCCCCTATATCATTAATGAATTAAAACAAGTTTCACAGGCAAAAGGATTGGCCATCCCCAAGTCTTCTTTCGGGAATGCCCAATCCTTTTTAACAATGATACTCATCCTTAAGCTGCTGGAAAACCCTGGTCAGCTCATCTAATTGATTTATGAGCAGAAAAATATTCTCTTCACCAAATCTGCTGAACAGCTCACTAAGCATCTCATCATAAAGGTTCATAGATTCCAGCAATGCCCGGTCCCCTGCCGGTGTGGTCATCACCGATATTTTTCTGCGATCCTGGGCATTTATTTCTCTTACTATATAACCCTTTTTTTCAAGCGAATTCAATATCTGGGATACTGCCGGCTTCGTAATATGGAGATTCTCCTGGATTCTGGAAACATTAAAATCCCGCTCAGAACAGGAACATCCTTTTGAAATAATCTCCAGAATCATAAGCTCATTCATCTGAACCTCACACTCTATAGGAAAAGACGCGCTCGTTCTCTTAAAACGCATCAACGTACCAAAAAACTGTCTTTTTAATGAGCTATCCATCCTACCCTGTCACCTCTGCCATTTACTGATTCCCATTGTAACACAGCTTTAATAAAACATCAACAAACCATACTTTTTCAAGTTGAATAACCCAGATAAATAGTACATGCAATTTATTTAAATTTACACTATTCACTTTTAAATTCTACAATTTTTTCAAATGTTTTCTAAAACTCAACAGGAAAGTATTGTATTTTAATACTACATTAGATATAATGTAACTTATCGGAAGGAAAACAAGCGGCTCCGAAGGAGACATTTGTTTTTACCCGATAAGTTAACGAAAAACCGCAGGTTTTGAGTTTATTACACGAAGGAACGCAGTTCCGATAGGGCAATCTATCGGAAGGAAAACAAGCGGCTCCGAAGGAGACATTTGTTTTCACCCGATAAGTTAACGAAAAACCGCAGGTTTTGAGTTTATTACACGGTATAGGGAGGAAATATCATGAAGCACGAACCAGAATTTTATCTTTGCAAACGTTGTGGTAATATTGTAGCATTAGTTCATAAAGGTGGCGGCACATTAGTCTGTTGTGGTGAAGAGATGACAAAGTTAGAAGCTAATACAACAGATGCCGCAACAGAAAAACACGTACCGGTTATAGAAGTAAATGGTAACGAGGTTACAGTCAAAGTTGGATCCGTACCTCATCCTATGACAGATGAGCATTATATCACCTGGATATGTATCCAGACAGAGAAGGGAATCCAACGCAAGGATCTTACTCCGAATGATCAGCCAACCGCTACCTTTGTTCTTACCGATGACGATAAACTGATTAACGCTTTTGAATATTGTAATCTGCATGGACTATGGAAGGCAGAATACAAAGACTGACAGGAGGAATATTTAAACATGATTGAAAAAGATGTAGTAGCACTTTTGATGAAACAGGTGAACAAAGAATTTTATTCCGCATACTTATATCTTGATATCGCAAATTACTACGCGGATCAGGGACTGGACGGATTTGAAAACTGGTTTACGATACAGGCGCAGGAAGAGCGGGATCACGCTTTATTGATGCGTCAGTACCTGCTTAATAATGCGGAACCTGTTACATTAACAGAGATTGCAGCACCGGACAACCATTTTGAAACTTATAGGGATCCGCTGGCTGCTGTGCTGAAACATGAACAATACATCACCGCATCCATTAACGAGATATATAAAACAGCTTCCGGTCATCACGATTACCGTACCTTGCAGTTTCTTGACTGGTTTGTTAAGGAGCAAGGGGAAGAGGAAAAGAATGCAGATGATAATCTGAAAAAATATGATTTGTTTGCAGGCGATTCCAAGGGATTATTTATGCTGGACAACGAGCTGAAAACCCGTGTATATGCTGCTCCGTCTCTCGTTCTATAGAGATAATTTACAGTTCGGTCAAAGTGGGATAAGCTTTCCCATTTTGGCCGATTTCTTATTCTTCAGATTTATTCCTGCGAAATACAATAATAATTACCATTATCACTCTTGCTTTTTTTCTTTGCCTATGTTATTATATTTATGGGTTAGTTATATCTAACTAATGTAAGAATATAAAATGCATAGCAGTTTACAAGCGTCACCATAAGGAGGTAATATTTATGTCTTTAATAGGTAAGGAAATCAGTGATTTTAAGGTTCAGGCTTATGTCAATAAAGATTTTAAAGAGGTAACAAAGGCGGATGTGCTTGGGAAATGGTCTGTGTTCTTTTTCTATCCGGCCGATTTTACATTTGTATGCCCGACAGAATTAGAGGATCTGCAGAATAAATATGAGGACTTTAAAAAGGCCGGATGTGAAATATACTCTGTATCCTGTGATACGCACTTTGTTCATAAAGCGTGGCATGATGCTTCAAAAACAATTCAAAAGATTGAATACCCTATGTTGGCTGATCCTACCGGAGTGCTTGCAAGAGCCTTTGATGTAATGATCGAAGAGGATGGGCAGGCCGAAAGAGGTGATTTTATTGTCAATCCGGAAGGAAAGATTGTTGCCTACGAGGTTATTGCCGGTAATGTAGGGCGTAACGCAAATGAACTTTTCCGAAGATTACAGGCTTCACAGTTTGTTGCAGAGCATGGCGATGAGGTTTGCCCTGCAAAGTGGGAACCAGGTGCCAAAACATTAAAACCGAGTCTTGATTTGGTTGGATTGATTTAATAACCATTTATGAAAAGCCTGATTAAGAACCGGATAACCCGATTCTCAAATCAGGCTTTTCTTCTTTTATTGTTCAAAACAGGAGGTCACAATTTGAAGCCATTATATGATGTAATTATAGTAGGCGGCGGACCGGCCGGATTAAGTGCTGCCATCTATCTGGGAAGGGCAAAATACCGGGTGCTCGTCATAGAAAAGGAAAAAATCGGCGGACAGATAACCATTACCTCAGATGTAGTAAATTATCCAGGAATTCTCCAGACCAGCGGGGAAGAACTGACGGAACAGATGAAAAAACAGGCATTGCATTTTGGCGCAGAGTTTTTAATCGGAACTGTAGATAATCTGAATTTTTCTAAGGATATTAAGGTTGTGAGTACAGACCGCGGGTCATTTACAGCTTTCGGGGTCGTTTTGGCAACAGGTGCCAGTCCACGTAAAATTGGATTCATCGGCGAAGAAGAATATACGGGGAAAGGTGTTGCCTATTGCGCCACCTGTGATGGTGAATTTTTCACCGGACTGCCTGTCTTCGTGATAGGCGGTGGATTTGCAGCTGCAGAAGAGGCCGTTTTTCTCACAAAATATGCCAAAAAGGTCACTGTCATTGTCCGTGAGGAGTATTTCACCTGTGCCGAAAGCATCGCCCAGGATGTCATGGAAAACGAGCAGATAGAAGTCTTCTTCCAGACAGAATTGCTGGAGGTGTCTGGTGAACATAATCTGCAAAAAGCCCTTTTCCGCGATAATGCTGCGGGAACAACTTACGAATATATCGCGGAGACTAGAGATGGTTTTGGAGTTTTTGTTTTTGCCGGATATGTACCGGCCTCTTCTCTCTTTGCAGGAAAAGTGGATCTGACTGAGACCGGCTATCTCATCACGGATAAAAACCAGAAGACGAGTGTATCTGGTGTATATGGTGCCGGCGATATTTGTCTTAAGGATTTAAGACAGGTAGTCACAGCTGTCTCTGATGGTGCAACAGCCGCCACCTCTCTGGAGAAATATATCACTGCATTATGCAAAAAATTGCATTTGGACAGAGTCGGTATTGAAAATCTTCCGATAGATAAGGAGCCCTCAAAAAAGGTTTCAAAAAATTCAAGCCAGAAACCCGAAGCAGTTTCTACCGATACATTTATTGACAGTGCCATGAAGGATCAACTGATCCCGATTTTTAACAAATTTGAAAGGTCTCTTCTTCTGAAAGGCTACGTGGATAATACATCTATCTCTTCAGAGGTGGAAAGTTTCCTTAAGGAATTGGCTGAGATAACTCCTAAGATTCAATATAAAATCATTAAAAAAGACCAGGATACTGCTGCTTTTGAACATCACGATGTAGCATATCCCTCCATCGCTTTATATGATGAGCAGGAACAGTATCTGGGCGTACAATTCCATGGAGTACCCGGCGGGCACGAATTTAATTCCTTTATTGTAACGCTTTATAATGCTGCCGGACCCGGACAGCCTGTTGACCCTGATTTATTGGCTGGAATTAAAGCTTTAAATCATCCTATCCATATTAAGGCTGTGGTATCACTCTCCTGCACCATGTGTCCCGAAGTAGTCATGTCGGCATCCCGGATTGCACTGGAAAATGACAAGGTTAAATTGGATATCTTTGATATGGCTCATTTTCCCGAAATTCGGGACAAATATCAGATAAAGAGCGTACCTTGCATGATTTTTAACGATAAAGACGTACACTTCGGAAAAAAGAATATCGCTCAGATGTTGGAGCTGCTTCAATCATAACTATATCTCAATTGATGATCGTCCCGATATATTGTTCTTTATGAAAGAATGACATATTGGGACTTTTCTATGCATTTTATTGGTGTTATGATATAAGTTGAACTATTTGTACAAGCAAGAATTAAACAGAAAGGATTGATCTTTTGAATAAAGATGATATTGCTATTGTTTTTAAAAGCCTGAACATGGCACATGTAAAAACGCTATTGAAAAGCTTTCTCGTAGGAGCTCTGTCCGGAATTGTGATTACTTTTTACCGGTTGATACTGACGAAAGCAGAACTTTTCGCATCCGCATTTTATGTTTATATCCGAATGCACCTTTATCTGATACCATTCGCATTTATCCTTCTGGCTGCTGCCGGATTTTTTATTGGTCTTCTTAAGGGAAAATATCATATGATTGGCGGAAGTGGTATCCCACAGGTAAAGGGACTGATTATGGGATATTTTAAGCAAAACTGGTTTGGAACACTCCTTGCCAAATTTATCGGTGGCACAGTTTCTGTCTGTGCCGGTCTTTCTCTTGGAAGAGAAGGTCCGTCCATCCAGTTAGGTGCATGTGTTGCGCAAGGGGTAGGAAACAAACTCTCTGGTTCTCCCACAGAAAAAAAGATTCTGATTGCCAGTGGAGCAAGCGCCGGTCTTGCAGCAGCATTTAACGCTCCTTTAGCAGGTACAATGTTTGTTTTGGAAGAAATCTTCAAATACTACTCTCCCATTATACTTCTTTCTACCATGATGTCTGCCATGGTAGCAGATTTTATCTCCAAAATTATATTTGGATTGGATTCGGTTTTCAATTTTGAGATTACTGACCGGTTCCCCCTTCAGGAATATTGGATTCTGATTCTCATTGGTATTGTGATGGGATTGTTTGGCGTGTTCTATAACTTCTTTCTAAAGAAAATACAGGCATTTTATTCCCGGATAAACTTCTTTGATGGAAAGGGAAAGCTTGTACTTCCATTCCTGGCAGCGGGCGTGCTTGGTCTGGTGTTTCCCATCGTACTGGGGGGAGGTCACAGTATCATGGCATTGCTATCGCCGAAATCTGCTGTATCATTTCTGGTTCTTGTGTTGACGATAAAGTTTCTTTTCTCCATGTTCAGCTTTGGGTCCGGTGCACCCGGCGGAATCTTTTTTCCTTTGCTTGTCATGGGTGCTCTGGCCGGAGCCATATTGGGGAACCTATCCATAAACCTTTTAAGTATTGACCGGAATCTGTTTCAAAATTTCCTGGTATTGTCCATGGTTGGGCTTTTCACCTCAATTGTAAGAGCTCCTATCACCGGAATTGTCCTGCTGTTGGAGATGACCGGCTCGTTCAGTAACCTCCTTTCTATGTTCGTTGTTGCTGTAACATCCTATCTTGTTGCCGAGGTTCTGAAAAGTCTGCCTATCTACGATTATTTATTGGAGAATATGCTGCAGGATAAAACGATCGAAACATATGAAGAAGGCACTGACGATGAGGTACTGATTAAACTCATAGTACACCATGGTTCCCATGGTGCAGGTAAATACGTGAAGGATATCCACCTTCCGAAAGGTTGTCTGCTGATAGGCATCAAAAGAGGCAAGAGAGATCTTATTCCAAATGGAGATACCTTAATCTTGCCGAATGATACTTTAATTTTACTGGTGCATGCATATGCTGAGGCAGATATCCGACAGCAAATGGAGGAAATGATGGAACGTTATTAAAACAAAATTTCATTTAAATTAATCGTTTTATAACTCATTTGAATATTTTAAAAATATCTCTTTTCTTATCATTTTCTTTATGTTATAATACGGGTACCCAGGGAGCAGAGTGCAAAAACGGAGGATGAGAAAATATGTCAGATACCGAAATGATTCTAAAGGCTATAGCCGAACTTAGCGACAAGGTTTCATCACATGACAAGAGATTTGATTTAATCGATCAGCGCTTTGATTTAGTCGATCAGCGCTTTGAGGCAATCGACCAGCGCTTTGAGGCAATCGACCAGCGCTTTGAGGCAATCGACCAGCGCTTTGATTTAGTCGATCAGCGCTTTGATTTAGTCGATCAGCGCTTTGAGGCAATCGACCAGCGCTTTGAGGCAATCGACCAGCGCTTTGAGGCAATCGACCAGCGCTTTGAGGCAATCGACCAGCGCTTTGAGGCAATCGACCAGCGCTTTGAGGCAATCGACAGCAGACTTGATTCAATGGACAGCAGGTTTGATTCGATGGATAACAGACTTGATTCAATGGACATCAGACTTGATTCGATGGATAACAGGCTTGATTCAATGGACAGCAGGTTCGATTCGATGGATAACAGAGTCTCATCCATCGAATCAAATCTCACCAAAAAAATTGATCACATTCAGCTGACCCTTGATAATGTTACCAATAGGAATATTCAAATTATTGCCGAAGGGCATTTGAACCTGAGCAGGCGTTTGGACGAAGTATTGAAAGTGGAATCGGAAAGAGAAATGCTTCATCTTCGCGTTAACATCATGGGACAAGAACTAAAGGATTTAAAGGAAAAAGTAGATTCCATAGCCTAGTTTAGACGACATTAAATAACTTGAAAGGTATTTATGATCGGCTATACTAGTCCTCTGTAAGGTGGCATCATAATATCGGGGAGATTTCACTTTTATCAGAATCTGATTTTCAGGAAGCACCCGGAGGTCAATGTTACCTCCGGGTGCTTCTTTTACATATTTTTAATATTCCATTATCTTCTTTTTCCATTTCAATCCTGTTTCCGTAGCCGCCAGGCCGCCCATCGATGTTTCTTTTATTGCAGACGGCATGGAGATGCCAATCTGATACATGGCGCTAATCACTTCATCCCATGGGATTCTGCTCTCTACACCTGCAAGCGCCATCTCAGCTGCCGTAAGGGCATTGGATGCTCCTGCTGCATTTCTCTTTACACAAGGGACTTCTACCAGTCCCGCAACAGGATCACAAGACAGACCAAGCATATTTTTCAATGCAATTGCCATGGCATGAGCTGCCTGGCGTGGCGTCCCTCCTGCCATCTCTGTGATTGCAGCTGCCGCCATAGCGCTGGCTGATCCCACCTCGGCCTGACATCCTCCGGCAGCACCCGAAATGCTAGCATTATTGGCAATCACAAAGCCGAATGCTCCCGCTGTAAACAGGTGGTTAATGACGACCTCATCCGAAAAGCCGAGTCTTTCCTGAATGGCCAGCATCACTCCAGGCAAAACACCGCAGGAGCCTGCTGTCGGAGTGGCACAGATCACTCCCATAGAGGCGTTGACTTCATTCGTCGCTACTGCATAGCAGAGAGCACTCAAAAACGTCTCATCCGTCAAAGTTTTACCACGCTTCCTATATTCATAAAGCTTCTTTGCATCCATTCCCGTCATGCCGGATTTGGAAACAACGCCCTTTATCCCTTACGGACGCCTTCTTTCATGACCTGAAAATCTTTTCTCATAATTTCCAGAATCTCTTCCTTTGATTTTTCAGATTCCTCTATCTCCTGGTCAATCATAATTTCATATATCTTTTTATCCGATTCCTCTGCCTGTGCGACCAGTTCCGCAATATTTCTGAACATTTTTCATACCTCTTTATTCCTGCAAATCAAACATTCAGAACTATGATTTTCTGAACATTCTTACCTTTTGAAATTTCCTCAAGTACCTCGTCATTCACCTTCTGGTCCGTCTCTATCACCATCAATGCCATATTGCCTTTTTCCAGTCTGGAAACCTCCATATGCCCAATATTAATTCTGTGTTCCGTCAGAATGGTTGCAACGGTTGCAACGGTTCCATAAGCATCTTTATGCAGGATAAGAAGTGCAGGACTTTCTCCGGTCAGCTTCAGCGCAAAGCCGTTTAACTCTGTAATCTGAATGGCGCCGCCTCCCACAGAAACACCAATAAGTTCCATGGAATCATCCCCTGCTTTCAAATTCAATTTCACTGTATTGGGATAGTCTACCAAGGCTTCCTCGACAAAGAATGTGAGCTTTATCCCTTTCTCAGCTGCAATAGCTATGGAGTTTTTCACCCTGGCATCATCCGTCGAAAATCCAAGAAGACCTCCAACTACTGCCACATCCGTTGCATGTCCTTTATATGTTTTCGCAAATGATCCATAAAAATGAATTTCCGCTTCTTTGGGTTCTTTCCCAAAAATCTGTCTGGCCACCTCACCAATCCGGACAGCACCTGCTGTATGAGAACTGGAGGGTCCTACCATAACAGGACCAATAATATCAAAAACACTTCTGTATTTCATAAACCCTCCTTAGGAGCCACTTGTTCGGCGCACCTGCAATAATTATACTATACTTAGTATAATTAAATCTACTTATTTTATCCAAATAAAAAGAGTCCGGCCCGTGCAGACTTACCTGCAAAAGGATGGACTCTTTTTTTATTGAATTGCCTGTGCTCTGCTGCAAAATTCATCCAGCGTTATTTCATCTGTCACATACTTTTGAAACAGAGTTCCCATCTCTTCGATATCCTCCATCGGCCTGGAAGATAAGGGTCTGGCCTTCAGTTTCAGTTCCTTAACATAGCTTCTCCATACATCCATGTCCGGAATATCCAGATCTTCATTTTCGATAATATCCAGCCTGGCGGGAAGATGTTTCATGGCTTTTGCATAGGCAATGCTTCCCTCTTTTCCTGCCGCATAGGCCAGAAACTTCTCCGCTGCTTCTTTATGCACAGATGCCTTGTTCAACACATACTGCCAGGTGGCCACGTTTGTGGCATTCACACTAAATAATGGTAGTGGAATTACATGAATCTTGTCCTCATTATAGACTCCGGCTTTCGCAAAAGTCTTCATAACTCCACTATACATAAATATGGCTGCGTATTTACCATCTATAAATTTCTGCTCCATCTGTTCATACTGATCCAGTAGAACGTCCTCGGGTATCTCTCCGTTCTCTATCATGTCATGGAGAAACTGGAGTGCCTGCCTGGTGCCAGCGTCTGACCAGTCCCCATAACTTCCGCCGAACATATTGATAAACTGGGAAATCTCATTATACACATAGGTAGTCTCCCAGGAACCTCCGTATCCGTAAACACCGGGTTCATAATTCGCTTCTAAGAGCTGCTCAAATTCTTTCTGATTACGTACGTTCTCTACTCCTGCACTTTTCAGAATCTCGTCATTAACCCAGAGCACCATCATATCCATAGCAAACGGTACAGAATAAATCTGTCCGTCCACCATGGATATTTCCCGTATATAATTTTGGGGATAGCAATTTAAAACATGCTCAGGCATCACATTACTGCCCAACGGCTCCAGATAGCCTTTATGTTTAAATTCGCTGATCATTTCATCATTGACAGAAATAATGTCAACACTGGAATCCCCGGAGGACAGTATAGTGGATATCTTTGCCTGCCGATTATAGGGATTCGCAGGGGGAAGAATCAGATTGATTTTAATCTGCAGTTTTTCTTCTGCATCCTTTATAAACTGCCGGAACTCTGCTTTATCAGCATGAATATGCAGCAAGGTAATTTCATCCTGGTATTCCTTTTTTAATTTCTGCTGCGGCTGAACTTCCTTTTTGCCGCACCCCGTCAGGAGTAAACTGATACCTAATAAAATCCCCAATAATTTCTTTTTCACGACTCACCCCTTTATCTGGGCCATCTGTCTTCTTTCTCAGGAAGCGGTGGAAAAGCCTGATGTGGCAATGACTGATACCAATAAGCAACACTTGCAACATCATCCTGGCGTTCAAAAAGTCCTCTGTACCCCACACCGATCTGCTGAATTGTTACCTTAAGTTCTTCTTCAAAGCAGATGGGATCCTGTATATGCCAGCGATAAAATCCACGCATCGGCATACAGTCATCATTATGATACAGGTTATGGATTGTTTCATCATGACTGGAATAATAAGGATATCCAAGATACGGCGTGCAGTAGTTCTGCTCCACTGTCTTTCCATCCACCTGCTTTGCAAAGCTCCAGGAGCCTCCAAAATAATCTTCTGTTCCCGTGCCGCATATTGTTGGATATTCTTCATCTCCATCCAGATAAAACTTCACTTCACCTTCGCCCCACCAATAGCGTTCCAAAGTTGTCAGTGCCATATATGTGCCTACATAGTGACCTTTTCCCTTGACCTGATCCAAAATCACATAATCCTTCTGCAGCTCGGTAAGTTTTTTCCTTCTCCACTGTGCATGGAAGTAAGTGATATCCTCCGGAAGTTCCTCATGCAGGGCATAATCAACCTGATAAAAAAATGCAGGAATAGCATTTGCATGCTGATTCTCCAGAGTAATCCGGGCTTTCTTCCGAAAAGGCATCTGAAAATAGCTGTTCAGTCCACGGCTTGGTACTACCACAATTGGGAGAGAGTTCACGTCACACTCTCTGCCAAAGCCACAGCAGAAGAAGTCACCTAAAGGACTCTCTACAGAAGGTTCTTCTTCGTCATCCCAATACATACGGATTACCAGATCACGCAAAACAAAACAATCTGCCTCTGTGGTCTTATCTGTTACTGTAATCCAGATATGATTGATAACGCCCGGTCCTTCCATCTCAGCCAGTGTCACCGTCTCCCCACTTTGGATATCCTTAAGGCAGGGGCTCCCTTTTCTGGATGGTCCCAGATGGCTGGCGGCCATTCCGCCTCTTCCTTTTTCGCCTCTTGGATTTTCTGCATTGATTGATCTGCTCTTTACATGTTTTGCCATGGGCAGAGAGCTTAAGCTTCCTCCATATAAATCATACATAACTTTCACCTTGCCTTTCAAATAAAATGATGTAAGGGTCAAAAAGCCTTTTGACCCTATGATACTACGGATTGCTCCGCACTTTGGCCCTGGTATCATAAAGTAATTAGGCCTTGACACCACCTGCCATGATACCATCCATAATCTGCTTTTCAAAAACGGCTACGAAGATAATAATGGGTAATAGAATAATCCATCCCATAGCACTTACCAGATCCCACGGCACACCATACATGTTATCCCGCAGAGGAAGCTGGACAATTGCAACCGAAAGCACCTGTATTCCATTTGAATAGTACAATGGTGTAAAGAAGTTATTCAGACAGGTGATAAAATTAATAATACACACGGTTGCAATTGCCGGCTTCATCAAGGGCAGCACTACCTGAAATAACCTTTGCGTGAAGGTAGCGCCATCAATGGAAGCGGCTTCTTCCAGAGAGATTGGTATTTCTCCGGCAAAGTTTCTTAAAATCAAAACTGTAAACGGTATTACAGCGCTGATGTAAAGAATGATTAATCCGGGGTAAGTATCGTATAAGCCTACTTTCTGCATAAATTCATATAATGGTCTTGCAGTGACCACCTCAGGAATCAGCATCGTTGCAATTATAAAGGCAAACGCAATTGAAATCCCCTTTGATTGAAATCTGGAAAATGCATAGGCAGCCATGGAGCATATGACAGTACTTATGAGCAGCGTAATACCTACAATAAGTATTGTATTTCCTATTTTAGCAAAAAGCCCGACATTTTCAATAAGAAATTTATAACTATCCAGGGTTGGGTTGTCCGGTAAATAATCGATGGGCATTTTAAATAATTCTCCCGGAGGTGTAATAGAGGATATAAAAATCCAGTACACGGGAAAAAGTATCAGAAATGCTACCACTGCAAAGAGAATCCACCTCCCGGCAGTCACACAGCCTCTATAAACCCTGTATTTTTTCGAGTCATTCATCCCAGGTTTCCCTCCTAACTTTCTATTTTGTTCATAACCCTTATGTTAAACCAGCTGAACAATGCCATGACAGCGAACAGCATAACCGCCAGAGTAGACGCATAGCCGACATTTAAGTTCGTAAAAGCCTCCATGGTGATACGGTAAGCTATCAGCGACGTATCTTCTCCAGGCCCGCCTGAGGTCATCGCATACACCAGGTCAAAAGTAGTCAGCCTCCACAAAGTAAATGGAATACACAATGTAATTACATTCTTTGTAATAAGCGGCAGTGTAATCCGAAAGAAGCTCTGTACTCCATTTGCTCCGTCCACCTTTGCCGCTTCATAGATGTCACCGGATATAAACTGAAGTCCGGACAATACCAGTATGGCAAAGAAAGGAAGGTCTTTCCAGAGATCCATAATGATTACGGCAGCTCTTGCTGAACCGGTATTAATCAGCCAGTTAAATTGGAAATCTGATACAAAACGCCGAATCAGGTCATTTATCAGCCCATAGTCATTATTAAATCCCCATTTCGCAGCCATGCCCACTACAACAGCAGGCATTGCCCATGGAATCAGGACAATTGTCCGAAGGAAGCGGCGTCCCTTGAATTTCATATTCAGAATCAGTGCCAGGCAGACACCCAGAACGATATGAAATACCATGGAAACCACCACGAAAAGCAGGGTAAAGCTTATGGATGTGATAATCTTCTGATCTTTAAATACATTTACATAATTGCTTAATCCCACAAATTCATGAACACCGGACAAAACCTTGATATCAAATAAACTGTTTTTAAAAGTTGCAAAAATAGGATATAGTGTAGTGAATCCGCGAATCAATACAACCGGAAGAATCAGAATCCAGGGAATCCATTTCATGGATTTTTTGCTTATAGTCACGAAAACGCCTCCTTTTTTAATAAGATACGACACCGCAGGAAATGATTTACTGCGGTGTCGTATGATCATTTGCTGTACTTGTCCACCATTTCCTGTGCCTTCGTGCAGAACTCATCCACCGTAATCTCATCTTTCATACAGGATTGGAAGATTGTTCCTATGTCTGAGATAAATTCCATAGTCTGAGGAAGCATCGGACGTCCCTTTACATTGCATTCTGCTGCATATCTGCTGTACATCTCCTTTGCAGGATCTGTATCCGGAACTATTTTTTCTGCCACATCAGCACGTGCCGGATAGCGGTCAAAGGCTTTATAGGATGCCTCCATTCCGCCTTCATCTGCCATGTACTTTAGGAATTTAAGTGCGGCATCTTTATTCTTAGAAGATTTACTGAGTACATAACTCCAGGAATCTGTAAAGATGGCTCTCTCACCTTTTCCGCTGAAATCTGGTACCATTGCCATGTGAACCTTATCCGCTCCCAGCATACCTGCCTTCTCATAATCGGTTCCGAGTCCCCACATAAACCAGCTTCCATACTTTCCATCATTTATCTTAGGATTCATCTGCTCATACTTGTCTGCAATCTGGTCGATTGGAGTGTTTCCATCCGCAACCATATCATGCAGGAACTGGATTGCTTCCTTGTTCGCCGGGTTTGTCCAGTCAAAATAATCCCCTCCGAACATATTAACAAACTGTGCGATTTCATTAAAGGAATATGTCTTTTCCCAGGAACCCCCATATCCATACCTTCCGTTACCTGAAACAGCCTTCATATATTTCATGAAGTCTTCTTTTGTATCAATGGTTGTGATGCCAACCTCATCCATGATCTGCTGATTCACCCAGAATGCCAGATAGCCGGAATATCCCGGAACACCTACTATATTTCCGCTTTTATCCGTAATCATATCCTCCAGATACCCTTGAGGGAATTGTCCCCGGATATCCTCTGTCATAACTGTGTCATTTAATCCTTCCAGCCATCCGGAATTCTTAAAAGAGGCACTCATCTCATCATTGATTTCGATTACATCCACGCTGGTATCACCTGTGGACAGCACTGTCGTAATTTTCTGCTGACGGGTATCGGAATCTGTGGGCGCTGCGATCACATGAATCTTTAATCCTGTGGCATCCTCCACATTCTTCAGCCACTCGTCGAAATCCGGGTCTGTGGTGTTGATGCTATAAAGGGTCATATCATAATCGCCTTTTGCACTCCCTCCTCCGCTTGATGCATTATCCTTTGATCCTCCGCCGCATCCGGCCAGTAATCCGGCAGCCATAACTGCACTAAGCATTACACTGACAATTTTCTTCTTCATCTGTCTTCCTTTCCGGCAATATGGTAATTGCCATTCCCCTGTTTCCTTGTTTTGATTAGAGTAACAAATTTTTATTTTTTACAAAATACAATATATTTCGATTCATTTATATTATTTTTATCCCCGTTGAAATAAATTATTCCTATGGATATAATTATGATACCAGGGTCAAAAGATTCTGCGTTTCATGCTGGCATGAAAAAGCACGGCTTTAGGATTGTGGAAGCACTTTTGTGCGGAGCAATCCGTGGTATCATAGAGACAAAATCTCTTTTGAGGAAAGGCACTAAATTATGAAAAAAAGAATAGAGAACATAAAAATCATATGCTCACAGTTTCAGACAAAATTAATGCTGGCATTTTTCCTGTGCACACTGCTTCCTCTTGCTGTTATCGCATGTATTTTTTATCATATAACCTATCGGATTGCGGCGGATAAAATCATGAGCTCTACGATTTTGGCCGATGATCAGCTGAATATGCAGTTCAACGAGCGAATTGGACAGGCAGAAAATGTAGCCGATTCCATTCAATATGACATGTATTCCCTCACCCGGACAGGGGAAAGTATTACAGAAGCCCTGTCTGTTTTTAATAATGCGAGAAATGATGTGTCCTTATTTAAAACTACTTTTGATTTTTATCATATCTATGTTTTTCTGCCTGATACAAAATTGGGGGCAAAAGAAGGCTTATATTTCTTACCCCTTTCCGAAATATCGCAATTTGGGCTGCCCGGGAACTGGCAGGAGAATCCCGGAACAGACTCTATCTGGTTTTATCAGACAGACGTAGAGCTCCCCTTTATCCTGTCGGAAGCGTATTCCACCAAAGACCTTATTACATGCTGCAGGATTCTCCATAATCAGGCAAATAACAGCCTGGAATATGGTTATTTTATATTTTTAAACCCGGATGAATTTTCCGGCTCACTTTCCAATGCATTTTCCGGCACGGCCATCACCAGTTACCTGGTATCAGAGACAGGGCAGATTTTAGCCCATACAGATTCTACCCTCTCCGGTACGCATCTGCCGGAAGATAAAATGTCGCTTTTAGAGGCTCAAGGAAGTATAAGGTTTGAATCAGATGGGATTAATTACCACGCGGTTCAACTGAATAACGGATGGTACCATATTACGGAAATTCCCGAAAATTATATAAAAGAAAACACCCGTATTTTACTGCGGACAATTATAGTTACCCTGGTTATCGCTCTTCCGCTCACCATACTTACAATTATTACGATGTCCGGAAATCTGACCCGAAGATTACGGAAGCTTTCCCTTGCGATGAAGGATTTCAGTTTAAGTAATCCATTGGATCTGTCCTCCTATGATTTGCTTCCTTCTTCCAAAAACCAAACTTCTTATGACGAGATTGATAAATTAATTATAACCTTTGATAAGATGCAGACTTCCATTAACCAAAACATGCATTCCATCCTGGAACTGTCACTCTCAGAGGAAAAGCTGAGATACCAACTTTTACAGTCCCAGATTAACCCACACTTCCTGTATAATATCCTGGGCTCCATAAAAACCTGCCAGACAATTGGAAGGCTGGATACTGCCAATCAGATGATTACGGATCTGACTCAATTTTACAGGCTTACACTTAGAAAAACCGGGGATCTGATTTCTATAAGAGATGAACTGGAAATAGCCCGTCTTTATCTGGAAATGGAAAAGCTTTGTCACGATGACACACTTACCTGGGAAATCCATGCGGAGGATGGGATTGAAAACTACAGGATGTGCCGCTTTACACTGCAGCCTTTTTTGGAAAACAGCATCCTGCACGGTATCTCCCGGATAACTCCCAGGGTACATCTCAAGCTGTTTGTCTGTTATGGTGAAGATACGGTCATCATTACCATCCAAGATGACGGGATAGGAATCTCACCCCGGCAATTGGATGAGCTGCGAACGGTTCTGGAAGAAAAAACCGTAGATTATGACAAGCATTTTGGAATCGGGAACGTCAACCGGAGAATATCCAGCCCTTCTTTCGGACATGGTTCCATTCAGATTGAAAGCCGGGTCGGTGAAGGCACAAAAATCACCATTATTTTTGCTCAAATGGAGGAAGAAAACGCATGAAAAAAGTCATGATTGTAGACGACAATTTCATTTCAACAGAAGGAATTGCCAAAAACATTGACTGGAAAAGCATGGATGCTGAAATCATACACATAGAAAACAGCGGGAATGCCGCTATAGCATCCATGAAACAGACTCCCGTAGACTTGATTATATCTGATATAGAGATGCCCGATCTGGACGGCATCTCTATGAGCAGTCTGGCACTTTCCATCAACCCTCAGGTCAAAATCATATTAATCAGTGCCTATGATAAATTTGAATATGCCAGACGTGCAATCCGTCTGGGTGTCTGTGATTATATAGAAAAACCTCTGGACTACACATATCTGGCCCAAAAGGTGGAAAACGCACTTCATACGATCGACAGAGAACGCCATAATCTGGAGCTTATCAGCCAGAGCCGTCCTCTTATGACAGAAAAATTCTTTATAGACCTTTTACATTACACCGGAAAAGAGGCTCAGATTTATCTTGGGAAATACCCGGTATATCTCAACCTGAATCTGGATTATGACTATTTCAACACGATAAAGATTGAGATAAAAAATGCACTTGACATGGAGGAGGAGCTTGGAATTACTCAATATCAGATGGAGCTGCTCCGTATCATGGACTTGCTCCGTGAAAAATACGGGATTTTTGATCAGCTGTACTTTGTAAAAGAATTTAATGGGATTATCTGTATTCTGGCCCAGAATACAAACAGCCCCAATCACTTTCTCCAATCCACCCACAAAGTGATAGCATCTTTGCTTGAGGAATATCCCGATAATCTCTTAAAGCTGAATGTGGGAATCGGCAGTATCGTAAAGAGTATCTGGGACTTGCACATCTCATATGAGAATGCAGCTCATGCTTTGAAATACCACTTTTTCTTCCCTCACAAGAACATATTTGACGCAAAGGAGGCACTTGGACAGGAATTCAGCCTGCTCTCTTTTTCCGATTCGAGTGAAGAAGAATTTATCCGGCTGCTTTGTAAGAAGGATCTTCCGTCCATAGAAAACTGGCTTCAGGTCTTTTTCCTGGAACAAACGCAAAGATATCCCGCAAAAAACATAATGTTTATCCGAATATATTCTCTGCTTGGAAGAATTTTAAGGTTTTTATATGAGTTGAACATTGACACCTCCGATCTGGAGGCAGAAATCATCTCTGTATACAACCAGTTTGATTATTTTCAGACTTATGAACAATTCTACGAATGGATGAACCGATTATGTATCCATGTCTGTGACAAGCTGGATACTTCGCTGCAGACCTATCACAATCAGGTGTGCGAACTGGCCTATAACTTTATACTTGACAATTTTGAGGACAATACACTCAGTCTGGGCGATATAGCACAACATGTAAATGTAAGCCCCGCTTATTTGAGTTCTCTGTATAAGAAGGTCCGGGGTAAAAGTATCGGTGATACGATTACCTCACATCGTGTTGAAAAGGCCTGTAAATATCTTATCAGTTCAAATCTATCCTTAAAGGAGATCAGTGTCCGGTGCGGCTATGCCAACCAGTACTACTTCAGTAACAGTTTCAAGAAGAAGCTGGGAATATCGCCTTCTGCATACAGAGAACAGCACGGCGGAGACTGACAGAACAGTTTCCGCGTAGTTATCTGTATTGCTTTTTTTGCAAAGTATAGATTGATTTATCCATATTAAAAACATACCCGGCTGCGCAGACAAAAAAGAAATATGGTATATAGTCATATCCAAATACTTCACCGCCAATAAATACCGGTGCAAAGAAAGTATTGGTAGCGCTTCCAAACATACTCACATATCCAAGTGCAGCCGCTACTTCAACCGGCAGATGAAATATTCCTGCCAGCACAACCCCGAGACTTGCACCGATGGCAAAGAGAGGTGTCACTTCACCACCCTGAAATCCGGCTGACAAAGTGATCACAGTAAACAGAAATTTCAGCAGCCAGTCATAGGGGAAAACCTGCCCTCCCTGAAAGCTGTTCCCGATCAGATTTGTCCCCAGACCCGAATATCTTCCTTTATGCGCCAGAAGTAATAAAATACTTAAAATTACTCCGGTGGCTGCTATCCGAAGCAGCGGATTCTTCATCTTTTGCGAAAGAAACGATTTTGTCCATTTCAATATCCATGAAAAAGCTCCTCCCAGCATACCGAAAATCATACCCAGTACAATCAGCTTTAATATCATACCTGCACGAAAATCAAGTTTTGCGGTCAGGGCAAATGTGAACTTCTCCAGTCCCAGCAGCTTAGAAACCGTACTTGCTGTAAAGGCTGCGGTAACAGCCGGCAGCAATGCCTGATACTCCAATCTTCCCGCGACAAGTACTTCCATGGAAAAAAACACAGCTGCAATCGGTGTCTCAAACAGACCTGCAAAGCCCGCTGCCATACCGGTTACCAGAAAAATATTTGATTTGTTCTTTACAGGCAGCCTGCTGCCCACCCAATGGGAAAAGGCCGCCCCTATCTGTACCGCTACCCCCTCTCTTCCGGCACTTCCTCCGAACAGGTGGGTCAGCCATGTACCTGATATAATAAAAGGAATAAGCCGAAAGGGAATTACTTCCTCATCACCATGTCCCACGGCAAATATAAGATTCATGCCTCCACTGCTTTTGCCTCCGAACTTCCTATTACAAAAGACAATTATAATGCCCGCCAAGGCCAGAAATGGAAGCAGATAAAGCGGATACTGATTTCTGAAATCCGTTATTTTTAACAATATCCTGCCAAATACCGTATCTATCAGACCCACAACAGCTCCTATGGGGATTCCTATAATCCCTATGATTATCAAACCCTTGTACGTATCATATACTTTGCGAATTCTTCTTTTCATTCTTCCTTAAATGCTGATGGTTTACCCATGTACGCACCCTCATGCTCCAACAGTTTCTTTTTATTAGAAAGTCCACCGGCGTATCCTGTCAGACTTCCATCAGAACCCACCACACGGTGGCAGGGAATTATAATGGAAATTGGATTGTGTCCGACAGCACCGCCCACCGCCTGTGCAGACATACTCTTTTTATTCATCCGGGCTGCCATCTTCTTTGCAATTTCACCATAGGTAGTAATCTCACCATAAGGTATCTCACATAAGATATTCCATACAGCTTTACGGAAATCACTTCCGATTGGTGCCAGCGGCAAATCAGATATAGCCGGCTTCCCGCCTGCAAAATATCGGTCTAACCAATTTCGGGAATCCTTTAATACGGGTAAGTTGTCCTTTTCAGCTGTCTCCTCTCCCAGGTTATCTGCAAAATACTTTTGACCTTCCATCCATACCCCAACAAGGTGATCTCCATCACCTGCAAGCATAAGGGGCCCAAGCGGTGATTGATAATGCGTTGTAAAATACATCTTTCCTCCTTATTCCACTTCCGCGTTTTCATATGCTTCATCAGAAACAAGATACATCTGACGGCAAAGCTTTCTCCCTGCCTTGGTTTTGAATATTTTATTATAGACTGTCTGCATGGTTGCTTTATCACTTTGATTTTCGTATAAATTCACCAGAAAATCAGCCTCCACCAATATCTGATAATCCATTCCCTCCATGTTTGTGTATGTATGATGATGCGCTACCAGATAGCTTACACGTTCAACGATATCCTTCTCATATCCCGCTTTCTGCAAAAGCCTTTCCGCGTAAGGAGGTCCTTCCTGTTCCTGAAGCTTCCCATTGCAGGTTCCATGTTTTTCCATGGAAACCTTGATTCCTATATCGTGTACAATTGCTCCTGCCTCTAAAATCTCCATTAATCGAGGGGATATATTTTCCATACTGCCAATTAACTTTGCAAAATTATAGACTTTCAGAAAATGATGAACCAGTTCAGGTTCACCTGCATCAAATTGAATCATTTCCAAAATCAAATTCTCTGTTTTTTCCATGTACCGCTCCTCCTCCCATATTCTTTCGCTGTTAATAATTATCCATTATTCTACCATTCCCTATACGAAATAACAATATTTATTTATAATCATTCCTTCTATTGGTAAAACCCCCCTATTCCCTGAAACAGCAGTTTGGATATCAGGAGTGCCAGTTCTTCCGGTTCATCCACACACCCCTTATTCAGCCATATTTTCATAATACTGATAATCCCGGATATCTCAAATATCTGCAAATATTCATATGCGCTTCCCTCTAAGCGCTCTTCCTCTGCAATTTCCTCCATGGTCTTTTCATTTGCCAGAGACTCCAGACCCTTTTGAAAGTTGCTGCTGTTGCTCTCACTTAAGAGAACCCGAAACAAAGAACGGTTATTTTTTGCAAAGTCAAGTACCTGTACCAGTGTAGGAACCGCAACTTTATTTTTTTCTATGATAAAGTGCTTATTCATAATATACGTCTGAATATGGGATAAAGTCTCCTTTTGTATCTGATTCAATAAATCATAGGGATTCAGGTAGTGGGCATAGAAGGTACTTCTGTTGATATCAGCAGATTCACAGATCATCTTTACCGTTACTTTTGAAATCGGATAGTCCTGCATCAATTCTAAAAAGCTCTCCTTTATCATTCGCCTGGTCATCTGCACTCTGCGGTCTCCCTTTTTTACCATCATTCGCAAATTCCTCCCTCACCGTGTTCTTGAAGATAGATAGGCAACAGATACCCTGTCTGTGTTGTATTACTGCCATATCTATATAATTTATTGGTTGCGTTCTTTACTATGAATTAGTATAATTTATTCTATCGCAAAAAACAACAGTCTGTATGATTATTATACATGTGTTGTAAATCTAAAATAAATTTAACATGGTGATATAATTGAAGAAATCGTATAATAAAGACATCTGGTGTTCTATAAAAAAAAGTAAAAAAAGATTTTTGTCTCTCCTGACCATTACCGTATTAGGGGTCACTGTCCTGACCGGAATCTATGCTGCCTGCCAGGACTTATATTACTCTGCCGACCGTTTCTATGATGAACAGAATTTATATGATATCCGTATCTTGTCCACACTGGGCCTGACACAGGAGGATGTGGACGCACTGGCGGACATAAGCAGTGTTGAAAAGGTGGAGGGCTCCTATAGTGAGACCGTCTATACGGATGTAAAGGATATTCAGGCCACAGCTGCAGTGACGACCCTTAGTCCAAAGAAACTCAATCTTCCTTATACATCCGCCGGTACATTACCCACCAATTCGGGAGAGGTTGCAGTAACTCAGCGGTATCTGGATGATACGAAAAAAAAGTTGGGTGATACCTTGTACATCGAAGAGAAAAAAAAGGATTCTTCAGAAAATGACCTGGAGGACGATGAGGAAACGCCTTCTTTTTCCACTGACACTTATAAGATAACTGCTGTTGTTGTGGATCCTATGGATATCAGCAATAACGAAGCCACAGCCTTCCGTTCCTCCGCTTCTGTAACAGATTATGCCTTTTATATTACGCCTTCGGATGTGAACAGCGGCATCTATACCAGTGTCTATCTTTCGATCGCTGGCTTAAAGCCACTGGACAGTTATTCAGAGGAATATCGCAGGGAAGTGGATCGTGTTTCCCAAAACATAGAGTCCAAAATTAAAGAGCAGCGGGAAAAGGCGCGCTATAACAGTATTACCCGGGAATCCAGGGATGAGATTGCGGAAAAAGAAGCCGAGATGAATCAAAAATTCTCAGATGCCGAGCAGGAATTTACGGACGGACGTAAGAAAATTGAAGATGCAAAAGAAGAATTAACAGCCGGAGAAGATGAACTTGCAGAAAAAGAAGCAGAAGCATCAAAGAAAATCGCAGATGCACGCAAGGAAATAAAAGATAACAAAGCACAGTTAAATGCCTCTGAAAAGGAATTGGCAGATGGAGAAGCTGCTTTGAAAAAGGCGGAGCAAGAATTAGAGACCCAATCTGCAGCATTAGAAGAAAGTAAAAAGACTCTGGCTCAAAAACGTTTGGAAACCGAAGCACAGTTGCATGCGGCAGAACAGACCCTGAAGGATCAGCAGGTACCGCTCGATCAATCTCAGTCCGTGTTGGCGGGCAGTATTTCAGAATTGCAACAGGCTCTGGGAGAACGTTGGCCCGCGAAAGAATGGAACACGCTGGTAGATGCCTCATGTACAAAGGCCTTGGCGCAGATGAAGAGCAGCCCTGATCAATCGGTTTCACCGGAAGCAATCGCGGCAGAAACAGCTGCTGAGCAACAAGCCCTGGCCATCGCAATCATGCAGACATCCGCAGCAAACCCGGAAGAGCTTAGTCAGAGGAGCATCCAGGCTGCAATCAATTTGGGAATTTTAAATGCCTCCCGGCAGTTACTTGAGACAGGGAAAAATGAATTTCAGTCAAAGAAGGCTGATGCATTGGCTCAGCTGGCAGATGCTGAGAGCCAGCTTTCCTCCGGTGAAGCCAAACTGGAAGCCGGCAGAAAGCAGCTGGAAGATTCACGTTCGGAAATAGAAAGTGGAAAAGCAAAAATTTCCGCCGGAAGAAAACAGCTCTCAGAAGGAGAAGCAAAATTAAATAAAGAGGAGGCGAATGCCAAAGCAGAGATTGCATCTGCGCGAAAGAAGCTGAGCGACGGCAGGCAGGAACTCCAGGATAATGAAGCAAACCTGTCTGAAAATGAGGAAACCTATCAAAAGGAAAAGACAGAGGCCGAACAAAAAATAAAGGATGCCTACGACAAGTTAGATGACCTGGAGATGACAACCTGGTTCATTCAGGATCGTACCGACCTCGCCAGCTATACAAGTCTGGAAAGCGATTTGTCTTCCATTGAATCCATTGGAAAAGCATTTCCGGTATTGTTTTTGATTGTGGCATTTCTCACCAGTCTCACGACCATGACCCGGATGATTGAAGAAGAGCGGGGGCTAATCGGTGCTTATAAGGCTTTGGGATACTCAAGCGGTGCTATTTACAAAAAATATCTGGTCTATGCAGTTTCGGCCTGTATTCTGGGGGGACTTATCGGTGATTTATTTGGTTTTATAGCACTGCCCAAGATTATACTTGTGATACTCCAAAGTCTCTATGTTCTGCCGAATGTATATTTGAGATTTGACTGGCTCTATGGAATCGGCGGAATCGGATTATTCCTGATTGGTATTGCGGGTGCCACAATACTTGCATGCAAAAATGAACTGCGGCAGATGCCCGCATCACTTATGCGTCCTAAGTCCCCCGCAAAGGGAACCAGGGTCTTGCTTGAAAGAATTCCATTTATCTGGAATCGCTTAAGATTCTTGAATAAAGTCACTGTCCGTAATCTGTTTCGTTATAAGAAGCGGTTCTTCATGACTATCTTTGGAATTATGGGCTGTACAGCCCTGGTTCTTGCCGGATTTGCAATCAAGGATTCTGTAACCGACCTGCTGCCAAAGCAATATTCCAAAATCTATCAGTATGATCTGATGACTGTTGTTAATCCCGAAGATAATGGAGCTTTCCTGGATTTGGTGAAAGAGGATAAGAATATAGCAGACTATCTGAACCTGCTGATAGACAGCATGAATGTATATAATGAAAAGGGGCATTCTGAAAGCGCACAGGTAATGATAATTCCCGGAAAAGATTCTCTGGAAGGCTACATTAATACTGAAAATACGCAAGGGAAGAGAACACCTGTTGATGCTTCAGGCATTTACCTTACACGAAATGCTGCCGAACTGCTGGGCGTAAAGAAAGGCGATACCGTGTCTTTACAAAACAGTGCGCTTAAACAAGGGGAATTCAAAGTAGCGGATATTATGGAGAATTATCTGGGTAATAATGTCTTTATAAATAAAGATTTATATCAATCTGTTTTTAGCGGTTATGAACCAAATGCCATCCTGGCTCATCTTACCGCGGAGTGTAAGGACCCTGTATCCTACGCCGAAGATCTTCTGAGTAATGATATGGTACTGTCATCTGTCAGTAAACAGGGGTTAAAAGATTCTTTCTCCGACAATTTCCAGCTGATCAATGCAGTCGTTTATATTCTCATCATACTTGCCGCCGGGCTCGCCTTCGTGGTACTGTTCACTCTGTCCAATACAAATATCTCAGAACGTATGAGAGAACTGGCCACTACAAAAGTCCTGGGTTTTTATGACAAAGAGGTACATTCCTACGTGAATAAAGAAACCCTGATATTAACCATAATCGGAATTGTTGTCGGACTGCCTTTGGGGCGTTTTCTCAGTGGTCTGCTCACAGGTGCACTGAAAATGCCTTCCATCTATTTTGCAACACACGTAAATCCGGTCAGCTATCTATATGCTGTAGTGATATCGTTTTTCTTCGCTCTAATGGTCAACCTTATGACCAACCGGACACTCGATCATATCGACATGATTGATGCCCTGAAAAGTGTGGAATAAGTAAATAAACACCTCCACTGCAAAAGTGCTGCATACAATCCCTGGATTGCGGCAGCACTTTTGCAGTGGATTCTTACATAATTCAGGCCCAATACAGGCGCATTCCAAGTTCATGGCTCATCCGCTCCGGGTGACCTGCTACCCGGGGAGAGAGCTGGAATATATTCTGATAAAAATTTCTTGCAATGCAAACTCCCTTTTTATCCATTAACTTTAAGGATACATTCCAGTTCTTTTTCCCCGGATTTTTTATGTTCAGCTTTTCCGCCTCTAAAACACTGTCTGGCCGGCACTCTATCTGTTTTTTTCCTTTCCGGATAATCTCTCCTGTCTCTCCATCGGTAATCACCCACTGAACCATACAGGTTCCGAAGCTCTCTTCCGAATCATTGACAACGTAAATTCCATCCAGTTGTTCCTTATACTTCATAAAGATTCCAAGGGGCATATTGCTCTCCAAAATTGCCTGAAGACCCTTTTTGGGTATTCCCCACCAATCGTAAATCCCATAGAAGCTCTGCGGGCATAGGTCAATAAACATAAACTGAACATACCCGGAGCATGGATGGTA
Source organism: Novisyntrophococcus fermenticellae (assembly GCF_018866245.1). GTDB lineage: Bacteria > Bacillota > Clostridia > Lachnospirales > Lachnospiraceae > Novisyntrophococcus > Novisyntrophococcus fermenticellae. The sequence goes on from NZ_CP076458.1 coordinate 3,087,019, forward strand.
TTTCTGTATTCGGTAATGCTCCGTATAATATTTCAATAATTTATATTGATAATCCTGAATCTTTGGTATATCAGTTTCCAGACCTTTTAACCGCGCATATACCTTTGGGTTCTTTTTCAGGCTTTCCGTACCTGCAGGTGCATCAAAGCCATACTCTGTATTAAGCTTTTCTGTCGTTCCGTATATATCCCCATATTCACCTCTAGATAACGACCCCAGGTAATTATGGCTGTCCCCACTGAATATATCTGCCTCGCAAAAAGACCCTTTGATCATCGGTCTGTCCGGATCCATTGCCCGTATCTCTTCATACATTCTAGGTCCCGGGTTTTCCTCCATGAATCTCTGCCTTGTCTTCCCATCCGGATCCACACACCCCGGCTCATTCATACCAATCCAGCATAGAATCGAAGGATGATGCATCAACAGCCTGATATTATCTTCGTAAATTTTTATGAATTTCTCTGCCCACGCATCCGTAGACGGATGTGTCCAGTTATATTCTGAATCCTGAATTACGGCAATTCCAAGTTCATCGCATAACCGGTAAAAAACTTTCTGCTCCGTATGTACGTGAACTCTTACAAGATTGAACCCTGCCGCTTTTATATTTAGCAAATCCCTCCAATACCTGTCTTTTGACATCGCCGAAATATAATTGTCCGGAAAATAGGACGTACCTCGGATAAAAAAGGGCTTTCGATTGAGATAAAAGATTGTTTTCTCATCTGTTCGCTCCAGTTCTACACTTCGAAATGCAATAGAGACCTCTTTTCCGGTAACTTTTTCTCCTTCTGCTTCCAGAAGAATTTCCACTTGGTACATCCATGCACCTCCATGATCCCACGTGTTCCAGAGGTTTATATTTTCTGCCTTTGCTGTCTGTTCCAGATTCATCTTCTCCTTATCTGCTGTAAACTGTAAGGTCTCCTCTCCGGAGATCATTCCATTATCCTTGTCTTTTATATACAGTTTCAGCTTATACTTTCGTCCCAAAACCAGGTTTTCAACCGTTACCTTACTTTTAACCAGGACCTCTTTCTTATCCAGATCCAATCCATAGGTAATCTGGGGTTCTTCCACAATGCACGCTTCATCTGTCAGCTTTAACTCCACCGTTCCATAAATGCCGACAGGATTGACATCTCTTTGAATAAATGTATCAGAATGCTCGTATGTCCCCTTCACCATTCTTCTCCGGACAAGTATGGTTCTGTTTGTTTCATCCCCACACTCTACTTCTTCATCCCACGGTGAACTGACTTTTACAGTCAGAACATTTGTTTCGTAAAACTTTAACTTATCTTGAACCTCAAAAGTAAATGGGGCTGAATACCCCTCATGATCCCCCAAATATTCCCCGTTCAGCCAGACCTTGCAATAATAATCCACATTAGAAAACTTAAGGTATGCCTTTTTTATATGCTCACCGCTGACTTTAAACTCCTTTTTATACCACCACGGAGCCTGATTAAAGTATCTGAGTTCCCGTCCAAAGTAAGGATTCTGCGCAAAGATTAACTGAAGGTGTTTTAATTCGCCCAGTTCCTCCCATTCGGACATCTGAGACATTGTATCTGTAAAAGCTTCCTTCTCCTTGTACAACCCCAGCTTCTCTCCGGTATCATGTACATCCTGCAGTACATTCCAGTTTTTATTCAACATTATAACCTGTTCCATAATCATATGCTCCCTTCTTATCAGCTTTTTACCGCACCGGCGGCCATACCTTCTATAATATTTTTATTTAATATAAAATACACAATTAATGTGGGAAGAATAGAAATTACAATTGCAGCAAAAGTACTTCCCCAATCCACTCTTCCGAATTGCCCGACAAAATCATTTAGGCCGATGGGAAGCGTCTTCATATCCGAAGAAGATATAAATGTGTTTGCATAGGTAAATTCATTCCATACGAAAACAAAATTATAGGTCAGCACCGTCATTGTCGTATTTTTCGCCATCGGAACAACAATCCTCAAAAACACAGTTCCCATGCCCGCACCATCCATAATTGCAGCTTCCAGAAGTGAATCCGGAAGGAACTTAAAAAATCCCGTATACAGATAGATACACATCGGAAGTCCGAATCCTACTTGTGGAATAATTAATGCCCAATATGTATTTCTAAGTCCGATCATATTGTAAATCTGAAACATCGGAATCAGGCATGCAAATACCGGAATCATCATACCAAAAAGAAAAAATCCTAATAATGTGCCTGCATACTTTACTTTTACCTTGCTGATAACAAATGCCACCGGGCATCCCAATATTACAATTCCGGTTAATGTGCAGACGGCTACCACTACGCTGTTCAGAAAATACCTGGGAATATTTGATATGGTCAACGCACTAATGTAATTACCAAGATAAAAGCTTGACGGAATCGAATACTGTGCTGTATATGTCATCTCCTCCGGTGTCTTTAAGCTGGAGCAGACTACCCAGAAGATGGGATATATCTGTATAACAACCACAATAACGATAAGAATATAAAAAATACTTTTTAATATAAAATGTTTTTTTGTATGTTTCACTCCCCTGCTTCATCTCCTTTCGCAGATCCCAACAGCTTATTAATCAATCCCACAGCCACCAGGCATTCTATTACAAGAAAGACCGCCAGAGTACTGCCATATCCGAAATCCGCTGAGTTGAAGGCTGTCTTGTACATATAGGTCGCCACCATTTCTGTGGATTTTGACTTGTTATCCAATATATAGAACACATCAAATGTCTTTAAACAGCCATTTATGAGCATCACGATTACAATAGAAAAGATGTTCTTTATGAGCGGAAGCTTGATATAACGATATTGCTGAATCAGATTACATCCGTCTATAATAGAGGCTTCTAATACATCCTTTGATATAGAAACAAATGCCGAATAAAATATAATCATATACAGGCCACAGTACTTATATCCGTCAATCAATGTAATCGTATATAAAGCAGTATTACTGTTTGCCAAAAGCGCAATCTGTTCCAGTCCCATCTTTTCCAGAATGAAGCATACCAATCCCTGAGGCTGTACGGACAACATTTTCGAAAAAATCTGACAGATTGCCATCGATGAAATGATACATGGTACAAAATATATCACCCGGAGAAGATTACATCCCCTAGTGATATGGGAAAGCAGTATTGCCAGCAAAAGTCCGACAAGAAGCTGATATATACTTCCCATTAAAACAAATTTCAGATTATTTGCCACAGCCCCCTGAAACGTATGGTCGAAAAACATTCTTATATAATTATCCAAACCCACAAATTTCATATCTGATATTCCGTTCCACGAAAAGAAACTGTATCCTACAGACCATATGATGGGAATAATTACTGTTAAAAAATAAATCAGAAATGCAGGGAATACAAAATAAAGTGGCTGTATTTTATTTTTAGGTTTCATATCTACCTCTTTTCTTTCGCGGACCCGGCATACCGGATCCGCTTTTTTACCTGTTAAATGGTCAGCCTTGTCAAAACATCATTGGATATCAAAATAGTCTCCCGCATACTGTGCCACGGCCTCGTCCATTCTTTTACAGAATTCCTCCGGCGTTGACTCTTCCATTCCAAGTGAAGCCAGCTCTTTTCTAAAGACCTCATTGGTGGATGGATCCAGCCGTACATCCCAACATTGTGCAAAGGTTCCACAATTCTCCAGATCCTTTAAAATCTGCTGTGTCAGCTCCGGTAAATTTTCCGAATCACTGGGCATCATAGAAGGTATCACATTGAATTCATACATGGCGGTATCTGCAAAATTATCCCATATATACTTGACGAAGTCTTTCATCTCTGCAGTCATGGAGTCTTTCAATATAGCTGTCCCTATTCCGCAATTTGCATAATAGTCGTTCTCTGTGGTTGTGTCTCCTTCTCCATTGACAGGCAGCTTAAACATCGAGATATCATCTTTTAACACCATATCTTCATCCGTCAAATCAGGTGTGTCCCAGCTTCCCGTGTAAAGCATTGCAGCTCCCTTATTAAGGAACAGATCCATCTGTGCAGTTGCGTCTGAATTCGTCCATCCCTCGCTAAAATACCTTGCAATCTTCTGCGCATATTCCGCAGTTGCAATTCCTGTCTCTGAATTAAATTTTTCCTTTCCCATTCGTGCATTATCTATAAAGTCATTTCCTTCTAAACGAAACGCCTTAAAAGCCGGGTAACGCATAATCATATCATAATTACCTGCAGATATTGGCGTTATACTTGCTTTCTGCAGCTTATCACATACTTCCAGCAGCTCATCCAATGTTTTGGGAGTTTCTGCAATACCTGCATCCGCAAACATATCCTTATGGTACCAGAAATACTCCACATTTCCCTGCCAGGTCATAAGATAGTTGCTTCCATCGCTTAGCCGTGGGTAGTCCAGTGCAATATCAAAGAATTTATCCTTAATTCCCAATTCTCCATACAAGTCATCGACACTATAAATCAAATCCTTTTTGCAAAGTCCTTCAAAAAAGGCTTCCGGATCCGCATCAAACCAATCCGGTAATTCATTGCTGGATGCCAGAATCTTTATCTTCTGGAGATAGGTTTCCCTGTCTGCGATAGACTCTACATTAAATGCAAACCCAGGATGCTCTTCCCCATAATCCTCTGCCAGTTTCTTGAGCGTCTTCAATGTCCCATCTGTCTCACTTCTGGCACTTATGTAGTTGATCACAAGGGGTGCACCGCCACTTTCAGAACTTGACTCCTTCTGCTTTTCCTCCGTACTCCCACCGGATGTATTTCCGCATCCTGCCATTGATGCAAAAAGTACCATAGCCAGACTCACTGCCGTCAGATTTTTCCACTTCATAACTGATCCTCCTTCAATTTAGATCTTGTCTTTATTTATAGCATGATTATATAAAAATATTTATATAAATTATATGGAAATTCTTTGGATGAGTTGGAAGATTTTCTTATTATAAATAGATTTATTGAGATATCTTTGTATATGTCATATAATACTGACAAGAAAAAACAACAATTTTTAAGAAAGAGGTCATTTACATGAAAAAGAAAGCCAATCTATTTTTGCGACTTTTTTCCAGTTTTACTTTGAAAAACCGTCTATTAATTACTTATCTGTGCCTGAGCAGCGTTATTCTTCTCATAACAGCATTTTCTTTTTATAATACCTCTAAAAAAGTACTGATAAAGCACGCGACCGCTACAAGCGAGCAGCAGCTTTCAATTATTACAAATAATCTGCGCGAAAAAATAGGACATATCACTGACTATGCGATTACCCTGTCCATTAACAGTGAAATAGCAGAGACCTTGAAACAGAATCCCACGGTTCCTGTAAACGCACTGGACCGGTTTTTAACAAACTCTGCGCTTACAAAACAGGCGCAAAGAATTATTGGTTTACATAAAAACATCTACCAATGGGATATCCTGGATACGCAAGACCATTGGTTCCACAGCAGTACAGCCATTACAGATGAACTGGATACTTATTTTTCCGGGGACCTTTTGGATTCCCTGAAGAGTGACCCTGAATTTCATTTTCTTGGGCCTGTGATGATTGAGTCACAGCCTATGTTCATTGCATTAAAGCCGATAACAGACATAGATACTACCAAATACCTCGGAACTGTTGTACTGTTAATAAAGGAAAGCAATGTTTCTTCTGCTTTTCGTGATTTGCCGGACAGCGAAGCAAAATATTTTTATATCATTGATTCCTCCGGTCAGATTCTCTCTTCCACTGACTCCGATGGAATTTTCCAGAATTTTTTCGAATATATGGGGATTCCGTCAAAGGGATTGTCTGCTCTGAAATCCTCCAATACAGCCAGGGCAAAAGTCAGGGGTGAAGATACACTTTTCATAAAGAAAAGCTATCCCGGCATGGACTGGAGTGTAGTCAATATGATTCCTGTAAAAAACATGAATCTTGAACATGGCGTAATCCTTCAGCAGATTATCCTGATTTGTCTTTTACTTTTTTTCTTATCTCTGCTCTTTTCAATTTTGTGTACAAGAACGGTTACCGCACCCATCCAGAAGCTGGCCAGCAAGATGCAGTCTGCCTCGCAGGGTAATCTTAATATTACGGCAAATTATCATTCCAGGGATGAAATCTCCGTCCTTTATGAGCAATTTAATATTATGATGAGAAAAATACACACTCTATTAGAAAATATTTATGCGGAACAAAATGCAAAGCAGGAAATGGAGATAAAGCTTCTTCAGTCGCAAATCAATCCCCATTTTCTCTATAATACTTTAAATATGATAAAATCACTGATTGAATTACAGATGCCTGATATGGCAATTAAAGCCCTGTCTTCAATGTCCGGATTTTATAGAAATTCACTCAGCAGGGGGGAGTTCATCATTTCATTAAAACAGGAGTTGGAACTGACAAAGCAATATCTTTACCTGGAAAGCCTCCGCTTTATGGAATATGCTGATTATAAAATTCTCATAGAAACCGACTACCCCTTGGATAACGTAAGGATACCGAAGCTAACTTTGCAGCCCTTGATTGAAAATATATTTGTACACGCATTTTCGGGGACCTTCTGTCATATCATCGTTACAGTTCATATAAGTGAAGAGAATATACATATCGTGGTAAAGGATAATGGATCTGGAATTACACCCGAGAAGCTTATGCACATAAGGCAATCGCTGGACAGCCGACAGCTATCGGAAACATCTTTTGGGCTACTCAGTATTCATCAGCGGATTCGTCTGTTATATGGACCTCCCTATGGGTTAATGATCGAAAGTGAAAAGTATTCCCATACCACTGTTACAATCACACTGCCGAAAGGAGCGTAAACGAATGAAGTCACTGGTAATTATAGATGATGAATTCTTTTTTAGGAAATCTATGTATGCTTATATGGAAAAGCAGGATGGCTATAAAATTATTGGAGAAGCGAATAACGGAGTTAGCGGAACGGATGTGATACAGGAATTAAGGCCTGATATCGCTCTGGTAGATATCTCCATGCCGATTATGGATGGCCTGAAAATGATAAAGGGATTGTATGGGCGTACAAATACGCATTTTATCTTATTAACCGGATATGGTGAGTTTGAATATGCCAAGCAGGCAATTACGCTCGGTGTACATGATTATCTTCTGAAGCCCCTGGATTCCCGTGAATTAATGGATTCATTAGAAAAACTAACCAAAGAGATTGACACTGAGCAGCAAAAACAGTATGTAAAATCCGAAGAGGATCTTAAGAACCTGGTCCTTGACACCTACAGTGAAGCATTGAAAAATCTGAATGAAAATAAAGCCACCCGTGGAAGCAAGATGATCCAGCATGCTAAAAACTATATTTCCAGGCATTACATGGAGCCCGAATTACAGTTAAAGACGATCGCCTCTGCTCTATATGTGAGCCCCCAATATCTATGCAGTGCTTTTAGTCAGGAGATACATATTACACTTGGAACTTACATCAATCATTACAGGATGCAAAAAGCCAAAGAACTTCTGCTCTCCGACTCTCCCTCTATACAAAATACAGCCCTGTTATGCGGCTTTACGGATGCCGGCTACTTTAGCAAATGCTTTAAAAAATATTATGGAATATCTCCAAAGAAATTCTTACTGTTGAAGGAGGATTAAAGCGCATCATAGAACGATATCCACTGTAAAAGTGCTGCATGCAATCTCTTAATTGCGGCAGCACTTTTACAGTGGATTATATAAGCATCGTAATCATAGCAACTTTTGTCATCCTGTACAAGCCTCAGATACGGTTATATTTTTCTCCACGGCAAACCCTTGATTTTCTTACATAATGTTCCAATACGTATGGGTATCCGGGGGATGTTCCCCCTCTGTTCTCCCATCATCTTTTAAAATATCCATTCTTTTCACATGCCTTCCCACCTCAGCAACCGCTTCTCCAAGGTTCTCTTTATCGGTCTTTTCTTGGCAGATAAACCTAGTGAGCGGAAAATAGATTCCATATCGCTGTTTATAAATTTCATAATAGGGTACAAAAGTAAGTTTCTCCTTTGTGCCTGTCAAGGTCGCTGCCCACAGATATTCATCCTGCTCCTGCCAGGTCCACTTTGCTGCAATATTTTCGAGCCATCGTTCCGGATCTTCAGCTACTGTCAAGTGCTGTACTGTCTCCTCATCCCTGGTGGCTGCCCGTACCAGGATACCGTCCGGACGGTCTTCCCATAGCCTGCGCTCCCCTAAGAGAGCTCCCATAACATAGGGACCATAGGTAAATGCTATATAATGCCTATTATCCTCGGTACCATGCGCCTCAAAAGTCTGTGGAAAATAGAAATCCAGGCAATCGCCAGCCTTAACAAATGCTTGAAGTGTATAGGTGCCTTCATGATTGCTGACCTCCTGCTCCTGTCCGTTCAGGCGAAAAGTAATCCGATCCTTCGTGTGCACTGACGCTGCCAGGGCATAGGCCGGAAGGCGGAAACTTAATTTCAGAAACTCCGGCTTCTTTTCTGACTTATCTTTCTTCTGTTCCCGGTCGGTAATTTCATCTGCCCGAATACTGCCTTTTCCCGATTTCCGGTCAAAAGACATACGAAGCTCCAAATTATATGCAGGCAAATATAAGATATTATTGAAATACTGACTGACGAGCAGATGATTATCCCTTTGGTAATAGAAACCATCAGCCAGCTTTGTGAAACTCTCAACTCCTGTCCCGGTACAACACCAGAAGTTATCGTAGGGACGATTGTAAATTTTATTATAACCGGCCCCCATCGGCTGAAAGTACATCATCATGCCGGTATCCGGATTTTGCGAGGCCAGAGTGTTCCCAAGCTCGGTATGCCAAAGCCATAGCCGAGAGATAATGTCCAAAGAAATGGCCACGGAAGTTTATATCATCACTTCTCTCCCATCCATCATACCCCGCTTTAGTGGGTGGCCGCCTATGATTATGAACGATACCGAAGCAGTGAAATGCCCCGGATTTTGATTGAAATAACAGAATATATTCGTCTTCACTACAATGAACCCCTTACTGTTGACTTTCTGGCCAGGCGATTCAACTATTCTTCTACCTATTTAACAAAGCTTTTTAAGCGCTACACGGGTTATTCTCTCCTTAACTATATAAATCGAACGAGAATTGCCATCGCTAAAAACCTGCTTTGCAGTACCTCTCATTCACTTAGCATTATTGCAGGCAACTGCGGTTTTTCCAGCGATAAATACTTTATGCGTATCTTTAAGCAATTTGAAGGAACCACTCCTTCCCAGTACCGCAGGAGTATTTCGCAACGTAAAATCGTTACACAGTAAGTGTATGGTTATACAATACACTTTTCATAACATAAGTACTGACACGAATACATATTTTTGTTATAATCGACTTATACTTACTTCAATGTTATGTAAGAGAAGCGTTAAAGGAGATGTTATGAATGCGCTGGCTTTATTCACACCGTAAACAATTAACCGTTATTTTAATTTTGCTGGTTACCTTATTATTATTTCCGAGACTTCGCACCATAACGGTTGACGACATTATCAATTACACACCCGCCTCACCGTTTTGGGCCGCACTTTCTTTTATTGGACTCTATTGCCTCCGGCCTGTTCTCATGGCAATTCCCAACTTAGTGATCTGCATCGCCATCGGAATCCTTTTTCCCCCGATTCAGGGTATTCTCATAAGCCTGATTGGGATTTTTTGTGAGACAACAATCAGCTACTTTCTTGGCTGGAAATTAGGTGACAAAGAAGTGACAAAGTTAGTAGAGAAGAATGAAAAAGTCCGCAAATTTCTTTCCTCTAATCAGAATAACGATACGGCTACCTGTTTTCTGGCTCGAATTACCCCATTGCCTATCGGGCTGACCAGCATGTTTTTTGGAGCCGCAGGAATGCCCTGGAGCAAATATGTCTTTGCCTCAGTCCTTGGTCTGGCGCCGAAGATGATTCCCTATGTACTTGCGGGAAGCGCAATTGATAACCCTATTTCAATAGAATTTTTATTACCATTTGGCATCAGTTTTCTGATTACTCTGGCAGTTTTTATTATTTATCGGAAGGTGACAAGTGCCGGAGTGAATTAATCGGGCATCTGCAGGAAATGTCTGAGAGATGCAAAAAAGACACATCTGATTTTGATGTGCCTTTTTTGTGCTTATATCTATATAAAGAAGGGCCGTTATCCTTCGATGGCAATATATTTATTCGCCTCAATCTGTTTTTTATCCGGTTTTGGTATATCCAGTTTCAGGATACCATGTTTAAAGGATGCCTGAATATCTTCCTGCCTCAGTTCCTTTCCAACGTAAAAGCTTCTCTGGCAGGCCCCTGCGTATCTCTCGCGATGGATGTACTTTCCACTGTTTTTATCTTCTTTGTCCTCATCAAGTCCTTTGGATGCGCGTATGCTCAAATAGCCATTTTCCAAAGATACCTGAATTTCATCCTTCTTAAATCCCGGCAGATCCATGACCAGCTTGTAGCCGGTTTCTGTCTCTTTAACATCTGTATTCATCATATTCTTTGCATGATGTCCATAGAGCTTTTTCTCAACCCTTCTGAAGTCTTTGTCATCGAACCATGGATCATTAAAGAAATCCTCAAATAAATCTCTTCCAAATACACCAGGTGCTAACATAAAATCTTCCTCCTCTATCCTTCAATCGAAATGTATTGTCTCTGTTCCACTTCCGGATTCGTATCTCTCTTCGGAACCAGCAGTTTCAATGTTCCGTCTTCAAATCTGGCTTTGACATCTTCCTGTGTCACTGCATCACCGACATAGAATCTTCTGCTTGCGCTGCCGGAATATCTTTCACGGCGGATGTAGTTACCTTCCTCGTCTTTCTCATCTTTACTGGAGTTCGATGAAGCATTAATTGTAAGATATCCGTCTTTCAGTTCTGCATGAATGTCTTCCTTCTTAACTCCTGGCAGATCCATCGTAATTTCATAACCGTTTTCTTTTTCTTCCACATCTGTTCTCATCAGATTATTTGTCCAACGGTTTCCGAAAGACCCCATGAAATCATCAAAAACATTTTCTCCAAAAATACTAGGCATCAACATAAATCATCTCTCCTTTCAAATACTTTCTATAATAAATGATGTCCATTTGTTACCCAGAACATTCAGGAATCTGTTTGTCTATACTTATCTTTTTTCTTTCCTGTTCCTTTGTTCTATATATGTTATAACACTAAAATTAGCACTCGTCAAGAGCGAGTGCTAATAAATTTTGTGAACTTTTTGTGAAATTTTTTCTATGTCTTATTATATGCCTTACAGCACTTCCACAGATGCTCTGATAATCTCATATGCTTTATCGCACTCTTCTTCCGTTACAATCAACGGAGGCACCATACGTATAATATGCCCGCCAATCGCCGTAATCAGGAGTTTGCGTTCCAGACAAGCGTGCTTCACCTCGGGTCCGCTGACGGTCTCGTCAAATTCCACCCCTACAAGCAGTCCCTGATGCCTTACCTCCTTTACATGAGGCAGCTGTGAAAGCTTTTCGCAAAAGTAATCCCCCATCTCTTTTGCATGCTCCGCACAATTGAGCCTCAGTAATTCATCAATCTCTGCGAGCGCTGCCGCACAGGAGACCGGATTACCGCCAAATGTGCTCCCATGAGAGCCAATGGTAAACGCTTTTGCCACATCTTTCGTTGCACAGATGGCTCCGATTGGCATTCCTCCCCCGAGTGCTTTTGCCATAGAAACAATGTCCGGTTTAATCTTATAGTTCATGTAACTCATAACAGCCCCGGTTCTACACCATCCCGTCTGCACCTCATCCAGCAGCAGCAAAAGTCCCTTTTCATCACAGAGTGCCCGCAGCCCTGTCAGGAACTCCGGTGAGGCTGGGTGAACGCCGCCTTCCCCTTGCACCGGCTCGACCAAAATGGCGATTGTATTCTCATTTACTGCCTCAGCAAAGGAGGACAGATTATTAAATTCTGCATAGGAAAAACCCGGTGTCATGTCGCCAAATCCCATCTGGCAGGCACTTTCCGGCTGACCCGTTGCGCTCATTGCTCCAAATGTTCTCCCATGAAAGGACATTTTAGCCGTAACAATATTGTATTTGTGTGGTCCATACTTTTCGACACCATACTTTCTCGCCATCTTAATCATCGCTTCATTTGCCTCTGCTCCGGAGCTTTGGAAAAAAACTTTATCCATACCTATAGTGGTACAAATTTTCTCTGCCAGGAGGGCCTGTGGAATTGTGTATGGATAATTGAAGGTATGCATGATATCCGCACACTGCCCACAGACTGCCTCCACCACTTTATCATTGCAATTTCCCGCACTGTTTACCGCAATGCCCGCATAAAAGTCCAGATACGCTGTACCATCCGGTGTGTACAGATACATACCCTTCGCCGTCTCTGCAATAAAATCCATTCGCTCATACGTTTCAATCATATATGTTTTTACTTTTAATTTAATCTCTTCCTCTGTCAGTCCCGTATCCTTTAATTTCATATCAATTCCTCTCTTTCATCGTGAAAATTATATAAGCCCTTAATTTCCAGATAGTTCCGGATCAGGGTAACGCATTCCTCCACTCCGACTCTTTCACTGTTTAAGGTCATGTCATAATTAACCGGATTCGTCCAATAATTTCCTCCTGTATAATAGGCATAATAATCCGCACGATAACGGTCTGTATGCTCAATGGTCGCATGCGCAGTTTCTTTCGTTACACCCATATGCTCCATGGTACGTCTCACACAAAAATCTCTGGGTGCTTCTATATAAATACTGACCACATTACTTTTTTCCCGTAATATCCAGTCGGCACATTTCCCCACAATTATGCAAGACTCTGTTTCTGCAAGATCCTCTATGATTTTCTTCTGATATCCAAACAATGTATCATCCGATACAAATGCCTCATTTCTGCTGATATAGTGCCTGGCCTTTGGCAGTCCACGCATAAAGCTTGAAAACCCGCCCTTTGATCTGACTTTTTCATTTACCTCCTCAAAAATGCCTTCATCCAGACCGCTCAGTTGAGAAGCCAGCGTCAGAATACGGTTTTCGTAACAATGAATACCCAGGCTTTTTGCCAGCTTTGCAGCGATTTCTTTTCCCCCGGTGCCAAACCCTCTGGCAAATGTCACAACATAATTTCCCATCTGATTTTCTTCCCTCCTATCCTGCGATAAATCTGCTTAAAAATTCTCTGGTTCTTGGATTCTTTGGATTTTGAAACAGCCGTTCAGGCATATCATCCTCCACAATATAGCCTTTATCCATGAAGATGGTTCTTGTAGATACATCTCTGGCAAATCCCATCTCATGGGTTACGATAATCATGGTCAGACCGGTCTTTGCCAGTTCCTTCATGACATGCAACACCTCTCCTACCATCTCCGGATCCAGTGCACTGGTGGGTTCATCAAACAACAGTACTTCCGGATTCATACAAAGTGCTCTTGCAATTGCGACGCGCTGTTTTTGCCCACCGGAAAGCTGTGATGGCCTGGCATGAATAAAAGGGGCCATACCCACTGCTTTTAAGTTTGCAATTGCACGGTCAAATGCCTCCGTCTTGGAAAGATGCAATACTTTACGTGTTCCCGACATACAATTATCAAGAACTGTCATGTTATCAAAAAGATTAAAGGACTGGAATACCATGCCCACCTTTGAACGATATACATTCACTTCTTTTTGAATGTCCCGGACTTCTTTTTCATGATAGAGGATTTTACCTTTTGTCTGATGTTCCAATCTGTTAATGCAGCGCAGCAAAGTAGATTTACCAGAGCCAGAGGATCCTACGATGCAGATTACTTCCCCTTGCCGGACAAAAAAATCAATTTTCCGCAGTACCTCATGGTCACCGAAGGATTTACTCAGCGCTTCAACAGAGATGATTTTTTCTCCATCCATAACATTTTCCTCCTATTCATTATCCATATATTCCACTGCCAAAACGTAGTCCTTTTTTCCATTCATTTTCTTCTCCAGCAAAAGGAACATGCGGTTGAAGATAAAACACAACACAAAGTAAATGAGTGCGATTACCAGATATGATTCAAAATACTTATAGTAATTTCCACCGGCTGTCTTGGCCATCATAAACAGCTCCGATACTCCGATTACATTCAGTACAGATGTCATTTTTAAGTTTGTCAGAAAAGTATTTACCATTTCGGGAATGATGTTACGAAAAGCCTGTGGCAAAACCACCTGAAACATGGCCCCAATCGGTGACATACCCAAGGCAAGTGCCCCTTCCCGCTGCCCTCCGTCAATAGACTTGATTCCGGCACGCACCGTCTCTGACATATAGGCGCCAGTATTAAGTACAGTAACTAAAACTCCGGCTGCCGGAGAACTGATTTCAACACCAGACTGCCGCAGGCCATAATAGATAATCATTCCCTGCACAATCATCGGTGTACCGCGGAAAATTTCCACATACAACAGCGATATTACTTTCAAAATCCGGACTAGAATTCTTTTTACAGGACTCCCTTCCCGGCTGACTCTGATATCCTCTATAATTCCGACAAGGTATCCCAGTAAAAACCCCAGAGCGGTTCCAATGACGGCCACATATAAAGTCATTACCGTTCCTTGTACGAACAGACTCTTATATTTCCCCGCCAGAAAAATCATCCATTCCAGAGCATTTGTCGGATCTGATGCCAAAAGAAACTTATTTCCCATGGATGCTCCTCCTTCCATTTAGTTGGCTGCTGGCTGTAGTTTGATTGCTTCATTCATCATTTCATTCATTTTCTCTTTATCCGTCCAGGAAATACTATCCATTGCTCCCTGAATTTTGTCTCTCAGATCCGTATCTTCTTTCCGGGTCGCAATACATACATCCGTGGAGCCTGTCGGATCTTCAATCGTATCATCAGCGTCCAGTGAAAGCAGCTTGAGATCCTTATTTGTCATCGCCGCAGATTCAGAAGTCGGAAGATCGATTACGCAGGCATCGGCTACGCCATTGGATACTGCCATAAAGCATTCTGCTGTCGTCCCATAATTTGCAACAGGTGTCGCACCCGGAATCTGATCCACCAGGCTGACCCATGCAGTTCCAAGCTGCGTTGTCACCGTAACGTCTTTACCTTCAAAATCAGAAAGTTTTGTAAAGTTTTCAAATTCACTCCCCTTTTTAACAGTAATGCATACGTCTCTGTAGTAATAAGGTTCCGTAAAGGAGTAAGCCTTTTCTCTTTCTTCCGTTCTTCCCATTCCGGCGATGATGCAGTCATAGTCTCCCGAATCAAGTCCCATTCCAATGGAATCCCACTCCACCTTATGTATTTCCAGTTCCCACCCTAATTCATCTGCAATTTTTTTTGCCATCATCACATCATAGCCATACGCATAATAGTTCGTTCCATCAATTGGCAGTGCCATGTCCCCATTTGCAGCCTCCTTTGTTTCCTGTGTCCAGTTAAATGGCGCATAAGCACATTCCATACCGACTCTTAGAACACTTTTTGAATCACCAGATGTACCTGCACCAGCAGATGTATCACTTGCGCCTGTCGTGGCACTTCCTGAGGTTTTACCTGAATCCCCACATCCGGAAAGCAATGCGGCCATCATTACCACCGTTACCATTATACTTATCATGTTCTTTTTCATAGTCTGACTCCTCTCTTTTCACAAACTGAAGTTTACAAGTAGTTCCAAACAAACAAAAAAAGACGCTTACCTTTAAAGTAAACGCCTTCGTTTGACAAAAAATATATAGATTATTTTGAAAAGCTTTTAAAAAATTATAGTGCAAGTATATCCAATGTATATGTGATTGTCAATCCTTTTATTCATATTGGGATGCTCAATTCTAATATTTTTATAAACTTCCTCTAATGCATCCCTAGACATTTTCCGCATATAAGCTGGCTTTTCCAGCTGTTTCTTCACTATTTATTTCCTGGCACCCGACACTTTGCATGAATTTGTTGGTTGATAAAATTGAAAAACAAATTATAATCATATCGTACAACAGCTCGTTGAATAATCGTCATAACAGATAGATAGGAGGCAAAGGTTTGTCAATCATTGAAGTATCACACCTTACAAAAGACTATGGGCATGGCAGAGGCGTCTTTGATGTTTCAATTAATGTAAATAAAGGCGAATGTGTTGGATTTCTTGGTCCTAATGGGGCTGGAAAGACTACTACGATCCGTCACTTAATGGGATTTTCGAAGCCGCAGAAGGGAACAACAGCAATCCTTGGAAAAGACAGTTGGGTTCATGCTGCCCGGCTCCAAAATACCGTCGGTTATCTGCCCGGCGAAATTGCTCTTCCTGCCGGAATAACCGGCACCGGATTTTTGAAAATGATGAAACAGATGAGGAGAATCCAGGATGATTCCTACTGTCAGATGCTGCTGGATAAATTTGAGCTGGATCCCAATATCGGAACCAAACAGATGAGCCTTGGTGTCAAACGAAAGCTTGCAGTAGTTACCGCTTTTATGCACGATCCTGATATTTTGATTCTGGATGAACCCACATCCGGTCTGGATCCCATCATGCAGCAGATTTTCATTGATTACATTGTATCAGAGAAGAAACGGGGAAAGACAATTTTTCTGTCTTCCCATATTTTTCATGAGGTAGATGCTACCTGTGACAGAATTGCCATCATAAAAGACGGAAAGATTGTATCTCACTTCATAGCAGATGAATTAAAGGAGCGAAGCGATAAAGTATACCGCGTTACCTTTAAAGATGAAGAATCCTACCGGAAATTCACAGAACTTCCTTACCAGTTTGCTTCCAAGAATCCCGGGAAACTGCGTGCAAGAGTGCATGTTCATGATGAAAAAGTGAATCAGCTGATTTCAGACATTGTAAAACTGAATATAGAAGACTTCCATGAATTCCCGTTTACACTGGAAGATTATTTTATGCAGTTCTACAGGGAAGACCGCATATTTGAGGGGGTGAAATAATGCCGGATACTGTCATTCAGATAAATAACTTAACGAAAAATTATGGTAAAGGACGAGGTGTATTCGATATCAGCCTGGATATCCCCAGGGGGCAGGTGTTCGGATATGTAGGAACGAATGGTTCTGGTAAAACGACCACTATCCGGCACATGATGGGCTTTGTAAAAGCCGACCATGGCAGTGTCACCGTCCATGGCCTGAATTCCTGGAAAGATTCTACCCAAATTATGAATTTCGTCAGCTATGTTCCCGGAGAAATTGCATTTCCGGCACTGGCATCGGGAACTGATTTTCTTAAACTACAGGCAGAATATCTGGGTATTCATGACTTTACTTATATGAACCATGTAATCTCGCTTCTGCAGCTGGACCCTACCGCCAATCTGAAACGAATGTCAAAAGGTATGAAGCAAAAAACAGCAATTGTGGCGGCGCTGATGGGCGATAAAGAAATTTTAATCCTGGATGAACCCACAACCGGACTCGATCCCCTGATGCGGGACGCTTTCCTGGAATTAATCCGGGAGGAAAAAGCAAAGGGACGGACGATTTTTATGTCCAGTCATATTTTTGAGGAAATTGAACATGTATGTGATCAGGTTGCGATGATTAAGGATGGAAAGCTGGTGGACACAGTAGATCTTTGGGCTCTCCGGCATTGGAAAACAAAGACCTTTGATATCCGTTTCTCAACACCAGAGGATTATAACGGTTTCCTGGCAGAATGGAGTCACATAAAGGACGTTGATCAGGAGGCTTTGCTGTGTCAGGTAGAGATGCCGGCAGCAGAAATACACCAACTGTTTCATGTGCTGAACAACTATTCGGTTGCTTCACTGAAGGAACAGCATATTACACTGGATCAATATTTCAGACAGATTTACACGAAGGGAGAACACTGACATGGAAGGGAAAGTAACAAAAATCTATTCAAGTCCTTTAATGAAACAAAATATAAAGTCAAATTATATCCTGACGATTGCAATTGTTGCGGTGATGTGCATGATGACAATTGTCAGTACCTATGCAACCAGCATTATGCAAGAGAGCCAAAACATGCAGGATACGACACAAGCTCAGGCTGATTTCTACTCCTATCTGTATGTTATGGCCTCTTACAATGATACGGCCGGCACACAGCTTTCCTTCGATGATTTTGAAAAATCCGAGGATAAATCGGTCTACGAAGCGGCATTTGAAATGGCTGATAAACAATCCGCTGATATGAATCTCAGTAAAGAGGGCCTGGAAACAGCTGCAAATGTTTTGAAAGAAACGGATGTATCAATGGATACTTATACCCATCTTTTTGAATATACCTATGCTCTGGGCCAGGTAAAGGGCTGCTTTAGCGGTGGTGATTTAGACATCCAGGATATGATGAATACGATGTTAGAAACAATGGGTATTGATCCTGAGAAGATAGAAACATTACAGGATATGGACACTACGGCAATGTTTAACCAGATGGATTATACAATCATGGGACTGCTGCCCATCTTTATTTTCATTGTCATCGTGGGAAATTCCTTGATTGTAGACCAGGTAGACCGGGGTTCTATGGCATATGTCCTTTCCACACCAACAAAACGTTCGGCAGTAACCAACACACAGATTATCTTTATGTTGGCAACACCGCTGCTTATGATTGGTATAACCTGTGCCGCAAGGCTGGGGGCTTCCTTCATCTTCCTGGATGATGTCAATGCTAAGGAAATCATAGTCATGTACCTTGGCATGTATATTCTGGTGGAGGCTGTCGCAGGAATATGCTACTTAGGCAGCTGTATCTTTGACCAGAGCAGAAAAGCCATGGGGTTTGGAGGCGGTCTCACAGTCTGGTTCTTCCTTGCCTCCCTGCTCGGCATGTTCGGTTCCGGCGATATGGTAAAGATGGGATTCGGTGCAGAAGCGCTGGATGTCTTCAACAAACTGACATTGGTTGGTCTATATGATATTAAATCCATATCCACCATAGGGTCAGGTTCCGTTGATACCGCATTTATCTGGAAGCTTGCGATTCTTGCAGGCATCTCGATTGTATGCTATGCCGCCGGCTCCATACGGTTCCAGAAGAAGGATTTGCCCTTATAATTGCAGACTACTGCGCAGCTTTCCTGCGCAGCAGCATTTCGTGCATAAGAAACATGAACAGTAAAAGTAAAAGCAGATAAAATGGAAACAATACAACACTGATTCGGTTTGCAATCACTCCAAACAGCGGTGGCATCAGACATATCCCGACATAAGCACTCGCCATCTGGACACCGATAATTGCCTGTGATTTATCCGCTCCGAAATGCTCCGGTGTCGAATGAATAATGCAGGGATAGATTGGCGCACAGCCCAACCCAATCAGCATCAGCCCTGTCAGGGCTGCGTATTGGTTTAACGGCAGCATCAGAATAACGACACCCGCTGCTATGATGCCTTGTCCCAGACGTATCATATTTGCATCATTTAACTTCATAGTCAGGAATCCACTCAGTGCACGGCCAATCGTAACACCTATGAAGAACAGGCTGGCAAAACCTGCTGCTGTCTCAGCAGAAATTCCCCGATGGAGTACCAGATAGCTGCTGAGCCACAATCCGGTTGTCTGTTCCAGGGCACAATAGCAGAAAAATGTAATCATGACTTCTTTTGCTCCGGGAATTCTAAAGATCTGACCCAGAGTAAGTGCTTTCTCCGGCAGAGGACTGTCATCCGAAGCTGTATCCGAACGTTTTTTCCAGAGAGGCAGGCTGACAATTAAAATAACGGTCAGTACAATCTGTAGGACCGCAATTATACGATATCCTGCATTCCATCCATTCCCTTTTGTCAATGCATACCCCATGATATAAGGGCCGAAGGAGGCACCGACACCCCACATGCAATGCAGCCAGCTCATATGTCTGCTCGCATAGTGCAGTGCAACATAATTGTTCAGTGATGCATCTACGCTTCCGGCACCAAGTCCATAAGGTACTGCCCACAAGCAGAGCATTCCAAATGAGTGACTGACGGAAAATCCGAACAGCGCAAAGGCAGTCATCGCCACACTGATTGCTGTAACCTTTCCCGTCCCAAGCTTCCGGGTAATTCTGTCGCTTTGCAGGCTGGATACAATGGTTCCGGCTGCAATAATCATGGAAATGATTCCTGCGTATGAAACCGGTACGCCAAACTCCTTATACATGACCGGCCACGCTGAACCAAGCAGCGAATCCGGCAGTCCAAGACTGATAAACGATAAGTAAATAATAGCTAAAAGTAAGTGTATCATGTTTATTTCCTCTTATTTTTCGTATAATTTGTTTTCTGAAAGCATAATCCTGCAATTTTTCTTATAGAAAGCGATCCCATAGTGCATAACCTTCCGATACCCTTCCTGCATCAATCCCTCTTCATAGCGCCTGATTTCTATCTGATTCAAAGCCTGCCGGCACTGTGTCTCCATATCCATATAATTACGTGCCACTTTCAATTCCAGAATCATAACCGGCTGATTCACATCCAGGCTTTTAAGACAGATATCGTATCTCCCCTCACCGGCCTCCCTGTTTGAAGAAGCATAGAAATCTTTCATTCCATTGAACAGTCCCATCAGAAAGCCGTGATAAAAAGCCTCTTTATTATCATAAAAGCTGATTCCTTCACGAAGCATATCTGTTACTGTCTTCTCAACTTCATCTATATTCCCCTGAACAATGCTCTCGTAAAATAAGGTAAGATCCTTTTTTCTTACCTTGTGGTCAAACCATGACAACACTGTATTCTTATAGATATAGCGAACCTCTTCATTCGGTATTGCAAGGGAGATATAGCGGACATTCCCTTCCATACGTTCTCCGGTCTTCTTCAGATACCCTGTAAAATACAGGAAAATCCATAAATTTTCTTTTGCCTTATCGGGTCCTATGTCTTCGTACGTGATATCTTCATGTATTGGCTTCTCTATGCTTTCTCCCTGTATCAGAACTTCTATCTCCTGCTTTGCCCCAATATCCGCATTTTCTACCAGGTTTCTGACAATACTGTTAGAACTGGTATTGGACCAGAAAGGTTTCGGAAAGGCTTTTACGTTTGCCCATATCTGTTCCACGTAATTAATGACACTCCACGGATTGTAGACAAAAGTTTCACCAAAAAGGTAACCATCATACCATCTTTTGACCGTATCCATAGATGAATCTCTTCCGTAAAAATGCAGCATCTCTGCTACCTCTTGTGCCGTGAAACCAAAATGCTCCGCATACGTGGGATCGGTAACAGAGATAATCTTCAGATTATTCAATCCGGTAAAAATACTTTCTTTTGAAATCCTGAGGCATCCTGTAATTACCGCAAATTCCAGATTCTCATTCGTTTTCAGAGCCGACTCAAACAAAGAGCGTATGACCGTCACCATCTGATCGTAAAATCCGCCAAAATAAGAATTTTCCAGTGGAACATCATACTCATCAATCAAAATGATTGTCTTTTGGCCATAGTGTTTCATAAGGCATGCGGAGAGAAACTTTATTGCATCCAGATAATCCGGCTCACTGCCCCGTACATCCCTTATATCCCTGTACCGCTTTTTTTCTGCATCTGTAAGCTTGTCTGAATTTAAGATACGATCATGTCTTCCAAATTCTTCGGCAAGCATTTTCTTCATCTGCATATAAGATAATTCATAGCTTGTCTGCTTCATAGATTTCAGAGAAACCATAATAACGGGATATCCTGACATATGTTTGATATACGCTTCACCTGCATGCATAATTGCCAAGCCCTCAAACACACGCTTTGCATCCGAATGTTCCATTTCAAAAAAGTATCGGAGCATACTCATATTCAACGTCTTTCCAAATCTTCTGGGCCGGGTAAAGAGATTCACTTTCCCTTTTAAATCCATCAATTCTTTGATAAATAACGTTTTATCTACATAGTAATAGCCCTTTTCAATCATCTCCTGAAAATCATCTACACCTATCGGCAGCGGTTTAAAAGCCATACTCTATTCCTCCATCCGTCAACGTGTTTTAATATCAGTATATTCTGCCCTCCATGTAAGGTCAAGTATGACTTTCACCAATCTCAGATTTCACTCTGCGTAATCAGAACATACTGTACGAACAAGGCTGCACCGTTTACCATCGCCTCTTCATCCAGATCAAAGCGCTCGTTGTGCAATGCGTACTTCTGGTCATTTGCTTCATTTCGGCATCCCACAAAAGCGAGACATCCCGGTTTCTTTTCGAGCAGCCAGGCGAAGTCCTCTCCTCCCGGAGTTTTCTCATACTTAACAAGTCCTTCTTCCCCCAGTATCTTCCGTACGGCACGCTCTGCTCTTTCACTGCTTTTCGCATCATTGATGGTAGCAGGTGTTCCAAAAATATACTCAAATTCATATGTTGCACGGAATGTTTCACAGGTTTTGGCAATCACCCGTTCGATCTTTTCCGGCAGTACTT